>CALFNG010000052.1 GCA_937902985.1 uncultured Myxococcales bacterium
GCCCGCTCCTCGGAGCGTCGCTCGCGACGGCCACGGGCGCCGGGCGGGCGGAGCCGCCGGCGATGCCTGCGAAGGCGCCCAGGAACGGAGCGCAGAGGAGCGCCTGGGGGCGTACGAGCGCCGCGACGCCGAGCATGAGCGCGCCGGCCACGAGCCCCCGCGCGGGCCGCCGATCGCGGACCGCCAGCCAGAACGCCGCGAGCGTGAGGAGCGCCGCGAGGGGCTCGGTCATCACGAGCGCCGCGTAGAGAATCATCCCCGGGTGAAGCGCCACGAGGAGACCGGCGGCCCGCGCGCGCGCCGGCGAGAGCGCGTGGCGCGCCAGGCCCCATGTGACGACGGCGAGCGCCGCGCCCGTGAGCGCGTTGGCCACCGACGCCACGGCGTGGCTGGCGCCGAGCACGCGATAGAAGGCCGCGAGGAAGCCGCTGTAGCCGACGGGGTAGTGACACCACGGGTGCCACACCAGGGCGCCGGCCACGGCCCGGTCGTCGGAGTACCCGAAGCCCGCGGCGATGCGGCGCGCGCCGAAGTCGTAGTAGTGCCCGTCCCACACCGGCTCGCCGGACCACGCGAGGCTCACTGCGGCGCGGGGGACGAGGGCGACCACGAAGAGCAACGCGCCGAAGAGCGCGTCGCTCACGCGAGCTCCTTGCCTCGCGCCGCCATCTCTTCTCGCATGCGCCGCAAATACGTCTTTTGCACGTGGAGCGGATCGACGCGCAGGTGCTTCGCGAGCTCGACCAGGAAGCCGCGCGTGTACACGATCGCGGGCAGATCTTCGAAGCGCTCTTCTTCGATCGCCTGCAGGTGCGCGCGCGCGATCTTGGTCCTGGCGCTGATCTCGACCAGCTCGATGCCCTGCGACTCGCGCACTTTGCGGAGGAGCGAGCCGGTGAACTCGGTCTCGGGGCCGATCTCGCGCTGAAGCTCTTCTTGCAGCATGAGCTGCTCGGCGTCGAGCGCCGGCCGCGTCGCGCGCGCCGAGTAGACCTCGGGCTCGGGCTCGGGGAACGTGGAGAGGTCGTAGGCCCGCCGGCGCACGAGGTCGAGCAGCGTCTCGTAGGCCTCGTCGAGCTTGCGCTGGGCGACGCCGAGGGCCGGGCCGTCGAGGAGCGAGACGGTCGCGAGGCCACCCGACGCGTAGATCTCGCGCTGCCGCTTGTAAGCGCGCCGGATCTCTTCGTCGCTCGCCGAGCGCGTCACGCCGAGGACGGAGTAGAGGGTCGGGTCGTCGATCGGGATCGAGACCGACGGTCCCCGCTCGACCTTCGAGGTCGTGAGCGCCAGGACGCGGCGCGCGATGCGCTCGATGTTCCGGGCGCTCTTGCTGGCGGGGCTGTCGACGAGCAGCGGCTTGTTGCGCCTCACGGTCAGCCATACCGTGTCGTCGTGCTCGACGTGCCCGAGCTCGTCGAGAGCTACGCCGAAGTGCCGCGACACGAGCCCGCTCATCCACGCCCCGAGCTCGGTGTCGGTTCGCACGCGGGTCTGGTTGACCACGAGCTGCACGCGCATCGCCTGCGCCTCGGCCCACGCGATCTCGGCGACGGTCTTGTCGGTCCGGGCGAGCCTTTGAACGAGCTCGATCGGCGGCGGCAGCATGCCGATGTCGGCCAGCGCCCGATCGAGGATCGACAGCCGCAGCTTGTCGCGGACGAGCGAGCGGCGGAGCCGATGACGGAACGCGGCGCGCAGGAAGCGGTACGTGGTCTCGATGGCCGGAGGCTCGGGCACCGTGACCGCGATGGGCACGTCGGCCGCGAGCATCAGGTCGAGCGCGAGGTCGCCGTGGCCGGGACCGACGTCGACCACGAGGTACTCGGCGTCGAGAGCGCGCAGGGCCTTCAGCCAGCGCGACTTGCGCCCGGCGCGGAGGGTCAGCCCGGGCATGACGGCGTCGTGCGCGGCGGGCAAGAGCCAGAGGCCCGGCACGCTCGTCGGCGCGAGCGCGGCGCGGAGCGCGTCGGTGCCCCGGTGGGTCACGTCGGGCTCGATGCGACCAGCCGCGAGGCCGAAATGAGCATGGAGGTTCGACCCGCCGGCGTCGGCGTCGACGAGCACGACGGTCTTGCCCAGCTGCGCGAAGTACACCGCGAGGTTGACCGCGACCAGGCTCTTGCCGACGCCGCCTCGCCCCGCTCCGACCGCGATGAAACGGCCCGCGCTCATGCCGGACTCGCCGGCACCATCCGTGCGCGGCGCAGCAGCCCGAAGATTCGCGCCCCGAGCTCGGGCGCGCGAAAGGGCTTCGTCACGTAGTCGTCAGCCCCCGCGGCGAAGGCGTCGACCACGTCTTGAGACGCCGTGCGCCCGGACAGAAAGAGGATCGGCAGCATCGCGTGCGCCGGGTCCTTGCGGAGCACTCGACAGAGCTCGAGCCCGTCCATCCCCGGGAGGTTCCAGTCGAGCACGACCAGATCGAACTCGCCGCCGCGGAGGCGATCGAGCGCCGCTTCGGCGCTTCCGGCCGAGTCCACGACGAGTCCCACGGCTTCGAGCATCGCGCCCACGAGCTCGCGGACCTCGGGCTCGTCGTCCACGAGGAGGACGCGCGCGTACGGCGCGAGCGGCGCCGTCGCTCCCCCGAGCGTGCCCGGAGACGCGGGCATCCGGGCCGCGCCCGACCCCATCGCAGGGCGCACCGGCTCCGCCACGACCTTCGACGCCGCCAACATGCGGACGCTCCCGGCTTCCGCGAAGTCGACGAGGCGCTCCCAGTCCCTGCGGTCGAACGCGAGCACGGGCGTGCCGGGGCCGCGGAGGAGAGCGCGCGCCGCCGAGGCCGTGGCGCGGCGCCTGTCGCGCTCGCCGACCACCTCGAACATCGCGAGCACCCATTCGCCCTCGGCCACGGTCTCACCCCTCGGGAGGGCGAGCTCCTGGTCCCCTTCGCGGAGGGCGCGCGCGAAGGCGGGCGACCCGTCGAACCGGAACACGATGTTGCGCAAGGCACCCGCCAACGTACTACAGCGAGCCGCCAGCGCGACAGACGCGCCGGGCGACGAGGCGCGGCCAGCGACCGCCGACGAGCACCGACGAGCACCGACGACCACCGACGACCACCGACGACCACCGACGACCAAGCCTACGGTCCAACCTACGGCCCGCCCGACGAGACCGGAGACGGCACCGGGCGAGAGCGGCTATTCTGCGCGACGACATGCGCATCACCGTTCTCGGTGCGGGGTACATGGGCAGCGCGATGGCGTGCGTCGCCCGGCGGCGCGGGCACGACGTGCACCTCTGGGGCACGTGGCTCGACGACGCGATGCTCGACCCCTGCGAGCGGGGCGAACCGCACCCGCGCCTCAAGCAAACTCTCGACGGAATCGTCCTCTTTCGGGCCGCGCGCCTGAGCGAAGCGCTCGGCGGGGCCGAGCTCGTGATCCACGCAGTGAACTCCGAGGGCGCGCTCCCCGTGATGACCCGGGCCGCGGACCACCTGCCCGACGTGCCGGTCCTCAGCGTGTCGAAGGGGCTGCTCGAATCGAAGTCGACGGGGCGAATGGACCGGATCGACGTGGTCGTGTCGGAGCACCTCGGCCGCGCCGTGCGCTTCGTGCACGCCGCCGGGCCCGCGAAGGCCATGGAGGTCGCGCGGGGCGTGCTCACGTGGATGTCGTTCGCCGGCCCGGCCCGCAGCGCCGGCCGCGCGCCCCCCGCGGGAGACGAGGTCTTCTGCGCGCGCGCGCTCGAGGGCGAGGGGCTCGTGGTGAGCACGAGCAACGACCTCGCGGGCGCGGAGCTCTGCTCGGCGCTCAAGAACGCGTACGCGACCGGCCTCGGCCTCTGGGACGGGTTCGTCGGAGCCGACGCGCACAACGCGCGCGCGGCGGCGTTCACGCAATCGATCGTCGAGATGCGAGCGCTGGTGATCGCCGCGGGCGGGCGCGCAGAGACCGTGTACGGGCCGGCGGGCGTCGGCGATCTTCACGTGACGGCCGCGGCGGGCCGGAACCGCGCGTTCGGCGAGCGGGTGGGCAAGGGGCGACCGGCGCGGGAGGTCGCGGCCGAGATGCTGGCCGCCGGCGAGCTCACCGAGGGCTACCCGGCCATCGCGACGGCGTGGCGCTTCGCCCGGGAGCGAGCGGTCGCGCCGTTGCCGCTGCTCGCGGCGTTGCACGCGATCGCCTGGGAGGGCGCGGCGGTGGGGCCGGCGCTGCAGAACTTCGCTGCCGAGTGGGCCGCGTCTATTTCGACGCCGGCGGCGACTTCGACGGATCGCTGAAGACGCCGCCGTCGAGGTTCGCGGCGATGCGTTGCCGCACGACCTCGTCCTGTTTGTCTTGCTTGATGACGGCGTCGAGAATCTGTTGACGCGAGAGCGCGCTCGTCGGAAACGCGCTGGCGTTCGGGTGCTTGTCGGCCCAGTCGAGGTAGGCCTGCCAAGCCGTCTTCGCGTCGTCCCACTTTCGCTGGCGCTCCTTGAGGTCGGCGAGGACGAAGAGGACGCGCGCGTGGAGCGAGGGATCCCTGTCGCTCGCCTCGAGAGCGCGGCCCCACGAGGCCTCGGCCTCGGTGAGGTTCCCGGCGGCCAGCTGCGCCTCTCCCAGGAAATAGTGACCGGTCGCCTGCCGCGGCGCGAGCTCGACGGCCTTTCGATAAAGGGCGATCGCTCCGTCGAAATCGTGGGCGGCGTACCGGATGTTGCCCTGGGCGCAGTCGTTCGCGTACTCCCGGTTCGACGCGGCGGTCGCGGCGTCGACCGGCTTCTTCGCGCCGTCGCCCCAGGCGAGGAGCGGCGCCAGCGCGACGGCCGGAACGAGCCACCCCAGCGAGAGGAGCAGCGCAGTGCGCGAGCGAGTCTGGCGGGGCGGCGTCCGTGACATGGTGGGCGAGTTTATGCGATTTGCGCCCGGGCGTCTCTTGCGCGACGGACCGGCGGGGGAGAGTCGACCGGCTCCGCACCTTCACCCGCCCTCACCGTCCCTCGGCCGCCGTGACTCGCGCGGCTCCCGCGCGCCCACGCGCAGCGCCAGACGCCGCGCAGCGCCACGAGATAACATGCCGCCCGAAGCCATCCAGCCGTTCCCGTGGAGGTCGCTCGAAGCGATCCCGGGGTCGAGCGTGTTCGCGCTCCGGGACGTGCGCCGGTGGGCCGAGCGGCAGGTTCGGCCCGGCGCCTTCGCGCGCGCGCTGACCGACCTGATCGGCGCCGACGTGGAGCTTCTCGTTCGCAGGGCGACCCCGCGCGCGGCCGGTCCGGCGGTCGCCGGCGGCGTGGGCCTGCTCCTCGGGAGCG
>CALFNG010000053.1 GCA_937902985.1 uncultured Myxococcales bacterium
GCCCCCGCCCCCCGCCGCGCCTGTACCGACCGTGACCGCTCCGGCGGTCGTCGTCGCACCGGTGGCTCCGGCTCCTGCGCCGGCTCCTCCCCCGGAGCCGCCTCCTGCTGCCGCTGCGCCTCCGGCCGCGCCGGCGGCTCCCGCCGCCGCCCCTGCCGGCAACTGGTGGGACAAGTTCTCGGCCGATGCCTTCGTGGATGCCTACGGAAACGTCAACTGGAACACGCCGAAGCCCCAGTTCCTCGTCGGCCTGCCCGTTCGCGCCTACGACCAGGTGCAGGGCTTCGCGCTCAACCAGATCGGCGTCAACGCGGCGTACTCGTCTGACAGCGTCGGCGGCACGGTCAGCCTTCGTTTCGGGCCGGAGGCTCTCCTCTACAACGTTCCGGCCGTCACCAATGGCACAGCCGACAACTCGTTCGGCATGCAGAACGTTCGTCAGGCCTACGCCACGCTCAAGGCGACCGACCAGATCACGTTCGACCTCGGCAAGTGGGATCAGCCGTTCGGCTCGGAGGTCCCCGACTCGCAGCTCAACTTCTTCTACACGCGAAGCCTGCTCTTCCAGCTCAACCAGCCGGTGTTCTTCACCGGGCTCCGCTTCGACTACGCGGCCTCGTCGATGGTCGATCTCAAGCTGTTCGCGGCGAACGGCTGGAACAACACCATCGACAACAACACCAGCAAGACGTTCGGCGGCCAGCTGATGCTGAAGCCGATGGACAGCTTGATCTTCTACGTCGGCGGCGCGGCGGGTCCGGAGCAGACTGACTTCGCTCCCGCGGCGGGCACGGCCGGCGCCGCCACGATCCCGGGCGCGGACAGCAACTGGCGCGAGATCATCGACCTCGTCGTCGACTACAACCCGACGTCGACGCTGAGCTTCGCGCTCAACGGTGACTTCGACAACGAGTCCAACTTCGGCGGCAGCACGCAATCAGAGTCGTGGTACGGCGTGAACCTCGGCATCAAGTACGTCGTGGCCGACCCCTTCGCGATCGCCCTTCGCGGCGAATACTTCGGGGACAATCACGGCGGTATCGTGCCGAGCGATGGCAAGGGCGGATCGGCCGGCGTCGAGTCGGGAACGCTCACGCTCTCGTACGTCGTGGCGAGCCACCTGACGCTCATGCTCGACAATCGCATCGACATCTCGAATAACCCGATGTTCCCCTCGTTGACGCCAGGCAACCTGGAGAAGACGCTCTTCACGACCACCCTCGGCGCGATCATCGCGACGAAGTAGTCTCGAAACAATCGCAAGTCCCGATCGGGGCGCCGCATTCGCGGCGCCCCGATTGTCTTTTGTGGCGAAGCCGCCGAGTCCCTTGCTAGTGACGAGGGCATGTCGCTCGCTGAGCTCTCTCTCGCGTTCGAGCCGCTCCGCGCGGCCTACCGCGCCGGCACGTGCACGCCGCACGACGTCGTCGACGAGGTCGTGGCCCGCATCGATCGCGATCGCGAGCGTATCCAGCACGTGTGGCTCCACCGCGTCGGCGCCAGCGATCTTCACGCAGGCGTCGATCGCATGCTCGCGCGAGCCGCGTCGGGTCAACCGGCCGCGCTCCTCGGAATCCCCTTCGCCGTCAAGGACAACATCGACGTCGCCGGAGTGCCGACGACGGTCGCCTGTCCGGCGCTCGCGTACACGCCGCCTGCGTCGGCTCCTGTCGTGCAGCGCCTGATCGACGCCGGCGCGATCTTCATCGGCAAGCTGAACCTCGACCAGCTCGCAACAGGCCTCGTGGGCGCTCGCTCGCCCTATGGGACTCCAACGAACCCCTTCAACGCGGCCATGATCCCCGGAGGCTCGAGCTCCGGCTCCGGCGTCGCGGTGGCCGCCGGCCAGGTGAGCTTCGCCCTCGGCACCGACACCGCCGGCTCGGGGCGCGTGCCCGCGGGCTTCAACAACGTGGTCGGCCTCAAGCCCACGCGCGGCGCGCTGAGCACGCGCGGCGTCGTGCCCGCGTGCCGCTCGTTCGACTGCGTGACCGTGTTCTCGCTCACCGTCGAAGACGCGTGCGCCGTGGCCAACGTCGCCAAGCAATGGGACGCGCTCGATCCGTTCTCGCGCAGCGACGCGCAGGCCATCGAGTTCGATCCCACGGCGTCGAAGGGGCCGTGGCGCATAGGCGTGCCCTCGCGCGAGCAGCTCGTCTTCCACGGCGACGAGCAGGCGCGTGCGATGTTCGATGCAGCGATCGAGCGATTCCGGGCCCTGGGCTGCACCCTCGTCGACGTCGATCTCGGACCGTTTCGAGGTGCCGGCGAGATGCTCTACGGCGGGGCGTGGGTGGCCGAGCGGCTCTTCGCCGGCGGCGAGCTCCTCGAGCGCGACCCCGACGCGCTCGTTCCGGTCGTTCGTGACATCATCGCCGACGCCAGGAGGGTGTCAGCGCGCGACGTCTTCGAGGCCAGCTACCGCCTCCACGCGCTCCGGCAATCTGCCGAGGCCACGTGGCGCACCATCGACGCCATGCTCGTCCCAACGACGCCGACGATCTATCGCGTCGACGAGGTCCTCGCCAACCCGCGCGCTCTCAACTCGAATCTCGGCGTGTACACGACGTTCGGCAACCTCATGGACCTCGCGGCGATCGCCGTGCCGAACGGGTTCCGAGCCGACGGCATGCCCTCGGGCGTGCAGCTCATCGGGCCGAGGGGCAGCGACGCGACGCTCGCCGCCGCCGCGCGCGCGCATCACCGCAAGCTCGGCGGCACGATGGGCGCCACCGGACACGCGCTCGTGCAATCCGACACGACCTCGGCCGGCATCGCCGCCTCCGCACGGCACGCCGTGGTGGTCGTCGGCGCTCACCTGAGCGGCCAGCCGTTGAATCACCAGCTCGTGGGGCTCGGCGGAACGCTCGTTCGCGCCACGGTGACCGCGCCGCGCTACCGCCTCTACGCGCTCCGCGGGACCGTACCTCCCAAACCGGGGCTCGTTCGCGTGCGCGAAGGCGGCGTGCCCATCGAGGTCGAGATCTGGTCGCTCGACACCCGATCGTTCGGCGCCTTCGTCAGCGCGATCGCGCGCCCGCTGTGCATCGGGACGATCGAGCTCGAAGGTGGCACCTTCGCGCAAGGGTTCCTCTGCGAGAGCGACGCCGTGGCCGACGCGACCGACATTTCGCAGCACGGCGGGTGGCGCGGTTTCCTCAGCCGACAAAACGCTATTTCGGGGTAGCTGCTGGTCGCGCTCAGCGTCGGGCAGCGGCGGCAAGGCTGCAATCGCGCGCTATTGCCGAAGCGCAAACCAGACGAAACGCGACCGAAACTTGCGCCGGGCCATACATCGGCGATGGCAAGATTCCTGGTTCCGTTCGCGTTCGTCTTCGCGTTATTCGGCTGTAGCAAAGACAGCCCCGATTCGACTTCAGCGGCGCCGGCAGCACCGGCCATGAGCGCCAGCGCCGCAATGTCGGCTCCGACGCCGGCGCCCGCAAAGACCCCGCTGAGGGTGGCGTACAGCGACTGGCCCGGTTGGACCGCGTTCGAAGTGGGCATTCAGAAGGGTTGGTTCAAGGAGGCCGGCATCGACGTCGAGTTCTCTTGGGCCGACTACGGCGCGACGCTCGACAACTTCTCCGCAGGCAAGGCCGACGCGGTCATGGTCACCAACGGCGACGCGCTCGTCACCGGCGCGAGCGGCGCCAAGAGCAAGATGATCCTGCTCACCGACTACAGCAATGGCAACGACAAGGTCGTCGGCCGGCCGGGCATCAAGTCGTTCAAGGATCTCAAGGGAAAGAAGATCGGCCTCGAGGCCACACTCGTCGAGCACCTTCTCTTCTTGAAGGGCTGCGAGAAAAATGGTGTCGACCCGAAGACGGTGACGATCGTCGGAACGAAGACCAACGACACGCCGCAAGTGCTGACCACGAAGCAGGTCGACGCGATCGCCGCCTGGTACCCGGTGGCGAGCCAGGCGCTCACCGCCGTCCCCGGCTCGACGCCGCTCTTCACCAGCGCCGACGTTCCGGGCCTCATCTACGACGCCGTGGCCGTCAGCCCGACGAGCCTCGCGACGCGGCACGAAGACTGGGTCAAGTTCGTCAAGGTCTGGTACAAAATCTCGGACTACGTTCGCGACCCGAAGACGCAAGGCGACGCGGTGGCGATCATGGCCGCCAAGGCCGGCGCCAAGGTCGAGGAGTACCAGGCCGCGATGCCAGGCACGTATTTCCTCTCGCTTGCCGAAGCCAAGGCTCACTACAAGAAGGGCGACGGCCTCGACTCGCTCTACGGGTCCAGCAAGGTCGCCAACGACTTCAACGTCACCAACAAGGTCTACAAGGACGCTCAGCCCATCGACGAATACATCGATTCGAGCATCGTCGACTCGCTGTAAGCGGCGGAGGTCCCCATGGCATCGCTCGCTCCTCGGCCTACGGGAACGCATCGCCGGAGTGGCCAGCTCGACCACCTGATCGGCATTCGCAAAGATGTCCCGCCGCGGCTGAGGAGCGTCCTCTTCGTACTCTCGTTCGTCTTGCCGCTTCTCACGTGGAGCGTCATCTCGTACGTGCCGTTCGTCTGGCACCCGTTCGTCAAGGTCGAGAACCCGGGTTCGGTCTCGTATTTCGAGCCCGGGATGCTCGTCGAGTGCGACGTCTTCGCCGACGAGAACAGGACCGCGCGCGCCGAAGGCCGAGCCTCTGCCACGGGGTCGCGGGCGAACCCGCTCTATCTGCCGGCTCCGCACGAGGTCGCGCGTGCGCTCTACGTCGCCTTCAAGACGCCCCCTCGCCTCCCCAGCGAGCCGTGGCTCCACGAGAGCCTCTGGCACAGCATCCAGGTCATCTTCTGGGGGTTCGCGCTCTCGTCGCTCCTCGGCGTGCCCATCGGCATCCTATGCGGTACGTTCCCGTTCTTCTCCAAGCTCTCGGAGCCGTTCCTCGAGTTCTTTCGTTACCTGCCGGCCCCCGCGTTCGGCGCCCTGGCCGTAGCCGTGCTCGGCATTTACGACGGGCCCAAGATCGCGATCATCTTCATCGGAACGTTCTTCCAGCAGGTGCTGGTGGTGGCGAACACCACGCGCAAGCTCGACCCGTCGCTGCTCGAAGCGGCGCAGACGCTGGGCGCGAACCGCTCGCAGCTGCTCTTCAAGGTGGTCGTGCCGGGCATCATCGTCGATCTCTATCTCGACATGCGCATCTTGCTCGGTTGGGCGTGGACCTACCTCATCGTGGCGGAGCTCATTGGCACGATGTCGGGCATCTCGTATTTCATCAACCAGCAGGCGCGCTACCGCAACTACCAGAACGTCTTCGCCGCGATCTTCATCATCGGGTTCATCGGCCTCGGGTGCGACGTGATCCTCGGGCAGATCGGCGCGAAGCTCTTCCCGTGGCGCGCGGCGCAGAGCAAGACGCCGGCGACCGCGCTCTTCCGCCGGCTGGCCGGCGGCAAGAAGGCGGAGCCCGAAGGTCCGACGACGCAACCGGCGTGAGGGGGAGACGGTCATGACTTCAGCCGCACACCCCTTGACCCCCGGCTTGACCCCCACCGGCGCACCGGACGCCCACGCCGACGAGCTGACACTCCCGAGTCACCTCGATCGAGCGCCCGAAGTGCACGCCCGGTTCGAGCGTCTCTATCAGAGGCCGGTCTCGCTCGAAGTGGCCGAGCTCGGGCGGACGTTCCACGCGGAGCAAGGGCGCGTCGTCGCGCTCGACCGCATCTCGTTCAAGGCGCACAAGCGCGAGTTCGTGTGCCTCATCGGCGCCTCGGGATGCGGCAAGTCGACCTTGATTCGCATCCTCGCGGGTCTCGATAGCCCGACTTCGGGCGCCGTGCTCCTCGACGGTCATGAGGTCCGCGGACCGGGCAGCGACCGAGGCATGGTCTTTCAGGGGTACACCCTCTTCCCCTGGCGGACCGTGCTCGACAATGTCACCTTCGGGCTCGAGGTCGGCGGAATGTCGGGGCTCAAGGCCAAGCAACAGGCCCGCGAGTGGATCGATCTCGTAGGGCTGTCACGCTTCGCGGGCGCCTACCCGCACCAGCTCTCGGGGGGCATGAAGCAGCGCGTCGCGATCGCGCGCGCGCTGGCCAATCATCCGCGCATCTTGCTCATGGATGAGCCCTTCGGCGCGCTCGACGCCCAGACCCGCGCGCAGATGCAGTCGTACCTGATGCAGATCTGGCGGCAGGTCGACATCACGATCGTCTTCGTGACCCATGACCTCGACGAGGCCATTTACCTGGCCGATCGAATCGTCGTACTGGGTCCGAACCCGGGGCGCGTGCTCGAGGTCATCGAGGTGCCCGTCCCGCGACCGCGTGAAGTCGGGCAGTACCTCTGCGAGTCGTTCCTGGCCACCAAGCGTCACCTCGAGAGCCTGATCCACGGGCAGCGAACCGCGCCCGTGGAGACGCTCCCGAAGTTCAGGCACGAGTACCCCGATCACGACGTTCAGTGACGCCACTCTGAATCACGAGCGGCATCGCACGCGCCGCGCAATCAACCACGGACAGGGTCATGGCAGCGTCTTCGGAGCGATTCATCTATCGAGAAGACCTCGCGGCCGGCGGGGGCTGGTCCGGCGTCCTCAAACGGCATCAGATCTTGCGGATCACCGATTCGCTCGGAGGCGGGAACGTCGCCGCGCTCTTCTACAACCGCGAAGACCCGCTCGAGCGCTACAACATGCCCGACACGCTCAAGGCGCAGTACACCGCCTTCGTCACGCAGGGGCGCGTCTTGCTGTCGGACATGGGGCGCGTGCTCTGCTCGGTGGTGGCGGACACGTGCGGCTGGCACGACACGCTCACCGGGCACTCCGACTCCTCGCTCGTGGCCGCGAAGTACGGGCGCAAGCGCTACCAGGAAGCCCGGAACGACTTTCACCGCAACGCGCGCGACAACTTCCTCGTCGAGCTCGGCAAGTACGGCCTCGGCAAGGCAGACATCGTGCCCAGCGTGAACTTCTTCAGCAAGGTGACCGCCGACGCGGAGGGGCGCTTTGCGTTCGCGCCCGGCCACTCGCGCCCCGGATCGTACGTCGAGCTCCGCGCCGAGATGAACGTGCTTGTCGTGCTCGCCGCCGTGCCCCACGCGCTGGATCCGGCGCCGACGTACCTCCCCCGCCCGGTCGAACTCGTCGTGGTCGCAGGCGATCCGCCGCCGGCCGACGACCCGTGCCGCGTCTCACGCGAAGAGACGAAGCGCGCGTTCGAGAACACCGAGCGCTATTTCGCGTGAGACGTCCCGTCGACCCGGACACCCAGGTAGCAACGCAGCCGCAGGTAAAAGCGTGACGGATATGAGTCTCGTCGAAAGCTCTCTCGACCCGGTCCGCGCCCTTCGAAGCGAGGTCGTGCTCGCAGGCGAGGCCTGGCTCGGTCGCATCGAGCGTGGCCGCATCTTTCGCATCGTCGACCTCGACGGCAACCAGGCCGTCGACACCCTCTTCTTCGACGCCGCCGATCCGCGTAACCGCTACAGCGCGGTCGACACGATCCGCGCCCAGGGCAGCCTGTACCTGTCGACGGGCTCGCGGCTCCTGTCGGGCGACGGGGACCCGTTGCTCACGATCGTGGCCGACACCTGCGGCCGCCACGACACCATCGGCGGCGCCTGCTCGTCGGAGAGCAACACGGTGCGCTACGGACACCACACGAAGTCGATGCACAGCTGCCGCGACAGCTTTCTCCTCGCTGCCGCGCGCGCAGGCATCCCGCTGACGAAGCGCGACATGGCGCCGAACATCAACTTCTTCATGAACGTGCCCGTGACACCCGAGGGGGGCCTCACGTTCGCCGACGGCATCTCCGGCGGCGGCAAGTACGTCGAGATGCGCGCCGAGACCGACGTGCTGTGCCTCATCTCGAACTGCCCGCAGCTCAATAACCCGTGCAACGCTTACAACCCCACGCCCATTCGCGTCATCGTCTGGGAAGGCTCCTGACGGCCGATGCTCCGCAAAGTACTCGTCGCCAACCGCGGTGAGATCGCCTGTCGAATCCTCAAGACGCTCCGCAAGATGGGGATCGCGAGCGTCGCCGTGCACTCGGACGCCGACGCCTTCGCGAGGCACGTGCGCGAGGCCGACGAGGCGTTCGGCGTCGGCGGCCCCCGCCCCGCCGACAGCTACCTTCGGGCCGACGCCATCCTCGAGGTCGCGCGCAAGACGGGCGCGCAGGCCATTCACCCGGGCTACGGATTCCTGAGCGAGCGGGCCGAGTTCGCCGACGCCTGCGACCGCGCGGGGGTCCGCTTCGTCGGCCCGACGGCAGAGCAGATGCGCGAGTTCGGCCTCAAGCACCGCGCGCGCGAGATCGCCGAGGCGCACGGCGTACCCCTCTTGCCTGGAACGCCGCTGCTCGCGAACGCCGCGGCGGCGGTCGAGCGCGCGAAGTCCATCGGATACCCCGTCATCTTGAAGAGCACCGCCGGCGGCGGCGGCATCGGCCTGCGCGTGTGCCGCAGCCCCGCCGAGCTCACCGACGCCTTCGAGTCGGTCGAGCGCCTCGGAAGAGCCAACTTCGGCGAGTCGGGTGCGTTCCTCGAGAAGTTCGTGGAGCGCGCGCGCCACGTCGAGGTGCAGATCTTCGGCGACGGCAAGGGTGACGTCGTCGTTCTCGGCGAGCGAGACTGCTCGGTCCAGCGGCGCAACCAGAAGGTCATCGAAGAGACGCCCGCGCCAGGTCTCTCGCAGGCGACCCGCGAGCGCCTCTTCGACGCGGCGCTCCGCCTCGGTAAGGCAGTGAACTACCGCTCGGCGGGCACCGTCGAGTTCGTGCTCGATGCGGCGACGCAAGACTTCTACTTCCTCGAAGTGAACACGCGGCTGCAGGTCGAGCACGGCGTCACCGAGTCGGTCACCGGCATCGACCTCGTCGAGTGGATGATCCTCGAGGCCGGCGGCGCGCTGACGCCCACGCCGGTCGTCCCGAGCGGCGCCGCCATCGAGGTGCGCCTCTATGCCGAAGACCCGGCGAAGAACTACCAGCCGAGCACCGGGACGCTCATGGAAGTGAGCTTCGATCCCGAAGCGCGGGTCGACGGGTGGGTCGAGCCGGGCACCGAGGTCACGCCCTTCTACGACCCGCTGCTCGCGAAGGTCATCACCCGGGGCGCGACCCGCGACGAGGCGCTCGACGCCATGGACCGCGCGCTCTCGCGCACGCGCATCGCAGGCGTCGAGACCAACCTCGCGTACCTGAGGCAGATCCTGATGAACCCGGCGTTCCGGAGCGGCGACCTGTCCACCAACCTCCTCGCCGGGGTGCCCTATGAGTCGAGCGCGATCGACGTCGTCGACGGCGGCACGCAGACCACGGTGCAAGACCTGCCCGGGCGCGTCGGGTGGTGGTCGGTAGGCGTGCCGCCGTCAGGCCCGATGGACGACCTCGCCTTCGCCACGGCGAACGGCGTCGTCGGCAACGCCGACGGAGCCGCCGGTCTCGAGATGACGCTCATGGGACCCACGCTCCGCTTCCGCGCGCCCACGGTGGTCGCGCTTGCTGGCGCGCGAATGACGGCCACCCTCGACGGCGCGCCCGTCCCGTACCTCGAGCCGGTGCGCGTGTCGGCGAGTCAAGAGCTGAAGCTCGGGGGCATCGATGGGCCCGGGTGCCGCACGTACCTCGCGGTTCGCGGCGGCCTCGACGTGCCCTCGTACCTAGGCTCCAAGGCCACGTTCATGCTCGGCCGCTTCGGCGGTCACGGGGGCCGCACGGTCCGCGCGGGCGACGTGCTGCGCGTCGAGACGCACGGCGCGAACACCGCGGATCGCGCGGTCTCCGTTGGGCTCGGCTTCAGCCTGCGTCAGGCCACGCTGCCGGCGTATCCGGCCATCTGGGAGATCGGCGTCCTCGACGGCCCGCACGGCGCTCCAGACTTCTTCACGGAGGGCGACATCGACGCGCTCTACGGGGCGACCTGGCAGGTCCACTACAACTCCGACCGCACCGGCGTGCGCCTCATCGGTCCGAGGCCCCAGTGGGCGCGCCGCGACGGCGGCGAGGCGGGCTTGCACCCCTCGAACATCCACGACAACGCCTACGCCGTCGGCGCCATCGACTACACGGGCGATATGCCGGTCATCCTCGGTCCCGACGGGCCGAGCCTCGGCGGCTTCGTCTGTCCGGTGACCATCGCGCGCGCCGAGCTGTGGAAGGTGGGGCAGCTCAGGGCGGGCGATCGCCTGCGCTTCGTCCCGCTCACGGACGAAGATGCCGTTCGCCGGAACACGTCCAGGTACGACGCTTTGCCCGCGGTCTCCGTGCAGCCGGCGCCGAGCTCCGCCGCGACGGCCTCGTCGCGGCAGCCTCCTATCCTCGGCGATACGAACCCCGAGGGGGGCGACGATCGCATCGTGTACCGCCGCGACGGCGACGACAACCTGCTCGTCGAATACGGGCCGCCCGTACTCGACCTCGGCCTCCGGCTGCGCGCGCACGCGCTTATGCAGGCGCTCGAGCGCCTGGCGATCGACGGGATCCTCGATCTCACGCCCGGCATCCGGTCGCTGCAGATCCACTACGACCCCAGGACCCTCTCCACCCGCGAGCTCCTGGCGCTCCTTCACGGCATCCAGCGCGATCTCCCGCGCCTCGAAGAGATCGTGATCCCGACGCGCGTCGTGCACCTTCCGCTGTCGTGGGAAGACCCGGCCACGCTGCTCGCGATCGAGAAGTACACGCGGTCGGTGCGCCCCGACGCGCCCTGGTGTCCGAGCAACATCGAGTTCATTCGCCGGATCAACGGCCTGCCGAGCGTCGACGATGTTCGCCGTATCGTGTTCGACGCGAGCTACATCGTCCTCGGCCTCGGCGACGTGTACCTCGGCGCGCCCGTGGCGACGCCGCTCGACCCGCGCCACCGCCTCGTGACCACGAAGTACAACCCAGCGCGCACATGGACGCCCGAGAACGCCGTCGGGATCGGAGGCGCGTACCTCTGCGTCTATGGAATGGAGGGCCCCGGCGGGTACCAGTTCGTGGGCCGCACGATCCAGATGTGGAACACGCATCGCTCGACGGAAGACTTCCGCGACGGCAAGCCGTACCTCTTGCGCTTCTTCGACGAGATCCGCTTCGAGCCCGTCTCGGCCGCCGAGCTCCTGCGTCTTCGCGAGTCGTTCCCCTACGGCAAGACGCATGTGCGCATCGACGAGAGCTCGTTCCGCTACAGCACCTACAAGAGGTGGCTCGACGCGAACGCGCCGTCGATCGCGGCCTTCAAGACTGGCCGGCAAGCGGCCTTCGAAGCCGAGCGCGAGCGCTGGCGCGCCGCGGGCCAAGACGTGGTCTCGACGACCGTCCCGCCAGCGGCCGACACCGCCGAGCGAATGACGGTCCCCGACGGGTGCTCCGCGGTCACGAGCCCCATCGCAGGGAGCGTGTGGAAGCTCTCGGCCGACGTGGGCGTCGCGGTCAGGGCGGGCGATCCCGTGGTCATCATCGAGGCGATGAAGACCGAGATCGTCGTCGCCGCGAGCAGCGCGGGGACGGTGCGGAGCTTTCTCGTCGAGCCGGGGGCCACCGTCACGCCGGGGCAGATGATGGCGTTCATCGAGGATGCTGTCTGAGAGCCATCCCGGGTGTCCCCCGGGTTTGGTGGGGGGTTGCCGGAGTCGTAGGTTCAGATCCCGGGCCCGCAACTCGACTTTCCGACCCAAGAAATTCAAGGGGTTGCGGAGGCATGGGTCCCGTTCACGTCCGCGATCACCGTCGGCTGGAGGTAACGGCCGAGCTGGCACTCGCCGTTTTCGTGACAAGCCGGCGTGAGCATGGGAGGGTCAGGTCATGGCGCAAACCGGTCAGCCGGCCAGAGTGCTCACGAGGAACCGCGTCGCCGTGCCGCCCGATCTCGCCGAGGAGCTTCGGCAAGCCGACGAGGACTTCGAGCGTGGCGACTACATCGAGCTGACCGTCGAGCAGCTTGATCGCTGCATTGCGACGGGAGAGTCGCCGTGGCCCGACGAGTCCCCCGGCTGAGCACCACGTTCCGCCGCCGCCTGGACACGCTCGGAGTTCGAGCAGGCACCAGGGAATACCGCGCGGTTTTCGCAACGATCAGCGCGCTGGAGACCGGCGCGTTGCCCGGCGCTGCCGATCACGAGACCGAGTTCTCGCCGGGGCGCGCCTATGTGCGGCGCGTCGCCGGGCACAACCTCTGGATCCCTTACCGATTCGACGACGACCACATCTTCGTCATGACGGCGCGCGGCCAACCACCGGTTCCACTCGACGAGTAGCGCGCGTCGCCGGTCAGCCGGTTTCGAGCGTCGTGTCCGACTCGGGGAGCATGTCGCGCGCCGATGATCGTCCAGTTGGAACCGCCATCGACGACGCGAACTCCGCCCGCTCCAAGCTATTAGAGCGATGAGAGCGACTTCGAGCCGTACTTCATCGCGGCCTGGGCCTGGTCGCGGCAGTCGTCGGGGGTGGCGTCTCGGAGGGAGAGCTTCACCCTGGCGTAGTGGGCGACGGAGACACAGATGGCGTCGACGCCCAGGCCGGTGAGGACGCGGGCGCCCCGGGGATCGGCGGCCAGCTCGCCGCAGCAACTGACCTTTCGGTCGTGCGCGTGAGATCTCGCCACGACGCGTTCGACCATCCGCAGCATGCGAACGTCGAACGAGAGGCTCGAGCGCGCGCGATCCTGTCCGGTCACGCTGGCGGAGAGGTCGTTCGTGCCGATGGAGATGAAGTCGGCCGCGGCGGCGATCGCGTCGATCTGATCCACGGCTTCCGGCGTCTCGATCATGGCGCCGACGGGCACCTTGCCGCCGCTGAGCGCGCGGATCCGCTCGACGTCACCGGCGCAGGTGACCATCGGCAGGAGCACACGCATCGACGCCTGCTCCGCCGCCCGCACGACCGCGCGGAGCTGAGCGGCCAGCACGTCGGGGTGCATGAACAAGAGCGATACGCCGCGCGCCGAGGGCGCATGCGCGGGGGCAGGCAGCCACGCGAGCGGTTTGTCGCCTCCCCCGTCGAAGAGGCGCACCACGACGACGGGGTTGCCCGCGTTGCCCGCGATTGAGCGTAGCGTGGCGAGCTGCTCGAACTCGCTCGGGGCCGACGTGTGATCCAAGAACAACACCTCGGTGCGAACCAGGCCGATGCCCTGGGCAGACGAGGGGACGCGCTCGTAGACGGAGCCGAGGCTGACGCGTACCTCGAGACCGAGCTGCGAGACGGGAGACCTGGCGACCGCCGCCTCTTCTTCGGCGCGCCCGAGCACCCAACGCGCCTGGCGTCGGCGAGCGTCGACCACGACCCCTTCGCTCGGAGCGACCCAGAGCCACGAGACATTGCCGGTCGTGTCGAGGACCACGGGGTCGTCGTCGGCGATCCCGTTGACGACGGTCGCGGGCAAGAAGGCGAGCGGGATGGCCCGACCGCGCGCGATGACCACGGCGTGCGAGGTGCCTTCGCTCCCGATCGCCGCGGCGTCATCGGACGTGGCGACGATCCCCACGATCTGCGGCGGCAGCGACGCGACGACCGACGGCGTGAGCGCTTCGGTGACGAGCACGCGGTCGCCGTCGCGACCCTCGAGCAGCGACCGCACCGAGCGGTGATCGTGGGCGAGCGCGTCCAGCAGGCGCGCGCGCGCGTCGAGCAGCAGGTCCGTCGACACCTGCGCCGTGGCATCGCAGACCGCATCCTCCGCGGAGGCTCCCGCGTCGACCTGCGCCAGCATGAGCGGACCGAGCTCCTCGAGGATCGCGATCTCCGGCAAGAAGAGCTCGGCCTCCGCGAGCGGCAAGATTCGCACGAGCTCCTCGACGCCACGCGTCGCCCACCTGTGGGCGCGCAGGAGGCGACACCGCTCTTCTTCGGCCGTGCCCGCCTCGCGGCGAGGCTCCGGATCGCTACCCCAGATCGCGGCACGCCCGATGGCGATGCCGTCGACCGCGGGCGAACCCTGGTACGGGGGGAGCGAGGGCCCGGAATTCATGGGGTTACCATGCGATCCCCGTTGTCACGGGTGCCGCATCCTCGCGTAGATGACCTGCGACTGCCGGACGACCCTCGGCCCCCAGCCGGCGCCGATCGAGGTGAACCCGAGCCAACCGACCGCCAGCAAGGCGATCACGAAGGGAGCCACGCGGCCCCCGACGCCACCGGCATCGTGCAAGGGGCGATTCAGCTCGTGAACGAGGGATATGGCCAGCACCGATGCAGCCAACCACAGGCCCACGGCGACGCCCAGCACGATCCGTTTGTTCGCATTGCTCATCAGTCAGAACCATTTCATTTCGCCCTGCATGGGCGCCGACAGGTTTCACGACGTGCGCCGGGAGCGCCGGAATATGCGCTCGACCATGCCTCGCTCGCTCGCCAAGGTAAGCACGAAGTCGCGCACGGCAACCTCGGACGCGAATGAGCGGGCGCCGCGTGCGCCTCGATTGGCGCCTGACGCTGCGCGGGCCGACGCGACGGACCCCTCCCCGGCCCGCGTTCGATCCGGCACTCCGCCGGAGCTCAGCCCTTCTGAATCGCTTCGGTCACTTCGCTGGCGGGGAGCACGTTCGCTTGCCGCGGGAGGACCTTGTCGATCAACACGCGATGCACCTCTTGATCGCGGTCGGCGCAGCAGTCTTCGACGACGATGAGCCGGTAATCAGCGTCTGCGCCGTGGCGCACGGTCGAGAGAATCACTCCGCTCGTTGCGATGCCGAGGAGGATGAGCGTCTCGGCCCCATTGGTGCGCAGGATCATCTCAAGGTCCGTGCCGGCGAAGGCGCTCACCCGGTGCTTCACCACGACGACGTCCCCCTCTTCGGGACGGACCGCGGGCGCGATGTCCGAGCCGGGGGTCGCGACGACGAAGCGGCCGCTCTTGGAGACCGCCGCGAAGGTCGCGTTGCGCGGACTGAGCTCCGGGTAGCCGGGCCGAAAACCCACCACGACGTAAATGACGGGCAGGTGGGCCTTTCGGGCCGCGGCGACCACGCCCGCGGTGCGCTCGAGCACCAGGGCGGCCTTCTCGCCGAGCACCCCGACGATGTCGGATTGAAGATCCATGACGAGCAAGGCGCTGCGGTTCGGTTCAACGGCGATCATGGGTTGCTCCCGGTCTGGGGTTTTGAACGTACCAGGGTCGGCGACGCGAAGAGCGCGAGGGCACTCGACGCCGACGCAAGCGGCCTGGCAGTCACCGATTCATTCGCCCGAGCTGCCGGCAGCGCACGCTCGGAGCGACTCGTGGATCTCGCTGTCGTTGCCGGACGCGGACCAGGGCGCGAGCACGGCGCGGGCGCGCTCGCAGTCGCCGCGGCGGCTCGCAGCTCGCGCCACCAGGAGCGAAGCCTCCTTGCGCCGGAACGAACGCGGGAAGCTCTCGAGATGACGCTCCGCGGCGAAGCCCGCGGCGTCCGTTCGCCCCGCCCTCGCCAGCGCGACGGCTTCGAGGAAGGACGCGTCCTCGCCCACCGCGGCGCCAGGGTGCGCCGCCGCAAACGCGCGGAAGGTCGCTGCGGCCCCGTCGTACCGCCCATCTCGAAAGAGCTGCATGGCGTCGACGTACGCCGCGCTGTCGTCGAGGTGCGCGCCAACGGACGTCGACGCGCGGGCGGCCTCGACCGGCGCACGCGCGGCCTCCCGGGGCAGCGCAGGAGTCTCGGCGGGTTGATGCTCCGGGGCCTCCCGCGATGGTGCTCGCGTCCAGGCGGAGCCGGCGCCAAGGCGCTGCGGCGATGAGCCGCGCACCCGGAGCTCGACGGTCCCCTCGTCGACGATCACCGACGACGTCGCTCCGTGGGCGACGGCGACCTCGAAGGTCGTGCCGCGCACCTCGAGCTCGCCGTCTGGCATCACGATCAAGAAGCGCTCCCCCGGCCCCTGCGGACGGACATGCACGCGGATCATGCCCTCGCGGAGCTCGACGTGCTCGAGATACTCCTCGCGCGTTTGACTCCACACGGCGCCTCGACCGGCGGCGACGGCCCCCGAGAAGGGACCCTGGGTCGAAGGCGCGGCAGACGCGACGACCGCGGCCGCGGGCATCGATCGCCCGAGCGACCAGCGAACCCCGGCGCCGACGCCCAGCACGCCGAGGACGGCCGCCGTTGCCGCGAGCCATCGCCACGAGCGAAAGCGCGCGGCCTCGACCCCCACCGTGGCGTCGCGCAAGAGTCGCGCGCGAACCCTGCGCACCGCCAGCGGCGCGGGCTGCACCTCCGGGAGCTGCCGGCCCAGCGCGCGGAGGCGCTCGTCGCGTACGAGACTCGCCGCGCACGCCGAACACGTGCGGCGATGGCGTTCGAACGAGTCCGCCTCCTTGCTGCCGAGGCGACCCTCGCGCAGGGCGTCGCCTTCCCAGGTGCGTTCGCAATCGCGCGGCCTCACGGCTTGTCCTCGCGGGTCGCGCGCTCGAGGGCCGCGTGGAGCTCACGTCGCGCATGGAGAAGGCGCGTCCGCACGGTGGCCGCCGGGATCTCGAGCGCCTTGGCTGCCTCCTCCGAGGAGAGCCCCTCGAGCTCGAGGAGCACGAAGATCGCGCGCTTCTTCTCGCTCAGGCCCGCCAGGGCGCGCTCGAAGATCGCGGCATCTTCGTGGTGGCTCGCCCTTCGCTCGGGGTCGCTCCCGGCCCGGGCCGTCACGACCTGCGCGAGCGTCTGCAGCATGCGCCGGAATCGGCTCGCCCCTCGGCCATGGCGCAGGGCGTGACGGACGGCGATGCCATAGAGCCAGCCGGCGCACTCGGCGCGCCCGTCGTACGACGGGGCGATGCGGGGCAGGTTCATGAACGTCGTGTGAACGACGTCTTCGACGTCGGCGGAGTCGCCGAGCGTCCGGCGGACGGCGCGCCAGACGTCGTCGGCGTAGCGATCGTAGAGGTCTCCGAGGCAGACGAGATCGCCCTCGGCGATGCCGCGGATCAACTCGGGATCGGTGCGCGTCACGCGATCGCGGGGCCGTGTTCGCAAGGACGTCACAGCACGGCCCCCGATGCGCCGACACGCAGCCCCGCCGTCCACGCGGGAAAGGCCGGGAGAGGGTCGACGCGGACGGCGCTTACAAGCGCATCGGGAACGAGGTCGGTATCGGCCGTGAGGGTGAAGCGCCACGTTCGCGCGAGGCGCGCGCTCAACCGCGCCGAGACCCCGATCCTGAGCTCGACGTCGTTCGCGCGAACGTGCCCGGGGCCATCTCTTCCGATGCGCATGGTGACGATCGTCGGGGCGGCGGCGATGTCGAGCCAGCACGGACCGAGCGAGAACGTGTGGCCCACGCCGAAGCTGATCGCGCTCTCCCGGTAGGCGTCCGCGTCGAAGCCTTCGCTCGCGACGAAGCCGACGGACACGTTCCGGAACGATGCGAACAGGAGCAACTCGTCGACGCGGAGGTCTGCGCGCGCCTCGAGGTCGAGCATCGAGACGCTGCTCGGGACCCCGAACCGACCGCCGAGGGCGAGCCCGAGCCAGACTTCTGTGGAGTGAGCCGCGACGGTGGAAGGGGCCGGGGCGGGCGCGGCGGGCGCCGACGCAGGAAGGGTTCGCACGGCACTCGCCGGAGGCGGAGCGGCGTTGCCGCCCGGTGCGGGAGCGGGCGCGCCTGCGGGCGGCTCGCCGGGGATCGAAATGGCGAGCCCGAGCGCGATGGGGACCAGCAGGGACGGCCGGGCGACGCGGCGCTCCGCGCGCCGACCGTCGTCGGCCACGGCCACGAGGCGCATCTCGCCGTCGACCGGTTCGAGGGTGAGCGTGAGGGGGTGGCAGTGGGTCGACCCGAGCGCGGCGAGCTGCTCGGTGAGGTCGTGAAGGGCGCTGCTCCAGGCCGGCGGCAGATCGGGCGCGGCGGTGACGCGGGCGCACTCGTCGTCGGCCCGGGCGACGCACGGCGCGCCGGCCAGAAGCGCGAACGACGTCGTTCCTCCGCAGATGCAACGCGTCAAGGCGTCACCCACGCGACCGCGAAGCATCATGGCTCACACCCCAGTTCCCCGGAGCGCCTCGACGCGTTCAAGCGATTACGTGACAAGAGGCGTGCATCCCGTGGCGTCGAGGGCGGCTCCAATGTCTCTCTTCCCGCGACGACCGGGGGCCCTGGAAACGGCGACGGCGGGGCGTGCCATCCTACACGGCCTCTCGCGCAGTCGCTCGGTTTGGCTAGAACATCAACCCGTCGGATACGTAGATCCCCAGGGGAAAGCCCTGGTTCGCCGATTCCGCGTCCGGCGAGTACGCGACCTCGACGCGAAAGATCGCGGCCTCACCCCACTGCATGAAGATGGCGCCCCCCCACGCCTCCGTAGACGCCTTCGTAGAGCGGCTGGCCGCCCGGCTCGCGTCGCGCGAGATCCTCGGAGAGCCTCGAGTCGGCGGCGCGGGTCGAGCGAGTGCGCTGGGGGGTGGCTGCCCGTCGTCGGCCTCAGCAGGAGGGGCCGCGGCTACGAAAACTGCCGCTGAGCCGATGCAGACCCGCCCCGCGCGCGACGTGATATGAACGATTCGCGTCAGCGCGGAGAAGAAGCGTTGCAAGTGTCGCCTCCCTGACAACTTTTCGACACTTCTAGCCGGCTTGATGCTCGTCGCGCGCCCGATCATGAACTCGAACAATCGATCGGCTCCCTACTGCGGTCTCAACCAGTTCTCCACGACGGCCCACATCGTTTCGAGGTTCGGGTGACGCTGCAGTCCTTCTTGCTTCGTCTCTTGCCGTTGCCCCAGCCGGGGAGGGTGCTCGCCGATGGAGAGTGGCGCACGCTCGCTCGAATCGCGGAGGCGCTCTTGCCGACCGTCGCGTGCGGCGTCGCGTGCGGCGCCCCGTCCGGCGTCTCGGGTAGCGTCCCGCCCACGGTCTTGCCCGGTCCGTCGAGGGAGGGCGGCTTGTCGCCCGAAGACGTGGCCGACAACGTCGAGAGGTTTCTCATCCGCGGCCGCTCGAAGCGCGCGTGGCGCGTCCGCGGGTTGCTCCAGCTCGTCGAGTGGACGCCGCTGCTCCGCGGGGAGAGGCCTCTCTCGCGCATGACCCTTGACCGGCGCAGGCGTCTCGTCGAAGCTCGGTACATCGACGGTCGTGGCGTCTGGGGCATCTGCGCGAAGGTCCGGTACCTCGTGCTCATGGGCGCCTACGGCGACGCGCGGCTGCACGCCACGATGAGCTACGTGCCGGTCTCGCAACGCGTGCGCTTCGCCCAGGCAAGACCTAACGGAGCCCAGGCGGTGGCGCCGTGACGTCCGAGACCTGCGACGTCTGCGTCATCGGCTCCGGCGCGGGCGGCAGCGTGATCGCCTGCCGGGCAGCGCAGGCGGGGCGCTCGGTCGTCGTCATCGAGCGCGGGCCGTACCTGCGCGCCGCGCAGATGAACGACAGCGAGATCGAGATGATCCCGCGGCTCTACAAGGACGGGGGCCTCCACATGAACTCGGGCCTCGACATGTTCATCTTGCAGGGAACGTGCGTCGGGGGCTCGACGACGCTGTCGAACATGGTGATGATGCGCGCGCCGGAGGCCGTCTTGCCGGCCTGGCGCAGCTTCGGCGCCGAGCTCGACCCCGCGGCCATGGCGCGATCGTACGACACGATCGAGCGCGAGCTCGGGACCGCCGAGTCGGATCCCACGACTCACTCGGGCAGCACGCGACGCTTCGTCGCCGGGGCGCGCTCGCTCGGCCTCTCGCCCCGGCGGATGCGAAAGGCGCTCGGCGCCTGCCGCGGGTGCGGCAACTGCAACATCGGGTGCGCCTTCGACACCAAGCGAAGCGCCCTCGCGACCTACGTCCCGTGGGCCGAGCGCCACGGCGCCCGGATCCTGGCCGACACCGAGGTCGACCGCATCGAGATACGCCGGGGCCGCGCCGCCGCGGTGCACGTCCGCACCGGACACGGGGGCGAGCGCTCGCGGATCGTGGCCAAGCAGTTCGTCGTCGCGGGCGGCGCGATCAACTCGAGCGCGCTCCTCCTGCGGAGCGGCATCCGCAAGAACGTCGGCTCGCGCGTCTCGTTCAACGCCGGGTCGATGATGGTCGCGGAGTTCGACGAGCCCCTCGATGGCTACGACGCAGACCAGATGACCTGGTTCCTCCCCGGCGACGGCTTCATCATCGAGCCGACCCACAACCCCCTGATGAGCGCGGCCCTGACGACGCCGGGGTGGCTCGACGAGCACGAGCGGCTCATGCGCCGGCAGCGGCACCTCGCGTACGCGGGCTCGCTCATCTCGACGGGGCCGACGGGCCGCGTGGTGCAGAGCCCCTTCTGGGGTCACGAGGAGACGCGGTTCCGGGCGTCGCCCGACGACGTGGCCGCCCTGCGGCGCGGGCTCAAGGTGATCTCCGAAGTCTTCTTCGCAGCCGGGGCCCGGCGCCTCATCTTGCCGACGCACCGCTTTCGTACCATCGAATCCGCGAGCGCGATCGATACGATCGACGAGCACGTGGTCTCGACCCGGCACTTCTCGTTCGGCTCGGCCCACCCCCAGGGAGGCAACGCGATGTCGTCCGACGCGAGCGTCGGCGTCGTCGGGTCCGACTTCGCGGTGCACGGGCTCGAGAACCTCTTCGTGTGCGACGCCAGCATCTTTCCGAGCTCGGTCACGGTGAACCCCATTTCGACCGTGATGGCGATCGCCGACTACGCCGCGCCGAGGATCCTGGCCCGGGCATGACTGACCGCACCCTCGTTCGTTCCCCGTACCCGCGCGCCTTCGGTCTCGCGGTGGGCGCCCTCGCGCACGTCCGCGTCGGCCACTGGGACGGCGCGCTCCGCCGCGTCAAGGAGGTGCAGGAGGCGACCCTCGGCGCGCTGCTGCGCCACGCGCGCGGCACCGAGTTCGGCCGGATGCATGACTTCGACGGCGTTCGCGACCACGACGGCTTCGTCCGCCGGGTCCCCATCGGCGACTACGATACCTTCTCGGCGGGCATCGACCGCATGCGGAAGGGCGAGCGCAACGTGCTCGTCCCCGAGGTCGTACGCTATTTCGGCAACTCATCGGGCAGCTCGAACCACGGGAAGTCCAAGTTCTTGCCCATCACCGACCGGCAGATCCGCTTCCAGCAGCGGGCGGGCGCCGACACCGTGATGCGCTACCTGCAGCGCTCGGGCGATCGCGATCTCTTCTCGGGCTTCACCCTGGGCCTGTTCCCGCCCACGACGATGAAGCCCGAAGGGACTTCGTTCGTGACGTCGAACCCGGCGCTGATGGCCACGAAGATGCCTCGCGTCACGCGCCCGGTGTACCTGCCCGAAGACGACGTGCGCGCCGTCGCCGATTACGACGCGAAGCTCGGCATGATGGCCGAGCGCTACCTCGACCACGACGTCCGCGCGGCCACGGGCACCACCTGCTGGTTCACGCTCCTGTTCGAGAAGGTGCTCGCGACCGCCAAGCGACAGGGCCGCGCCGCCCGCACGATCGCGGAGATCTGGCCGAACCTCCGGGTGCTCTTCGGCGGGGGCGTGACCGCTGCGCCTTACCTCCCCGTCATCCGCAGGCTGGTCGGGCGCGACGACGTGACGCTCGTCGACACCTACAACGCGACCGAGGGGGGCGTCTACGCGGCGTCCGACTTCTCGGGCGCGCCCGGCATGCTCGTGCTCCCGCACCGGGGGGTCTTCTTCGAGTTCGTCCCCCTCGAATCCCGCGAGGAGGCGAGCCCGGCGCGCGTGCCGCTCTGGAGCGTGGAGCGCGAACGCCCTTATTCCATCGTCGTGACCACGGCGTCCGGCCTGTATGCCTACGAGCTGGGCGACATCGTCCGCTTCTCTTCGGTGGCTCCGCCGCGCATCGAGTTCGTCGGGCGGCTCGGCGGCTGCCTCTCGGTCACGCAGGAGCTGACGACGCATGTCGACATCGAGCGCGCCGTGGCCAGCGCGGCGCGCTCGTGCGCGTGCACGACCGTCGATTTTGGCGCCGCGGCAGACGTCGGCGTCGAGGGCTCGGCGAAGTCGCGTTACGCGCTCTTCGTCGAGTTTCAGAAGGGCGCCGAGCCCGTCGACCTCGGGGCCTTCGCCGACGCGTTCGACGCTGGGCTGTGCGAACAGAACCGCGTCTACCGCGAGCACCGGCGAGGGGTCGTCGCGCTGCTGCCAGCGCTCGTCGTCCCCCTCGCGAGCGGGGGCGCGCGCCGGTTCCTCGAGGTGGTCACGCGAGGCAACGTGCAGGGCAAGTTCCCTCGCATCGTCGACGATACGCAGAAGCAGCTGCTCTGGGAGCACGCGGCAGCGCCGCGGGCCGGCCAGGGAGCTCCACTCAGTCAGGAGCCGTCATGAATCGGATCGGAGTCGCGATCGTAGGCATCAACGGGGCGGTCGCGTCGACGCTCGTCGCGGGGGTGGAGCTCATGAAGCGCGGCCTGGCGCCGCGGATCGGAATGGTCACGGAGCGAACGGACGCGTGCATCGCCGACGCGATCACCGACCTGCTCGACTTCGCGCCGCTCGAGGGTCTCGTCTTCGGGGGATGGGACCTGCAGTTCGCGGATTGCTACCAGGGCGCGCTGCATCACCGCGTCTTCCAGCCCCACGTGCTCGAGGGCGTCCGCGCGGAGCTCGAGCGCCTCCGCCCCTGGCCGGCGGTCTTCGCGAACGCCTACGTCGCGAACATCACCGGCGACAATGTCGTGCGCGCGCGGACCCACCGCGAACAGATCGCGGCCATCAAGCACGATCTCGAGGCCTTCAAGCGCGACAACGGGCTCGACCGCCTCGTGATGGTCAACCTCGCATCGACCGAGGGCTTCCTCGATGTGCAGCCCGTGCACCAGGACCTGCGCGCGTTCGAGGCCGGGCTCGACGCGAGCGACCCGGC
The DNA here is from genome assembly GCA_937902985.1 of uncultured Myxococcales bacterium. Taxonomy (GTDB): domain Bacteria; phylum Myxococcota_A; class Polyangia; order Polyangiales; family Polyangiaceae; genus Palsa-1150. The sequence goes on from CALFNG010000053.1 coordinate 22,724, forward strand.
GATCACCCCCGCGATGCGGTACTTCTACGCGGCGAACGAGCTGCAGGTCCCCTACTGCAATTTCACGCCCAGCTTGACCAACGTTCCCGCCCTCGACACGCACGCGAACGAGATGGCCAACCCGTTCGCGGGCATGGACGGCAAGACGGGTCAGACGCTGCTGAAGACGGCGCTGGCCGCGATGTTCCGCCTGCGTCGGTTGTTCATCGAAGGCTGGTACTCGACGAACTTCCTCGGCAACGGCGACGGCAAGGTGCTCGACGCGCCCTCGTCGAACAAGACCAAGGTGCTGAGCAAGTCGGCCGTTCTCGACTCGATCGTGGGCTACCGCGTCGAGAACCACCAAGTGCACATTCACTACTACAAGCCACGCGGCGATTCGAAGGAGGCCTGGGACAACATCGACATCGTCGGCTTCGCGGGCATTCCCATGCAGATCAAGGTGAACTTCCTCTGCCAGGATTCCGCGCTCGCCGCGCCGCTCGTCGTCGACCTGGTCCGGCTCCTCGACGTGGCTCGCCGCTGCGGAGAGCGCGGCATCCAGCGGCAGCTGTCTATGTTCTTCAAGGCCCCCTACACGCAGGCCGGCGAGAGCGCGGTTCACGATCTCTTCAAGCAGGAGAAGCTCTTGCTCGAGTGGGCGCGCGCGCACGCGACGACCTCGATCGGGAAGGCCGTGCCCCGGACGAACGGCGCGGCGACGCACGTCGAGCCTTCGCCGTGAATGCGTCGAGGGCGGCGGCCCGCAGCGCCGACCTCGCGCTCTTCGGCGCGACGCCGGTGCTGCCACGGGGTCCGGCCGGGGACCCGCACGGCACCTGGCCCATCGTCACCGACGACGAGCGCCGCGCCGTCGCGCGCGTGCTCGACCGGGGCATCCTCTCCGGCGCGCAGGCGCCGGAGGCGACGGCCCTCGAAGAGGAGTTCGCGCGCTACGTCGGCGCTCGCTATTGCCTCCTCACGCACTGCGGGACGAGCGCGCTCTCGATCGCGCTCGCCGCGACGGGCGTGCGCGCCGGCGACGAGGTCATCGTGCCGGCGTACAGCTTCGTGGCCACGCCGCTGGCGGTCTTGCACGTCGGGGCCATACCGGTCTTCGTCGACATCGACGACGCGACGGGGTGCCTCGATCCGGCGGCCATCGACGGGGCCGTCACCGCCCACACGCGGGCGATCCTCCCGGTCCACATGCATGGATGTGCAGCCGACATGGCCGCGATCGTCGCCTGCGCGCGACGTCACTCCTTGCGGATCGTCGAGGACGCGGCGCAGGCTCACGGCGCGACGTGCGAAGGTCGCCGTGTGGGCGCGCTCGGCGACGCGGGCGGCTTCTCGCTCCAGTCGAGCAAGAACCTCCCGGCAGGCGAAGGGGGACTCTTCGTCACGAACGACGGAGCCGTCGCCAGCGAGGCCAACTCGCTCCGCAACTTCGGGCAAGACGTCTGGCTCGCCGAGGCGGCAGGATGCGACGCCGCGCGCCCCCTCGACGGCGCCCGCGTCCTCGACTCGAAGCGCATCGGGTCGATGTACCGGGGGAACGAGCTGGCGGCCGCCTTCGCGCGCGCCCAGCTCGCGCGCCTCCCGGAGCTCACCGAGCGATGTCAGCGCAACGCCGAGCGGCTCGCTCGCGCCCTCGGCGAGTTGCCCGGGGTCGACCCTCCGCGAGCGGTGCCTGGACGGACGTCAGTTCACCACAAGTTTCGAGTTCGCCTCGACCCCGAGCGCGCCGGTCTGGGGGTGACGCCCCGGCAGCTCCGCGACGCAACGATGCGCGCGCTGGTTGCCGAGGGGCTCGAGGTGGTGCTCTGGCAAGCCGCCCCTCTCCCGGCGCAGACGCTGTTCCGGCAGCGGGACGCGACGCTCGGGTTTCCACGGCCCCGCCCCGGGGGCACGGACCTCGCCGCCAACTACGAGCCTTCGCGTTATCCGAGGTCGCAGGCCCTCCTCGACGGCTCCTTCGTGCTCTTTTCGCAATCGTGCCCGCTCATCGCGCAGCCGGCCGCGGTCGTCGACCGCTATGCCGAGGCTTTCCAGCGGGTCTGGAACCATCGAGACGCGCTCGCCGCCTGGGCCGTGCGCCAGTCGGGCTCGATCGGGTGAGGCGCGTCCTCGAACAGGCTGCGGGCTGGCTCCCGGCGGTCTTCGGCCCACCGCGCGTTCACATGAGCGCGTTCACGTGAGCGCGGCGGTTCACTTCGGCTGCGGAGCGCCGTCGGCATTGGGTTGTAAATCCAGCGCTGGGCGGCTGCTCCCGCCCTGGCCGGTGCCCGGGCTTCCGAGCTCACCGAACCCTTCAAAGCTTTTCGTGAAGGCTTTCCCGGCGTTCGGCCAAAACAGGCAGGCGGGAGCGCGGGCGCCTGGATTTCGGAGGCGGAATCGTCGATGACGGAGGAGAGACACCCGAGGGATGAACGGCGATCGGGCGGGCGGCTGGGGTCGGAGGTACGCGGGCCCGGCTCGTGCGGGTGGCGCCGCCATCGCGATCGCACTGGCGGGACGGCCCGTGCGCGCTGAACCGCGCGCATGCGAAGACGGTCGCGTCGACGTGCATGGCGCGCCCAGCCTGCGCTGGAGCGCTGCGATCGGCCGCGCGTGCGAGGAGCTGGCGAGTCTGACGGATAGCGATCGCTCGGCGCGCGTGATTGTCATGCCGGTGGACGACGATCTGATCCTCGAGGCGACGCTCGCCGACGGACGCTCCACACTGAGGCGGATCAAGAGCCCCGGCGCGCTGGCCTCCGCGCTCCGTGCTTTGTTCGAGCTGCCGATCGAAACGGCTGCGCCTGCGCCTGCGCCTGCGCCTGCGCCTGCGCCTGCGCCCGCGCCTGCGTCCGCGTCCGCGTCCGCGCCTGCATCCGCATCCGCGTCTGCGTCCACGACTGAGACCGCGGCTGAGCCTTCGCCCAAGCTGGGGTTCGACCTCGGGGGTTCGGCCGCAACGCGGCTCGCGGGACCCGGTCCGTACTACTCGGTCGGTCTTTCGGGCTTCGCGCAGCTCGAGGTCGGGCCCTGGGGTCTCGGCGCGGATGCCCGATGGGAATCGTTTCAGTGGGCGGGGGGCACCGGACCGGATCTCGAGATGGCGACGCTGGCTCTCGGTCTCACGATCGCGCGTCGCTTTCGGTGCCGACTCGGCGACCTCGACGCGGGCGTATCCCCGCGCCTCGTGGCGGAGACCCAGAGCGATTCGGTGGCGATCGGCGAGAATACGCTCGCGACCACCGACATCCGCGGGGCCCTGTTCCTGCGGGCTGCGCTCGGCCATGCCCGGCCGTTTCGCGCGCTGGTCGAGGTCGACGCGGAGCTGTCTCCCAATCGTGTTCGCCGGAGCTACCGGCTCGATCCGGGTCTGCCCGCCCTTCCCGCCTGGAGCGCGGGCCTCGCGGTCGGATTCGCTTGGGCCGAGCCGTGAAGGCGTCCACGCTGCAACGCGACGCGAAGGACCGGCAGGGTCGCAACGTCATTGCGATCGCGTCCGCCTCGCCCGACGCCGACGCGCTACGGCGGGTGGCGGAGGGAGACGTCGAGGCCATGGGCGACGTCTACGATCGCCACGTGCAGGCCCTCCTTCGATTCGCGACGCGCGCCGTGGGCGCCGGCGACGCGGAAGACATCGTGCAATCGACGTTCGTTCGAGCGGTCAAGATGGCGCGGACGTACGACGACCGCGGCGCGAGCGGGCGCCCCTGGCTCTTCGGTATCGCGGTGCGCCTCATCCAGGAGCGCCGGCGAACCTTGGCGCGCTTCGGGCGCGCGCTCCTCCGTCTCCGCGGGGCCACCTCCACCCCGTGGATGACTCCCCGAGTCCATCCCCTGGATATCGAGAAGGGGCTCGCCCGGCTCTCCGAGGCGAAGCGCGTGGTCATCGTCCTCGCCGAGGTCGAGGGCTTCAGCTGCGAAGAGATCGCGCGCGCGCTCGAGGTGCCCGTCGGGACCGTATGGACCCGTCTGCACCACGCGCGGCGAGACCTTCGCAAATACTACGGAGGGAGCCCGTGACGGTGGCCGGGTGTTCTCGAGCCTGGAAGGTCGAAGCGGCGCGAGACGGGCGCCTCGGTGCCGAGGCTCGCGCGCGCCTGCTCCGTCACCTCGAGCATTGCCCTTCGTGTGCTCGAGAGGCCCACGATCTCGAAGCGCTGGCAGAGCGGCTCCGCGCGCTGCCCGAGCCCACGATCGACGAGGTCTCCGTGCGAAGGCTGAAGCGGCGCGTGCTTCACGCGCTCGACCGCCATCGGTCCGCGTCGACCAGGCAAGCGGGGCGGTGGCTAGGGCTTGCCCTTGCCGGCGCGACGTGTGCGGGCGTTCTCTGCGTGGTTGCTGCGCGATCGCGCGGGCCCCATGAACCGTCGGAGCCCCTGGTCGAGGTCGTGCCCGATCCCGGCGCCCGCTGGGCGACGCACACCGATCACGACGTGAAGCGGATCGATCTCGAGAGCGGAACGCTGCACATTCGAATCGAGCACCACGGGGGCGATCGCCTCGTCGTCGTGGGCCTTCCAGACGGCGAGATCAACGACATCGGGACGACGTTCTCGGTCACCGTGGCCTTCCAGCGCACGCGCCGGGTGGGCGTCGACCAGGGGCGGATCTCGCTGCGGCTGCGAGATGGCGTCGCGGCGCAGCTCACCGCAGGCGAGACGTGGGAGCCGACGTGGGAACCAAACGCCGGTGAAGAAGCGTCGAGCGCCGCGCCGGCGATGAAGGAAGTGCGCCCGCGCGCGGAGGCCGAGACGCCCGTGACCCTTGCGCCGCCGCCCCGCACGAAGCCCCCTTCATTGCGATCAGGCACGCTGCAGACGAAGCCGACGGCGTCTGCGTCGCCGGAGGCCACGAACGAGGAAGATCAAGCCTACCTCGAGGTGTTGAGGCTGCTTCGCGCGGGCGACGTCGCGAGCGCGCGCACCGCGGCGAGGGACTACATGCTTGCTTTTCCGAACGGCTTCCGAGCGCCCGAGCTCCGCCGGCTCCTGGCGGCCCCACCGCCGCGTGGTGCGCTCTGATCGCGATCAGGGCTCGTGGCCGCCCGGACAGAACTCCGCGTCGAACTTCCCACTCAGCTGACTTCCGTCGAAATCTAGGGCGAAGCGACCGGTCGCCGAGGCCGACGGCGAGAGCGTATCGAGGGCGACCCAGCCCCCACGCGCTTGCGCCCCCTCGGTGCGCTGGCCGACGAGGGTTCTCGTACACTCGACAGCGGCTACGCGTCGCGAGGTCGCAGGTTCCACGCCCACGGCGAAGCTCCCGGGAGTCTTGCCGAAGACCTTGAGCTCCAGCACCGTGGCTCCGCTGGTGATGGCGCGGTCCCAACCCGAGAACGAGAGGTCGAGGCACGTCACGGGCTTCGAGATCAGGTAGATCACCGTCGTCGCGTTCGAATCGGGCGCCTCGATGACGAACGCGCTCGCCACGTGAGCGAGCGGCACGCCGCACGCCGATCCCCTCACGGCGTTCTCTGCCTTCTCGCCTTCGCCCTCGAACCATGCGGGCGCCGCGGACATCGACCTCGCGTCGGGCGACCGAACGACCGGGGCGTCAGGCCCCGCGCTCGCGGCGACTCGGGCCCTGCGAGTCAGAAGGGCGAGGATCGCGCAGACCACGAGGCGCCGCCCGAGGCGCGTCAGTTTCACCGATCGCGAGAGTGTGGCGTGCATCGTACACCGCAGGTTTATTCGCTCGAGAGCGCCGATTCCTTCAACGCGCGCCCGCGAAAAAAAGCTCGGCCGGCATCGACCGACTGACGCCCTGAGCTCGGCCACTCGAACGACGCGGCGCCATCGCGCCCGCCGGCGCGAGGATTCGCACGCCGATCTCCCGTTCGCTATAGAACGCGGCCATGAATCGCCCGATTCACCGGGGTACTCACGCTGATGACGGCGACGCGCCGAGCAAGGTGCCCCCGGCGACCCTTGCCTTCTGGGTCGTCAAGATTCTCGCCACGACCCTCGGCGAGACCGGCGGTGACGCGCTGTCGATGACGCTGGAGCTCGGATACGCCGTCAGCACGCTCGTCGTCCTCGCGTTCTTCGGCATTGCCGTAGCCGTTCAAGTAAGAGCGAGACGCTACAACGCCGCTTTCTACTGGGCCGTCGTCGTCGCCACGACGACCGTCGGGACGACGACCTCCGACTATTTCGATCGAACGCTCGGCCTCGGCTACGTCAAGTCGTCGCTCATCCTCTTGTGCGCGGTCGTCGCCGTGCTCGCCGTGTGGCACCGATCGACCGGCCAGATCGCGGTCGACCACATCACGACGAAGAAGCACGAGACCTTCTACTGGCTCACGATCCTGGTCTCGAACACGCTCGGAACGGCCCTGGGCGACTTCGTCGCCACCTCGACGGGACTCGGTTTCGAGCGAGGCGCCCTGGTGTTCGCGGGCCTGATCGCGCTCGTGGCCCTGGCGCATGCCTTCACCCGGTGGCCACCGAGCACGCTCTTCTGGGCCGCCTATGTCTTGACCCGGCCTCTCGGAGCGACGCTGGGCGACACCCTCACCAAGCCGACCGACGACGGCGGCCTCGCCCTCGGCCGCATCAGTTCATCGCTCGTGATGGCAGGCGCCATGATCGGCGTGATCGCGCTCACGTCGCTGCGAAGTGGGCGGGGCTCCTCGAAGGGTCCGTAGGGGCGGTCGGGCGACGCCCGCTGGTCGTTGACGCCAGCGCTGTTCCACCGGAAAAAGGCCATGCAGATGGCACCGGCGAAGAACTTCGTCCTCGACGCCGATCGCGACGCCGCCGTCGTCGAACGCGACGTCGCCAGGGGGTCGAGCGTGACCCAATCCACGGGAGCGCGCCCCTACGCCGTGGCCAACGTCGAAGACATCTCGGGCCGCAAGCACCTGGAGGAAGAGCTCCGCGATCGCGGTCGACCTGATTCGCGAACTCGGCGATGCGTCGATCGAATCGCTGCTGCGCGACCGCGGGCGTTGACCCCTCAGTGCCGCGCCTCGGCCACGGCGATCGACGGCTCGGCCGGCGCGTCGCCCTCGCCGAGCTTGCGCGCGAAGAGGTCGATCACCATGCGATAGCCCGTGAGGGCGAGCGCGGGGTCGTAGCGAGGGCCCTCGTCGCGCAAGAACGCGTGCTGCCCGTTCCACTCGTGCCAGGTGAACCGCACCCCGGCCTCGTTCATTCGCGCATAGATGCGCGCGCGCCCTTCGGCCGGGACGTGGGGGTCTTGGCGGCCCCAGACCATGAGCATCTCTCCGCGGAGCTCGCCCGTTCGGGCCAGGCTGTCGTCGCCGCCCAGCCCGAGGCTCCCCTTGTGGATGTCGGTCGCGTAGAAGCATGCCCCCGCGAGTACCTGCGGGTTCATCGCGGCGCGGTATGCGAGGTGACCGCCGATGCAGATGCCCATCACCCCGAGCTTGCCCGTGCAGTGGGGCGAGCCTTCGAGGTAGGCGAGCGCCGCGCGCGCGTCCGCGTCGTACGCGGATACCGGCTTCCCGACCTTGTCCTTGTTCCCCTGGTCGGCCCCGGCCTGGTCATAAGCGAGCTCGGCCCCGGCGAGCTCGAGCTCGTGGAAGATCTCGGGCACCGCCACCACGAAGCCATGCCCGGCGAGAAGGGCCGCCGTTCGCTTGATGGGGCCGGTGTGCTGGAAGATCTCGGAGAAGAGGACGACGCCCGGATAGCGGCCCTTCGCGACGGGGCGAGCCACGTACGTGCGCATCGGCCCCGCAGGCGTCGCGAGGTCGCTCTGCTCTTCTTGAAGGATCATTGAATCTCCTCGATGAGGCCCGTTGGAGGCGCGGTCCGAGCCTACCATCGGGCCGTCGCCCGTGTGGCGAACGGCCGCGCGTGTAGTCGAGCCCATGCGGCCTTCAGTTCGGCCCGCGAGTCAAGGCATCGACACCGACGGCGACCGGCGCGCCGGCCCCTTGTCACGGCGGTCCGGCGAGGCGAGCCAACCGACGAGCTCGACCAGGGCAAGAGGCTCGTAAGGCTTCGTCATGTACGCGCTGAAGCCCGCCGAGAACGCGCGCTCCTTGTCCGACGAATACTTGAGCGCGCTGACGGCGATCGCCGGAACGCCTTGCAGCTCGGGCTGGCACCGGATCGCCGAAAGAAGATCGACGCCGTCCATCTCGGGCATCGAGATGTCGAGAAGGAGCACGTCGGGCGTCCACCCCGAGAGAAGCTGAAGCGCGGCCTTCGCGCTCAGCGCCGTGCGCACCGTGGCCCCGGCGTCGGCGATCAGGAACTCGAGGACGTCGACGTTGTCGGCGTCGTCGTCCACGACGAGCACCAGGGTCCCTGCGAGCGGCACCGACGTGCTGTAGGTCCTCGAGACCAGCAGGTCAAACGCGGGCGGACCGGCCGTGATGGCGACGTGACCGACCGTCGTCCAACGTCAGTCGTCGTCGGACGCGAGCGCCACCAGCTCCGCCGCGACGTCGAAGGCGGCCACGTCTTCGAAAACCGGCCCGATCTCTCCGGTTCCGCGCTGTACGACCGCGAGCGAGCACGCCGTGCCGCGCCAGGTCCGACCGTGCCGGTCCGTGAGATCGATGATCTCGCCCCGAAGCAGCCGACGCGCCAGCGAGAAGACGCGCGAGTGCCGCGTCTCTTGCAGTCGCCAGCGAGCACGCGAAGTCGGCGACTCCAAGGAGAAGCCCGGCCTCTGTTCGATCGTCAAACGTTCCCCCCCTAGCGGCGAACTCCGCTTACTGTTGCAGAATGCACCGGGTTCGCCGGTAACGCACGAGGGAATCTTACCTCGCGCGCGAGGCAGACGCTGCCGATCGGGTGAAGCGATTGTAAGCTCCGGCCTTCGATCTCCGACCCCGGAGCCGGGTGACCGCTCACCCGCCGTGCACCGCCCTGCGAACGGTCGCGCGGGGTCAGGGCCGGGAGACGGACACGTCGCACGCCATCAAGTCATGGACGCTGGTCGTGCTTCGAAAGCACGTCGAGTCGATGTACTTGATGTGAGGCACGCAATCGGCGGTGATCCACGCGCCGCTCTCGACGCCCCGGAGAACGTCGCTGCACCAGCCTTCGACGCGCGCCGAGCGCTCGTTCGGGCGGTTCTCGCAAGCGTCCGCTAGCCACTGGCCGAGGGACTTGCATTCGGTCAGGTCGAGAGGGCGACCCGCGTTGTTCGCCGGCTGCGCGGCCGTCACTCCCGAGGGCGTGGCCGGGGGTTCTGCGGGGACCCCTCCACCCGCGCATGCGGGCATGCTGGCAAACGCGGACGCGAGCAGCAGCGCGGAGAGGTTGGCCTTCATGCGCTTTTCGTAGCACTTCGCGGCGCGCTCGGTCGCGATTCCGTCGGCATCGCAATCTGCGAGGTGTCACATCCCGATGTCCCGAAAAAAAGATGCCCGTCCCGCCGGAGGGGGTCACGCGCGGCCTCTCACTCCGCGAGCGGCGCGAAGAGAGCGTCGACGTCGTTCTCGCTGAGCGAAGTCTCGGCGCCCGCGTCCCCGAGGATCGACATCGAGAGCCAGCGCTTCTTTTGCTGGAGCAGGAGCACCCGCTCTTCAACGCTCCCGGCCACGAACAGACTGTGAACGAAGACTGGCCGGCGCTGGCCGATGCGGTACGCGCGGTCGGTCGCCTGGGCCTGCGCGGCCGGGTTCCACCAGGGGTCGTAGTGGACGACCGTGTCGGCGCTCGTGAGGTTCAGGCCCGTGCCGCCGGCCTTGAGGCTGATGAGGAAGACGTCGGCCTTCCCGGCCTCGAACGCGTCGACCACCCGCTGCCGATCGCGGGTCGCGCCGGTGAGCGTCAGGTACGACACGTTTCGCGCATGGAGCGCCTCGCCGACGAGCGCCAGCATGCTCGTGAACTGCGAGAACACGAGCACGCGGTGACCGCCGGACAGCTGCTGGCCCAGGAGGGCCATGAACGCCTCGAGCTTGGCGGACTCGGTGACGCCGCGTGCGGCGTCCATGGCGACCAGGCGCGGATCGCAGCACACCTGCCGGAGCTTGGTGAGCGCGTCGAGGATGGTGACCGCGGAGGCGGCCAGGCCCTTGGCGTGGATCGCCTTGCGCACGTCGGCGTGCGCGGCGACGCGGATGGCCTCGTAGAGGTCGCGCTGCTTGCCGCCAAGCTCGACGGGGACCTGGAGCTCGGTCTTCGGCGGCAACTCCTTGGCGACGTCGCGCTTGAGGCGACGAAGGACGTACGGCGCGACGGTCTCGCGCAGCGCGCCGAGGCGCTCGGCGTCCCGCTGCTCTTCGATCGGCTGCCGCCAGAAGCGCCGGAACCCGAGCTGATCGCCGAGGAGGCCCGGGGCGAGCCAGTCGAAGATCGACCACAGCTCGCCGAGGTGATTCTCGACGGGCGTCCCGGTGAGGCACACGCGGTGATCGCACTGGATGCGCTCGACCGCGCGACGCGCCTGGCTCCGCGAGTTCTTGATGGTCTGCGCTTCGTCGAGCACCACCGACGAGAACCGGAGCTCGGCGAACTTTTCTTCGTCGCGGACGACCACAGGATACGTGGTGACGACCACGTCGGCCTTCGCGGCGGCGTCCCACCGCTTGTGGCGCTCGGTGCCGTGGAGGATGACGACCTTCAGCGTGGGGGCGAAGCGCGCGATCTCGCGCGACCAGTTGCCGACGAGCGTCGTCGGCCCGACCACGAGCACCGGCGCGTCGAGGCGGCCCTCGGCCTTCTCGATCAAGACGTGCGCGATCGTCTGGAGCGTCTTGCCGAGCCCCATCTCGTCGGCGAGCACGCCGCCGACGCCGCTCTCGCGGAGGCGCTGCAAGAACGCGACGCCCTCGCTCTGGTACGGACGGAGGGTGGCGCAGAGGCCCGTGGGCACCGTGACGGGGCGCGGAGAACCCACCCGGGCCTTCGCGCGGTGCGTGGCGCCCGCGGGGTCGGTCCACGCGATGGGGGCTCCGGCGCCGCGAAACACCTCGTCGAGCTCGACGAGCGCGCCAGCGCGAACCTCCGGGAAGGCGGGGCACCGCCGGTGCTCGCCCTGGTAAAGCTCGGCGACGACCCGAAGCAAGGCCCGGAGCCGGTCGATGGGGACCGTCAGGTGATGGGTCTCGGTGAGCTTGAGCGCCCAGGTGGGCCGGCACGACGACGCGAGCGCCTCGAGGCCGCCGTCTTGCTCGAGGCGCTCGAGGAGATCGAGCACCACGGGAAGGAGGTCGACGCACGTGCCGTCGAGGTCGACGCCGAGCTCGAGACCGAACCAGCCGGCGCGCTCCTCGCTGGGCGCGACGCGCGCGTACCAGGCCGGGTCTTTCTCGACGACGCGGAACGGGTAGGCCGCGTCGACGTCGACGCGCCAGCCGAGCGATCGCCACTGGGCGAACGCGCGCGCCGTGAAGCCGCAGAAAGCGTTCTCGTCGCCGTCGGCGCGGACGACGTAGTCGGCCTGGCCGTCTTCGGCCTGGGTGATCGACTCGACGCAGGCGAGCTCGACGGCCCCCAGCCTCTCGATGACGCGGCGCGCCGTGCCCTCCCCCTTCCGATCGCGATCGACCGCCTCGAGGCGACCGGCATCGGATCGGAACACGCGGGGGCGCTCGTCGCTGGCCCGCACGCGGGTGCCGCCGTACTCGAAGCTCAGCTCGATGAGCGGGACGAGGACCTCATCGACGTCGCACGACAGGCCGTCGGTGCTGGTCACCATCACATGGTCGGCGTAGAGCCGCACGCATGGAGTGGGAGGCTGTATGCACGTCGATTCGCCGGGTCCGGTGGGTTCGGGAGCGGAGAAGGGAAGCGTCACGATTGCTTCTTTGATCACACTCCACGGCGACAATGCAAGCTTTGATGATCATTCAGTTCGCCGTGATGCGCGCGTCGAGCCCCGTGCCGCCCTGCTGGGCGCCTGCATCGCCGGCCATCATGGCGAAGCTCACGTAGAAGTCGATCGTGTCGAGAGCGTTCATCGAAACGTCTGCGTTCGTATAGACGGCCGAGTTGGTCCCGCCGAACGCGTTGATCGTCTGGCCTGGGCCGACGGTCTGCCCGACGTTGACGTTTGTGGCCACCATCGTCAGCGGCATCGAGCCCAGCCCGGTGAAGGTCGCCGTGATCGCATAGTGTCCAGCCGCGGGGGCCGTCCAGCGCACCACCGAATCAATGTCCGATGTGACGCCAGGATAGATCCCGAGCGTGGCGGGCGGGATGTTCATGCCCTTGTACATCGCGGACGTCACGCTGTGGAACACGGAAGACGTGACCACGTCCTTGGCATCGCTCACGAAGACGATCCCGATCCCGGGAGCCGTCCAGTTGGCGGTGTAAGGAGCGAACTTGGTCGAGCCGAAGCTCTTGAACGATCCATAGGACCAGTTGCCGGTCGCCGCCGTCGCGCCGAAATGCAGGGCCGCGCGGTCCTCGCACTTGCCGACGAGGCAGTCGAATCCGCTAGGGCACGTCTTGAGGCACAAGGGGCCGGCGTCGATCACGCCACCGCCGTCGGGCTTCGTAACGGGCCCGCTGTCGCCGCCGTCGCTCTCGCCGCCGTCGTCGGCGAGAGCGTCACGCGGCCCCGCGTCCCGCGGCCGCCGGGCGTCCTCGACGTTCGAGTCGGGCGCGCCCTCGTCGATCGAGGCGTCGGACGAACCGTCGAGTCGAGGGAGCGTTCCGGCGTCGTTGGCGGCGGTGAAGGCGTCTCCGCAGGCCGCGATCAAGAGCGCGAAGAGACAAAGGGACACCCTCCGGCGGCCCGCACCCGTTCCTTGCATCGCGCCTTGCATCGCATCGAGGATAACAGACCCTGGCGAACGCCCTAAAGTAGCTGGCGCCGCCATGGCCGACACGCCCCCCTCGCCTCCGCTGACTCTTCGCGATCTGAACCGCGCCACGCTCGCCCGGCAGATGCTCCTGGCGCGGGAGAAGATCAAGCCTCTCCGGGCCATCGAGCGCATGGGCGGGCTCCAGGCGCAGTGGCCAAGGCCCCCGCACATCGGCCTGTGGTCCCGGGTCGAAGGCTTCGAGCGGGATCACTTGCTCGCCCTGCTCCGCCGCCGCGAAGCGGTTCGCGCGTCGATGATGCGAGGGACCCTTCACGTCGTCAGCGCGAAGGACTACGTGAGCCTCCGGCCCGCGCTGCAGCCCATGCTCACGCGAGGCGTGATGTCCGTCCTCCGCGACCGCATGAAAGGCATCGTGGTCGACGACATCGCCGCGGAGGCCCGCGAGCTCCTCGCGAAGGGCCCGGCCACCTTCGAGCACGTGCGCGACGCGCTCGCCACGTTGCACCCGAGGGCGGACGCGCGGGCCATGGGCTACGTGGCGCGACTCAACCTCGCGCTCGTGCAGGTCCCGACGGACGACGACCCGTGGGGATTTCCGGTGTCGCCGGCCTTCGCGATGGCCGAGTCGTGGGTGGGCGAGAAGCTCGCGTCGGCGGACACGCTCGAAGCGCTGGTGCTCCGCTACCTGGGCGCGTTCGGTCCGGCCACCGCGAGCGATGTGCAAACGTGGTCGGGGGTGCAGGGCGTCAAGGAGGTCATGGAGACGTTGCGCCCGAAGCTCGTGGTCCTGCGCGACGAACGCAAGCGCGAGCTCTTCGACCTGCCGAAGGCCCCCCGCCCGGGCGCCGACGCCGCCGCGCCGCTGCGCTTTCTGCCGGAGTTCGACAATCTCGTGCTCGCGCACACCGATCGCCGGCGCTTCGTGGCCGACGCCCACAAGAAGCGCGTCTACCTGCCCGGCCTCCGCGTCGCGCCGACGTTCCTGCTCGACGGCTTCGTCGCCGGGACCTGGAGCACGGAGCGAACGAAGAAGGACGCGACGCTCACGATCGACCCGTTCGAGCCCCTCGCGAAGAAGGCCAGGACCGACCTCGAAGCCGAGGCCAGTCGCCTCGTGCGCTTCGTCGAGCCGGCGGCGACCGCCTTCACCGTGCGCTTCGCGCCAGCGCGCTGAATCAGCGAGCATTGGCGAACCAAGCCAGGAGGGACGCGCCCGTCAGGGCTTCGGGTGCGCGAGGAAGAACGCCAGGACCTCCTGTCCCCAGGTGAACGAGTCGGGTGGATCGCACCCGAACGACATGAGCTGATTGGGCAGGGTCACCGACTGGTCCGGGCTGCCCGGAAAGCAGTGACCCTTGATGGCGACGCCGGCGAACATCGAGGCCGTGATGTAGTTGTGCTGGATGAACTCGAAGACGCGGCCGCTCGCGGTCTTGTAACGCGTGCGAGTGAACGTGCCGTCGCTCGTGACCAGCGTGCCCGCGTCCATCTTGTAGAAGGCGATGACGGCGTCGCGCAGCGTGATGGCGTTCGGAAAGTTCACGAGCCCGTCCTGGGTGCCGTGCATGTAGAGGATGTCGAGCTCGCCGGTGGGCGCGTCGGTTCCCGTGAACGTGCAGCCGGTCTCGATACTGATGTTCGCCGGGCCCGCCGCGGCCGCCGGCGCGACGGAGCCGAAGAGGTCCGTGTGCGCGCACGCGAAGCGCCAGCTCATGTAGCCGCCCTGCGAGATGCCCGTCATGTGGATGTGGTGAGCGTCGACGTGGAACGCGTCGCGCACGTTCTCGATGAACGCGTAGACGAGCGGGTCGTCGGTCGTCGCGTCCCACAGCCCGTTGTTCGCGTTGGGCTGGACCACGATGAAGCCCTTCGCCGGCGCGATCTCGGCGAGCTGGGTGTTCTTGTCTTCCATGTCGGCGCTCATCGTCCCGCCGTGGACGTCGACGATCAGGCCGCACGTCTGGGTGAGGCACGACGCGGGCACCGTGAGGTTGTGCGTGATGCCCTGGCACGAGACGACCCGGTGCCCGGCCGTCAGGTCCGTCACGCACCCGGCCTCGACGGGCGGCGGCGCCGGCGACCACAGCGTGCCCTCTGCGGCATTGAGGTTCGCGGCGTCCGCGGGCGCTTCGACGTCTTCCGAGGCGGCGGCGCCGTCACCGGCGTCCGTACCCGACGGGTCATTGCCGGCCATCGAGGCGTCGCGCGAGCCGGCGGACGTCGATCCCGCGTCCGCACCCGGGTGCACGCCGACGGTCGCGGCCGGCGCGCTGGCCCCGCAGGCAAGCGGCGCGAGGCCGACGAGCGGCGCGAACATCACGAGTCGCGCCCCACGCGATGCGCCGCGAACGCCCAAAAGCAGGTCCCTCCGGCCTTGGCGTAGCACACACCCAGGCCCCTCCGCCGCCCCCCCCCGCGCTCGCGGCCGTTCACCGACGCGCGGGGGACGCGCTCGCCGGAAGCGTGATC
>CALFNG010000054.1 GCA_937902985.1 uncultured Myxococcales bacterium
GGTCGGGCGCCACCGCGTGACCGTTCGAGGTGAGCTCCGCGACGCGACCGGCGCGGGCGTCTCGACGGCGCCGATCGTCATCGTCGTCGGCGGGGCGGCGGGCGAGGGCGCCACGTGCCGCGTCGAAGGTTCGCTCGGAAAGCCGGTGGACCTGCCGCCGCAGTGCCTCCTCGGGCCGCCCGACGGCGTCGAGACGGCGGGCCCGGGGCTGCAGAGGGCGCTCGGCTTCGAGGCGAACGGCACGCTCCTCGTCACCGCTATCGAGGTCGACGACGGCGTCGTCGTCGTGGAGGCCGAGGCGATGCACAACGTGCTCGACGACTTCGGCTACGAAGCGTTCTACACCCTCGGGCCGTCCGATGCTTTCTCCTCGAACGGCGTGTCGATGCGCGCGAACGCCGGATACAAGATCCCCATCGCCCTCGACCGCGACGTGGAGCTGCCTGCGCCGCGATACGAGGCCTGGATCCTGACCCGCACGCTCTCTCCGCGCCTCGGCAACGGCCTCGCGAACATGACGCTCGAGGCCGACGGGACCCAGTTCGCCGACGTGAGGCCGAACTCGCGGTCGGGCCTCACGTTCTGGGACAAGGAGCCGCACTGGGAGTGGCTGCCCGCGGGGAGCCTCGACGGCGGCGGAACGAGGAAGATAAGGCTCACGTTCTACAAGACCGAGCACGCGTTCGACGGTCTTGCGGATCTCGACGCGATCGCCTTCGTTCCCGAAGGGGAGAACTAGCCGCTGGAGGGGTCCTTCGGTCGAGGGTCACTCGGCCGTCGGCGTTCGGCCCGCGTATTGCTCCAGGAGGGGCCGGTACTTCCCGGTGTTGAAGGCCCAGATCGCCTTGAATCGATCCCAGCGCCAGATGGGCCCCGTCGTTACCAATCGTAGATGGTCGAAGAATTCGTGGAGCGAGGGGTCGACGATGCGGTTTTCGTTCATCTCGACCGACTCGAGATACCCCGCGGGAAGATCCCGGAAGAGGTGGCCTCGGCCCCAGGCGTGATCGATGTAGCGCCCGGGCAGACGGGCCAGGAGTGGGTCGGAGAGGCCGAGGTTGTCGACGTTGAACCACTGCGGCCCGTGGCTGAAGCCATAATACCCAATCGCACCCCATATCGTGGCCTGCGGCACGTCGGCGCGAATCGCCTGGTCGAGGGGGTATCTCGCGCGTCCAGGGTTGGCGCGGCTGGGGCCCATGACGAACATCAAACCTGATCGGACGTAGTAGTCGCCCCGTTCGTCTCGGATGCCGGTGCGTTCGACGGGGATCGTCTCGTACATGCCGGGGCTGACGATCGGGGGCCGCGCGCCGAAGAGCGTTGCGACGAGCCCCGCGAGGCCAACCCCCGCCGCGGCCTGCCAGGTCCGGACCAGATACGCGAGCGCGAGCACCGAAAGGAGGAGCGGGAGCGCGAACAGACGTCCGCTCATGTAATCGCCGCCGATCCGCATGGTGTAGACGAGGTACGCTGCGGCTCCCGCGAGCGGCAAGAGAGCAAGCCTGTCGTCGCGCCTGCGCGTTGCGAGCCAGGTGCCGGCCACGATCGTCGCGCCGATGAGAGGCAGCGTGAACCGGTCCACCGTCAAGCTGTTGGCGAAGTAAGCAACGCCGTTCTGGTGAAACCAGGACAGCATGCGCCCGCCGTTCAGCTTGGCATAGGCGGTGTTGGGAAAGGGAAAGCCGTAATAGACGAGTGAGAACGTGGTCCATGCGGCGACGGGCAGCCCCCCGAGAACGACCGCGCGGGTCAGCGCACGCGCGCCAAGGCCCCGCGCCCTCCAGAGCGCCCACGCGAGGCCGGGCACGACGGCGAGCACGGCGTCGGCTCGGTTGAGATAGACGAGCGAGGCCACCGCCACGAGACCGACGACCCTCCGCTCGGTCCAAGGACGAGACGCGGACTCGAAGAGGAGCCGCGTGTAGAAGAGGGCGACCAGGAGATGGGTCAGCGGGTTCTCGAGGCCCGAGGTGCTGTAGTCGACGTACGCCTTCGAGGCGACGAGCAACCCTCCGGCGAACGCCGCGGTCCACCACGGGCGTTCGCGCGTCGCGAAGGCGATGACCCCCACGACCGCAACCGAGAGCGCCACGGACGCGAACATGGTCGTGAAGTAGGCTTCTCCGGTCAACGCGTAGACGCCCGTCAAGAGCAGCGCCCACAGCGGATCCGTGAAGACTTGAACTCGCTCGTAGGGGTTCCATACGAGACCCCAACCGTGAACGGCGTTGTCGATGGCGCGGAACGTGATGTACGGATCGTCGCCGCACCAGGCGTTCACGACGGTCGTGTAACCGACGATCAGGAGTGCGAAGGCAAGAGCGGCATGGCGGCCGCGGATCCGCGACAACAAGCCGAACGCATTACCTCAAGCGCTTGCCCAAGTCGACTCGCCCGTGTTAATCGGGGCCATGCGCGCACGCGCGGTCTGCCTCATCTCGGTGCTCGGAGGCGCCGCGCTCTCGGACTGCAAGGCGGCGACGAGCTACGCGGACGCACGAGGCTCTCTCGCGGCCGAAGAGCGCCAGGCGCTCGACGGCGTTCTCGGGCGCGCGGGCGTCGACCCTCGAACGCTCGTCGTCGAGACGGACCTCTACGATGTCTTCTGGCGCGGGGCGGCGGCTCACGCGAGCCTGCACGGGCGATCCGATCGCGTGGCGTCCATCGAGCGCGCGACGCCCGACTTGCGAAATGCCGTCGCGATCGAGGGGGGGCACGTCACTGCGTTGCGGATGGCGGGGGCCAACCTCGACGATCTCGAGCTCGTCGCGCCGTTGACCCACCTCGTCGTCCTCGATTTGCACGACGAAAAGATCGAGCGAATCGACGGCCTCGATGCGATGGCCGAGCTGGACCATCTCGATCTCTCCGGCAATCGAATCGCGGCCATCGAGCGGGTCAGCGCGCTCCACTCGCTTCGATCTCTCTACGTGGCCGACAATCGGCTCCAGCGGCTCGACGCCCTGGCGGGGCTGACCTCGCTCGAAGTCGTCAACGCCTCCGGAAATGCGATCGCAGAAATCAGCGGGTTGACGAACGTCCCCGCATTGCGAGCGCTGTCGATGGAGCGAAACCCGATCGTCCGGATCGCCGGGCTTGAAGGCGCTCCCGGGCTCACTGATCTGGATCTGTCTTTTTGCCAGATCGAGCGCCTTGAGAACCTCGGCACGATGCCCAAGCTGCTCTATCTCAACCTCTGGCACAACCACGTACGGACGCTCGCCGGCCCCGAAGACGCAAAGAGGCTCATTTACCTCGGGCTCGGCGACAACCAATCCGGCTACGGCGACCCGGAGAG
>CALFNG010000055.1 GCA_937902985.1 uncultured Myxococcales bacterium
ATGCGAGCTCCATGCGACGACGAGCACTCGCCTTTTACCGACGCCTTCGCAAAGAAGGCATCAAGATTTGCGTCGCCCGCCTAGAACGGTCCCGCGACTACCCGACTCCCGGCCTCATTCGAGCTTCAGCCGGTAGCCGACGCCCGGCTCCGTCACGAGAAAGCGCGGCTTCGCCGGATCGTGTTCGAGCTTGTTGCGCAGGTGTCCCATGTAGACGTGAAGGTACTGCTTCTGCGTCGCATAGCGCGGCCCCCACACGTCCTTGAGGAGCTGCTGATACGTGAGGACGCGACCGGCCTTGCGCGCAAGCGTCGTCAGGAGCCTGTACTCGATCGGCGTCAGCCGAACTTCGCTCCCGCTCACCGTGACGACGCGGCTGGCCAGGTCGATTCGCAGATCCCCCAGGGTGAAGATCGCATCCTTCTTGTCGCCGAGCTGTTCGGCGTGCCGGCCCGCGACCCGGATGCGCGCGAGCAGCTCGGGCAAGCTGAACGGCTTGGTCAGGTAGTCGTCGGCCCCGGCGTCGAGCGCGGCGATCTTGTCCGGGTCTTGTCCGCGAGCCGACAGGATGATGATCGGCGTCTGGGTCCACTCGCGAAGGCGTCGCGTCACCTCGATGCCGTCGAGGTCGGGCAGCCCGAGATCGAGCAAGATGACGTCGGGTCGCTTGGAGGCAGCCTCGGCGAGCCCGGCTTCGCCGGTCGCGGCCTCGATGAGCTTGTAATCTGTCGGGGCGAGCGAGCTCCGCAAGAACCGCCGCACTTGCGGTTCGTCGTCGATGACGAGCAGCACGAGAGCGCTCACTCCGCGTCCTCGGGCGCGGGCTCGGGTGGGGTGCCGTCGATCGGCAAGCTGAATCGAAACGCGGCTCCCCCGCCCGCGCGATTCTCGGCCCAGATGCGACCGCCGTGCGCCTCGACGATGCCGCGACAGATCGCCAGGCCCAGGCCCGCGCCTCCGCTGGCGCCTTCGCGCGGCAAGCGATAAAATTTCTCGAAGATCCGGTCCATGAGCTCTCTCGGGATGCCTGGTCCCCGATCCGCGATTTCGACGACCAGAAGGTCGCCATCCTTGGTCGCCGCGATGTCGATGGGGGTGCAGCTTGGCGAGTACTTGGCCGCATTCTCGAGCAGGTTGATGAGCAGCTGTTCGATGAGCAGGCCATCGATTGGGACGGGCGGCAGATCCGGCGGAAGGCGCACGTCGACCTTCCTCCCATCGAGCTGTTCCTCGAGGCGCCCCAGGGCGGCGCCGATGACCCCTTCAATGGGCTGCCACTCCTTGGCAACCTTGAGCGCTCCGGACGCGAGGCGGGTCATGTCGAGCAAGTTTCGCACGAGGCGGTCAAGCCGCCGGGCCTCCTCGTGGATCGTTTCGGCGAGGTCCCGTCGTGCCTCCGACGTGAGCGATGGCTCCGTTTGCAGGAGCGCGCTCGCGGCGCCCGTGATGACCGACAGCGGAGTCCGCAGATCGTGCGAGACGGAGCTCAATAGAGAGCTTCGCAGCCGCTCGGCTTCGATCTGAAGCGTCGCTTGCTGGGCCTGATCGGCGAGGCGACTACGCTCGAGCGCCGACGCGATCTGGCTCGCGAAGACGTCGAGGAGCGTGCGCTGCTCGCCGTCCTCGAAACGGCGCGAATCGTTCGGCTTGACCCCGAGTACGCCGACTCGGCCTTGCGCTCCACGCAGCGGAACGTAGAGGGCACTCGCCGATGGAAGCGTGTCGGTGCCGCGTCCGGCCGGCTTGTCGTTCGCGAAGACCCATTCGACGACTCCGCGCTGCTTGTCGTCCGCCGGGAAGGCGAGGTCCCCCGTCACGACGTTCGTGAGCTGGCCATCGGCGGTCTCGAGCCACACGGTCACCTTCGCCTCGAAGACGTCGTGCACGTGCTGCGCGGCCACGCTGGCGAGGTTCGCCGTCGCCCGGGTCGCGGCTAGATCCCGGCTCACGCCGTAGAGGCTCGCGGTGCGGCGCTCGCGATACCGAGCTTCGTCGGCCTGGATGCGGACGCGCCGCGTGAGATTGCTGATGACGACCGCCACGACGAACATGACGGCGAACATCACGATGTGGTGGAAGTCAGAGACGGCGAAGCTCAGGTAGGGGGGGACGAAGAGGAAATCGAGGAGGAGCACGCTCGCGACCGCCGCGGCGATCGACGGCCCGTATCCGAAGCGCAGAGAGACGAGGATGATCCCGAGCAGGTAGATCATGACCACGTCCGCGAGCTGCCGTCGTCCGAACAGCATCCACCCGAGGGCCGTGGCACCGAAGGCCGCGGCCAAGCTCGCAGCGTAAGCCCGCGGATCGAGCCTGGGCCTGGGGCGCGCTCCGGCGACCGACGCGCCTGGCGCCGCGATCGCCTCGCCCGAGATGACGTAGACGTCGATGTCGCCGCTCGAACGGACGACTTCGTCGAGGAACGACGGAGAGACGAAGTCCCGCCAGCGCGGATGCGTCGGTTTCCCGATGACGATCTTCGTCGCGTTACGCTCCCTCGCGTAGCGAATCAGCTCGTCGGCCGCGTGCTCGCCTTTCAGCCGGACCGGCTCCGCGCCGAGTTGCTCGGCGAGCCGCAAAGTCGCCGACACGCGCTCGCGGTCGGTGTCCGACATCCGCAGCGACGCCGGTGTCTCCACGAAGACGGCGATGCACGGCGCCTGCAAGCTGGCCGCCATTCGTCGTCCCGCGCGTACGAGACGCGCCGACGAAGGGCTGGGGCCGACCGACACGAGCACCCTCTCGACCGTGGGCCAGACGCCCTGGATACCGTGCTCGGTCTTGTAGAGGCGCATCTGCGCGTCGACGCGCGCGGCCGTGCTCCGCAACGCGAGCTCGCGGAGAGCGATGAGGTTGCCCTTCCGAAAGAAGCTGTCGACCGCGCGACGTGCCTGGTCTGGGACGTAGACGTTCCCTTGCTCTAGCCGCTCGAGCAGCTCGTCGGGCGGCAGATCGATCAGGCGGACCTCGGTGGCCTCCTCGAGCACCCGGTCCGGGACCGTCTCGCGAACGACGACGCCCGTGATCTGAGCGACGACGTCGTTCAAGCTTTCGAGGTGCTGCACGTTAAGCGTCGCGTACACGTCGATCCCGGCGGCCAGCAGCTCCTCCACGTCTTGCCATCGTTTCGCATGCCGCGACCCGGGCGCGTTGGTGTGCGCCAGCTCGTCGACGAGGATGAGCCCGGGCTTCCGCGCGAGCGCCGTATCGAGGTCGAACTCTTCCAGGATCACCCCGCGATGGTTCACCTTTCGTCGCGGCAGGAGCTCGAGACCGATGACGAGCGCACCCGTGTCGAACCGGCCATGGGTCTCGACGACGCCGATGACGACGTCGCGCTTCAAGTCGCGCTCGCTGCGCGCGGCCTCGAGCATCGCGTACGTCTTGCCGACGCCCGGCGCCGCACCAAAGAAGATGACGAGCTTCCCACGGCACGCTCGCCGCTCCTCGGCGTTCACGCGTCGTAGGAGCTCGTCCGGATCGGCGCGCGCCTCGCTCATGGAGACACTTTAGGACCGGCCGGCGGAGAATGGATACCGAGTTCTCCCTACCTGATCTCGTCGAGCGTGAGGTTCAGCTCAAGCACGTTGACGCTCGACGGCCTCGGCGCCGGAGCGCGCTTCCACCGTGCGGAACCCACTCGAGTTCAGCACGCTTCGAAGGAGCGTCTGGGTCGACACTTCGTCGTCCACGACGAGGACGAGCGGGCCGGCCGCGGCCTCCACCAGTGTCGGCGTGGCAGCGGCGGCGGCTACTTCAGATGGCGCGGACATCTCACACTCCGAGGTCTGGCGGCACGGGGAAGGGCACGAGGTGACTAACGGTACGGATGGGCATCCCGGGGCGACGTCGCACTGCGAGTCGCCCCGCCGATGGCCTCGGTGATGAGCCACATCGTGAAGGCACAGAAGAGCGCCAGCGCGACTCCGCCTTCGATCGTCGCCTGCCCGTGGAGCCAATCGACCGCCGCGCGCGCGCCACACAGCGTCATGAGGACGAGCTGGGTCAACACGATCGCCCGACCCAAGTTTTTTCCGCTCAGCGGGGCGGTCGCGCCCGAGCGAACGATCGGCGTGGACCCGTACGGAACTCGATACGCAGTGGTGAGTTTCATGGCGAATCTCCGTCGCCATCAACGTAAACGCGCCCTCCTAAATATTTTCTAAAGGCCGGGCGTCCATGTCGCATCGCAGGCGCCCGCGCCGCGCCGCGTCGCGTCGCCGTCGTTTAGCGAGCCTTTAGTGCGCGATGGCTACGCTCTGTTCACCACGATCTGGAGGGTCATCCGATGAGACGCGTAGAGGTCCTTTTGCCACCGGCCAAGCTCGACGAGGTCAGGGAATCCCTCGCCGCCATCGGCGTCGACAGCATGACCTTGGCCGAGGTGAAGGTCGTCGATCCGGCCAGTCGCCGGAGCGAGGTATTTCGAGGATCGAAGTACGTCGTCGACTTCGCGCTCAAGGTCAAGATGGGGCTCCTCGTCCAGGAGGGCGTCCTGCCAGGGATCCTCGACGCCCTCAGAACGTCGCTTGGCCCCGCCGAGGCCGACAAAACCGAAGTGCTCCTCTCCGAGGTCGTCGAAATCGTGCGCCTCCGAGCGGGAGTGGAATCCTCGCTCTCGTAGGGCACCTTGAAGCCCCGATCTCGGAGAAGCCATGATGCTCAGATTTCGGCTCGGCCCGATTCCAGTCCGGATCCACGGGTGGTTCGTCGTCGTGACCGTCCTCCTCGGGCTCGGCGCGCAACGTGCCCCCGCACAGGTCGCGATCTGGGCCGGTGGCTTCCTGACCACGGCGCTCATGCACGAGCTCGGACATGCCATCGCCGCGCGTTCCTTCGGACTGTCGACCGAGGTCAACCTGACACTGTTTCGAGCAGGACTCGGCTCTCGGATTGGTTCGCTGTCGGCCGGTCGACGAGTCGTCGTGTGCCTCGCGGGACCGGCGATGAGCCTTCTCGTCGCCGCGCTGGCGTTCGCGATCGCCCGCGCGGCCGCTTCCGGTACGACGGGCCAAGCGTGGTCCTATCTGGGCTTCATCAACCTTGGGTGGGCCGTCATCAACCTCTTGCCGATCCTGCCCCTCGACGCGGGGAACGCCATGGTGGCCGTCCTCGACGGGCCGACGAAGGGCCGCGGCGAGCAGCCGGTACGTTGGCTGTCGATCGGGACCGCGGCGGTCCTCGGGCTCCTCGCGGTCCAGTACCGGATGGTGTTCCCGGCAATCATCTGCGGCTTCGTCGCCTTCCAGAACGTGCGAGCTCTACGTACGGTCGAGGCGGGCAACCGCGAGGCCATCGCGCGGGTGCACGTGCGTGCGGCGTTCGATGCCCTCGAGCGCGGAGATACGACCACGGCCGCAGGGCACTGTCGTACAGTGCTCGACGCGTCGACCGATCCGACGGCCCGGAAGGACGCGGTGCGCCTGCTCGCTTACGCCTACGCGACGATGGAGTCATGGGCGAAGCTCATGGAGCTCCTCGAGTCCGGTGGGGTGATGGCGTTCGAGGACTTCGAGCTCGAGAAATATGAACGCGTGGCTCGTGAGCTAGGGCGCTCCGACGACGCGCAACGGATTGAGCACCTCCGCGGTCGCGTGGCCTGACGCGGCCTTCGCTGCCATTCCGGTGCCTGAGCGCGACGCGCTTTCGTCGGCCGCGCGGGCCTCGTTGACGCCCAAACCCATCTCGCTGCATCCGAGATCTGCTGCGATGGCCAAGAGCGTGTCACGCTCGAGGCCCGTCACCTCGACGTGAAGCGCGAGGACTCGCTTCATGAACACCATTCGCTCTCGATCGTCCGGCGGCGATGCATTCCAGGACTCCGTCTCTCGCATGCGGTCCTGAGCCATCGCGTACAGACGCTTTGCATTCTCTGAACGTGGAAGGGCCTCTACGTGCTGCAAGAGCATCGCGACCGCATCGCGAACGACCCCGAATCGGCTCGAGAACATGCTTCGACTCGTCGCACGTCACCTCTCGCTCGCTGATTCAGTTGCGGTCATGCCGGCGGCGGGCGCCGGGAACGCGTGCGCCTTGGCGAGACCGCCGTCCTCGTCGAGGTGATAGCCGGCCTCGCCGTGCTCGACGACGTCGAGGCCGTCTTCCTCGACCTCGGGGTCCGGTCGTAGGCCGATGAAGCGCTTGACGGCGGATGCGATGACGACGGTCCCCCCGATCGACAGGGCGAGCGTGACCCCCATGGCCTTGAGTTGCTCGAGCCAGAGGGTCTTGCCCACGACGCCGGCCAGGTTGGTGTTGAGGTTCGGGTTCGCCTCGGCGGACGCGAGGAAGCCCGTAACGAGCGCCCCGAGCGTGCCCCCGACGCCGTGGACCCCGAAGGTGTCGAGCGCGTCGTCGTAACCGAGAACCGACTTGAGCTTGGTGCACGCGAGGTACGGGATGGTCCCGGCGAGCAGCCCGATGATCACCGCCCCATTCGCGGTGACGAAGCCCGACGCGGGCGTGATGACCACCAGTCCCGCGACCGCGCCCGAGCAGAGCCCGAGGACCGTGGGTTTGCCGCGGGTGACCCACTCGATGGCAGGCCACGTGACGCACGCGACGCCTGTCGCCAGCGTCGTCGCCATGAACGCGCCTGCGGCGATGCCATCGGCGGCGACCGCGCTCCCGGCGTTAAAGCCGTACCAGCCGACCCACAGCATACCCGTGCCGATCATGGTGAGAACGACGCTGTGCGGATAGAACGCGCGCTGACCGAATCCCTTGCGCTTGCCCACCATGAGACACAGCACGAGGGCCGACCATCCCGACGCCATGTGCACGACTGTTCCACCCGCGAAGTCGATCGCCCGGATGCTCGCGTTCGCGTTCCAGACACCGTTCATCAGGCCGTCGACGCCCCAGACCATGTGGGCGAGCGGGAAATAGACGAGGAACATCCACCCGACCAGGAAAGCCATCAGCGCCGAGTACTTCATTCGCTCCGCGATCGCGCCGACGATCAGCGCCGGGGTGATGATCGCGAACATGAGCTGATACATCGAGAACACGCTGTGCGAGACCCACGCGCCGTAGTTCGCGTTGGGGGCGGCGCCCACGCCCTTCAGAAAGGCGAACTTCAAGCCACCGAGCAAGGGCGACCCCGAGTCGAACGCAAGGCTGTAGCCCACGAGCCACCAGAGAATCGTGACGAAGCCCGCGCAGCCGAGGCACTGCGCCATGACGGACAGCACGTTCTTGCGCCGGACGAGGCCACCGTAGAAGAGAGCGAGCCCCGGGAGAGTCATGAAGAGAACGAGCGCGGACGACGTCATCATCCAAGCGTTGTTCCCGGGCCCGGGTGAGACGAGCGCTTTGGGCGCGCGGTTCGTCACGTACGCCTCGAGGTCGGCGATGCGCGTCGTCAGCTCGGCGCATGTCGCCTCGCCGGTGGCCGCGAGCGCCGGACCGGCCGGCTCTGCCTGTGCCCATGCGGTGGCCGAGGCGGTACTTATCCCTACGAGGACGGCGATGCCCAGTACCGTCGACAGAATTCGTTTCGCGAACGCGTGGAAGGGTGACGTAGCGGCTCGGCGTCGGATCATGGCTCGCCCTCGTATCCTCGCGTTTTCTTATTTCGCCGACGTTACGCGTCTAAGCCTTTTCGACCGACGAAACCAAATATTGATTCGAGCCTTATGTGGGGCCTCGCAATGAAACGTCGCATACGACGTCGTCGGGTGAGCCCCGAGGTTCGAACGAGCGCTCCGCCGCAAGGATCATCATCGTCGGCGGCGTATACGTCTCGCAGGCGAGCGGGGTCGCTATGAGGCGATCATGAACGCGCGCGACCTTGACCCGGACAACGGTCCGAATTTGATCACATTATTATGTGCCCGCATGCAACGCTTCTCACGACGAGAAGCGCGGATGACCCGCGCGTTCAGGTGAAGGTCAGCCGGCGGCAGTGTTCGAACGGATTGGGGCACCGCGCCGGCGGCATCATGCCGGCGCATGCCACTCATGCCTCCCATGCCTCAGTTACTGGATCGAGGCCACACCGATCGAGGTGCACGGTTTCGCGTAGAGTAGGTGCTCGCGGCAAGCTCCTGTCCCTTGTCGACGATGATGTGCGCGACATCTTGATTCTTCGAGGTCACGGTGACCCGGAAGCCGTCGTATGTCGTCGAGACCGCGACTACCGCGTCCGGAACCGACAAGGGCGACCGTTGGTCCGACCGTCCTGTGAGGGCGATATGCGCCCTGTGGCACTCGATGACGCGGCCGAGCCACTGCTGGGTCAGCCCGGGCTCAGCGCGCAAGTAGACCGCGACCCCGACGGGGACCGGCGGAGCCTTCGGAAACACGCCCCGGTCACGGACGACCTCGACGTCCGTGACACCGCCCTGCCGCGCGAACGGACCGCTTGCACGTTCGACGTCAGAGACGCCGTCGCAAGCGACCTGTTCGTCGTAGCGAAGTCGGTTCGCGGCTTCGATGTGCTCCGCCGCCGTAGCGGGATCGCCCTGCGCGGCCCGAGCGGCGCTTTCGTGTTCCACGGCGCTCATTCCTCTGAACTCGGCGGACTGAGACGCGCAGCCCATCGCGGCCAGCGACTGCGCGAAGGCTACCATACCCAGACTCTTCATCGCGTTCATGGCTCTGCTCTCTTTCTAGAACGCGAGCGGTGCTGCGCCCTGCGTTTCTATGCGAGAAGCATAGGCATTGCGCCTGTAACGAATCTATAAATAGGGACGCCGACTCTGATCGAGAATCACAAAGAACAGGTCGCTGGTCGCGTAACGCGGCAGTGTGACGCGGAATGTCCTTCCGCCATGCGCTTCGCTGGTCACATCGATGCGGCCGTGGTGCGCTTGAGCTGAGGCTGCGCTCGTGATCGGCATGGTCTTGACCTCTAGTGTGGGCGGCGGCATGTCGTGGTACAGTGAACACGTCCGGCTCGTCGGGCTCCGCGCCAAGCTCGATGGGTTCTAGTTCCGGTTCTGACTCTGATCTGAGTCGACGAGCTTCGTATCCCAAGACTCGAGCTCCGGCAGTTGGCCGGCAAGCCTCGAAGCTGACGCGAGCACGGCCGCCCCTTACTGCCTTGCTGCTGGGATGCGTCTATCGTGCACAACGTCCGGCGGAGGCGGTGAGGAGTGCATCAGCAACGACCCGGCGGGCTGCCCGTCTGGTCCCGGCTTGGCCGGATCCTCCTCGGGAGGTTCTGGCGGAACTTCCGGCTCCTCGATGGGTGATGGCGGGCCGACCTGCATCGATGAGTGTTCGGTCACAGAGTATGCCGTCGCATGTTGGCCGCCACCCAATCTACGTCCCCAAGCCGGCAGTGCACCTGCTCCGCTTCTCCGCCGTCGACGTGCCACCTTGTAAACGGTCGCCTCGCGTACGTCGCGTACTACTGTTGTCCCTGCCGGTGGGTAACGGCGAGGGCACTCGCTACGAGAGCCGGCTCCACGCTACGCGCGCACGAAGGAGGTGGCCTCGGGCCCCTCCTGGCGTCAGCGCACCGGCCAGCGGGGCGTCGGCAGTCTCTTCGTCCCGTCCGCGGCGCCTCCGGTGCAACCGGTCGCTTCGCAGGCACCGGCTCCGACGACGTCGCTGGCGATCCCGGCGACGTCCGAGGCTCCGACGCACGGCGCCTCGCGCGCTGATGGTTGACCCCAAGCTCGGCATCGAAGACGCGCGCTTCATGGTGGTCACGTGCTCGGCGTTCGGAAACTACACCGACTGTCGAGGCTCCGGCCGAAGAGGATTCAGGCCTTTCGCTGGAGACACCACCACAAGAGAAAGAACAATCCGACCAGCAGCGCGATGGGGGTGACGCCTGTGACCGCGACGAAGCGCAACAGTCGCAGGCGCCTGCGCCCGGGGGTCACCTCGACCAGATGCCCGGCGAGCCCGGTGACCCTCACTCGCGACGGACGGTCGAGATCCGCCTTGAACGCGGCCGCCGTCGGGTAACGCTCGGCCGGGTTGCGGCGCAAGGCGCGGAGGACGATCTCTTCGGCCTGCTCGGAGATGTTCGAGCACAGCTCGCGCGGCCCCTTCGGGTCGCCGATCTGGCGAGCGCTCGCCACCACGAACGGGTCGTCGCCTTCGAACGGGGGATGCCCCGTGAGCATCTCGTAGAGCATGGCGCCAAGCGCATAGATATCGACGCTCGGCTGCCCGCGACGGCGACGCAGCTGCTCGGGCGCGACGTAGTCCGCGGTGGCGATGAGCGGCGCGGATCCGAACGCGAAGGGACCCGTCGCGACCTCGTGCGCCATGCCGAGGTCGATCACGCGAACGGACCCATCGTCGCAGAGGAGCACGTTGCCCGGCTTGAGGTCGTAGTGCACGATGCCATGGC
>CALFNG010000056.1 GCA_937902985.1 uncultured Myxococcales bacterium
CGATCCCTTCAGTCGTCGACGTCCAGTCGCCCCACGATCGCCGCAGCCTCGGCCGGGCCGATCGCGTAGATCGCCGCGATCAGCGCAGTTCGGTCGTGCGTAGTTGCCATGGTGCGCGCCCGCCGGAGCGGCTCGTGCGGGTGGAACGCGAGGACCCAGGAGCCGAGCTGACGCCGGACCTCCTGCTCGCAGACCGACTCGATCACTTCGATGCCGGCCTCGCGGAGGATCCGCGCGCCCTCGCCGTCGACGCGCGGGTTGGGGTCGCGCATCCCGGTCACGACGCGCCCGATGCCCCGGTCGACGATGACGCGCGAGCAGGCGGGCGTGCGTCCGTGGAACGAGCACGGCTCGAGCGTCGAGTACATGGTCGCCCCGCGAACGGACCTTCCCTGGCTGTCCGCCTCGCGCAGCGCTCCGATCTCCGCGTGATCTTCGCCGGGTCCCTGGGTGTGTCCCCGGCCGAGGACGACGCCGTCCCCGTCCGTGATGACGCACCCGACCCACGGATTGTCCCCGGTCGTGCCGCGCGCGCGCTCGGCCTCGCGGATCGCGAGGCGCATCAGGGTTTCATGGTCGACGTTCATCGTCTCGGCAGTGTAGATCGCGGTTTGGGCGGCGAAGGGATCCCCGCCGTATCGAACGCCCAGTAGAGCCCGAAGTGCGACAGAAGTCGCGGCGTCGCGGCGTCTCCTCCGAAGACGCGGGCACGGACCTCCGCCTCGTCTTCGAGGGGGTCGACGTTCTCCGGGGTCTTCACGAGCACGAGATCGTAGGCCCGCGCGTACGGGCTCCGCGCGTCGTACTGCTGGGGCGCGAACTCCCAGCCGTGCTCGGGCCATTCGGGCGCGCGTCCTTCGCGGTAGCGGACGGGCATGTATTCGTACCTCGCGAATGCATACGCCCAGTCGCCGTGCTTTCGGGCGGCGTACCAGGCGGCGAGGTGGAGCATCCCGCCCCGCCAGAACGCGTCGGTGAAGTCGCGGTAAACGACCGCCGAGGCGCGGCGGCCTGCGGGGAGGGCGTCGATCATGCGGGACGCGTCGTCGGTCTCTTCTCCGTATTGCCGGAGATGCGCGTTCAGGTTGATCGCGCTCCACCAGGCCACTGCGAGGCACGACGCCCCGGCCAGGCGCGCGACGATCGGCTGGTCGATGCGCGGAAGCGCGATCAGCGCGCCGAGGTACAGCGCGGGGACGAGCCGCGGGAACATGAGCTGCGAGCCCATGAAGACCATGGGCATCGCCAGGTAGCAGGCGAGCATCGTGACGAACGGGAGCACGACGGCGTGGCTCGAGGGCCCACGAGGCTCGGGTGGATCGTTAGCAAGCTTACGATCCACCGCTCCCCGCTCGGCGCGCGTGCCGTAGCGGTGGAAGACCGCGACCCCGAGGCTCAGGGCCACGATGGCTGCCATCGCCACGAGGGTCGCATAGACGATCGGCGCATCGGTCCGATCCGCGTGCAGGTCCGTCGCGTAGACCGAGAAGCGGGCGAACTTGTCCCAGAAGACGGGATCGCGCGTATCGGCGAGCTGAGGCTGGGTGCGGTAGTGATCGAAGTACACGACGGCGCACCAGAGACCGCCCGCGAGCGTCGGAGCGAACGACAGCCCCCCGTGAACGGCCGCTGCACGGACGCCGGGTCCGGTCTTCGTCAGGGCCTCGCGGACCGCGAGCTCCAGCGCCAGAGCCGCCGAGAACACCCAGAGCACGAGCATCGCGAACGGGTGGGTCATCGCGCAGAGCAGGCTCAGGACGGCGACGCTCACGGCGCTTCGCACGGTCGGTCGGCGGGCGTGGGCCGCGAGCTCGGCGATGGCGGCGAACGCGATCGCGAGCGCGACGAGGTAGTTGAGGAACCCCCACGACGCGGAGAACGCGAACAGCATGGGTATGAAGAGACCCGCGTACGCGGGCGGTCGCCCGAGGCGCACGAGCAGCCGGCGCACCGACCACGCGGTCAGCGCGAGGGCACTCCCGAGGAGCAGCTTTCCGGCGAGCTCGATCGGCATGGCGAGCGAGAGGACCGCGAGCACGAGGTGCACGAGCCCGTAGTACGTGAAGAGGTTCACCTCGAAGAGCGCGTGCTCGGGCGCGGTCGGGGAGAGGAGCCGCCGCGCCACGTCGGCGAGCGCGAGGTGTTCCGGATAGTCGACGCAGGGCAAGAGCCTGGGGACGAAGAGGCTGCCGACCGTGAGCGCCACCGCGCCCGCGAAGAGCGCCGGCTCGATCCACCGGGAGAGCGCTCGCCGAGTCAGAGCGTCCCGTCTTCCGGGAGTCCCGCGCTGTCGAACGCCCAGTACGCGCCGTGGTGCGAGAGGAGCCGCACGGCGTTCGCGTCTTCCCTGAACACGAGGCTCCGCACCCGGGGCTCGCTGCCGGCGTCGGTGGGCAGGTCGTCGGGCGTCTTGACGATGACGAGCGGAAACGCGCGCGCGTACTTGCAGCGCGCGTCGTAGTCCTCGGCGCTGAACTCCCAGCCGCGCGCGGGCCACGGCGGCGTTGCCCCCGGCTTGAAGCGCACCGGGACGCTGAGGTACCGGGCGAACGAGAAGGCCCACGTCCCGTGCTTTCGCGCCGCGTAGTACGCCGCGAGGTGCGTGAGGGTGCCGTTGCGGAACGACTCCGTCCACGGATCCCAGATGACCGCGGTCGCGGCACGCCCCGGCGGCAGGTCATCGAGCATGGCCGAGGCGTCGCGCGTCTCCCGGCCGAAGAAGGCACAATGGGCGAACGCGTTCGCGCCCGCCACGAGCCCGAGGACGGCGGCCGCGTACTGCACGCGCCCGGCCCACCGCGGCGACGGCGACGGCGAGGGCGACGGCGAGGGCGAGGGCGACGGCGACGGCATCGCGACCACGGCCCCGAGCATCAACCACTGCGCAAGGCGCGGAAAGATGAGGTGCGTCCCGATGAGGACCATCGGCGTCGCGAAGTAGGCGATCGCCATCGCGAGGAAGAGCCCGAGCAAGGGCGCAGTCCCGCGCGGCGCGTCGTTCGAGGCCGCGCTCGGCTCGCTCGAGAGCCGCCGCTCCTCATCCCGCCGCCTGGAGACACGAACCGCCGCGGCGAGCGCGACACAAGCGATGATCGCGATCGACGCCCAGAGAAAGAGCTGATCGCTCGCGTCGCTGTAGAGGTCCGTGGCGAACGCGCTGAAGTAGACGAGCTTCTCCCAGAGCGGGGGCGCCGTCCCCTCGAGCGTCGAGTCGCGGTACACGTCGGGGTTCCACGCGTACTGCCGGTGGTACACCGCAATGCAGAAGGCGCATCCGACGACCAGCGGAAGCAGCACGTGCGTCGTGCGAACGGCCGTCCTGTAGAGGCGCCTCGGGATCGTGGCGCGCGGGGCGTTCGCGTCGGCGGTGGCCGACTCGCGCCACGCGACCTCGCTCGCCACGACCGCCGCCGCGACGCACAAGACGAGCATCGCGAGGACGTGCGCGAACGCGCAGATCAGGCCCAGGCTCCCGATCGCGATCAGGTTGCGCGCCGACGGGGCCAGCAAGGGGTCGGCGGCGCGCGCCACGAAGACGAGCGCCCACACAGCGATGGCGGTCGCCAGCACGTAGTTCACGAAGCCCCATCCGAGCGAGAACGAGAAGAGGATCGGCGTGAAGAGCGTCGCGTGCCACGCCGGCCGGCGCAGCGCGCGGAGGAGTGCGACGACGCCCGCGCTCGTGGCCAGCAGCGACCCGGCGACGACCACTCGACCCGCGAGCTCGATGGGCACGAAGGTCGACAGCGTTCCGACCACGAGGTGAAAGAGGCCGTTGTACGTGAAGTAGTCGAGCTCGTAGTGAGCCTGCTCGGGAGCGCTCGCGTCCTGGAGGCGCCGCGCGAGATCGCTGAGACCGAGGTGCTGCGGATAGTCGACGCAGGGGAGCAGGCGCGTCGCGAAGAACCCGCCGACCACGAGGCCGACGGCGGCCCAGTAGAGGATCGTCAGCGGTCGGGATTCGAGCGCGAAGAGACCGAGCCAGCGGGTCTTTCTCACGGGCCCGCACTTGCGTCGCTGGGCGCGCCGGCGTCGTCCGTCAGCGGCGGCTCGGACGTGGCGGTCGGCTCGGTCCCTTCGAGGAAGACGTCGTCGACGACGTCGGGATCGTCGGGGTAGGGAAGCGCGCCCGTTCGCTGATCGATGGTCACGGTCGACACGCCGGGCGGTCGCGAGAAGTCGACGCGCGGCCGCCCTTCGTGCGCGACCTTCATGAAGGCCATCCACGCGGGGAGCGCGGTGACGGCGCCTTGCTCGCCCGAGCCGAGCAAGCGCCCGTCGTCGTAGCCGACCCAGGCGACGGCCGCGATGTCGGCCGAGTACCCGGCGAACCAGGTGTCCTTCGGGCCGTTCGACGTGCCCGTCTTGCCCGCGAGGGGCCTGCCGAGGGCCTTGGCGCGCGCGGCGGTGCCGTGATCGATCACGCTCATCAGCAGGTTCGTCACGACGTACGCCTCGGCGTCGTCGAGCACGCGCCGCGGCGGGGGTCGAGCGGGCAGGGGCAGGTCTTTGCCGTCGGGCCCCACGATGCGCGTGACGAGCCGTGGCTCGTCGTACGTTCCGCCGGCCGCGAACGTCGCGTACGCCCCGGCGAGCTCGATCGGTCGCACCTCGTAGCTGCCGAGCGCGAGCGAGAGATCCGGCTTCATCGGCGACGCGATGCCCAGCGCCTGGGCCCACGCGACGACGTTGGCGGGCCCCACGTCTTGCAGCACCCGCACCGCGACGACGTTCACGCTGTTGGCGAGCGCCTCGCGGAGGCGCAAGGGGTCGTGCCCGCGGTACCCCTCGAAGTTGCTCGGGTGGTAGCCGCCCTCGAACACGTCGGGGTTCGGATCGAAGAGGGTCGCCGGCGTGACCCGCCGCGAATGGATGGCGTACGAGTAGACGATCGGCTTGAACGTCGATCCCGGCTGCCGCCGCGACTGCGTGACGCGATCGAGCGCGCCGGGCTGCCCCTCGTAGCTGCCGACGAGCGCGAGGATCTCGCGCGTTCGCACGTCGAGCGCGATGAAAGAGGCCTCGGGCCCCGACTCCATGCGCAGCGGCACGCGGGGCGCGGCCGGGTCGCTGACGGGCACGTCGG
The DNA here is from genome assembly GCA_937902985.1 of uncultured Myxococcales bacterium. Taxonomy (GTDB): domain Bacteria; phylum Myxococcota_A; class Polyangia; order Polyangiales; family Polyangiaceae; genus Palsa-1150. The sequence goes on from CALFNG010000056.1 coordinate 5,087, forward strand.
GCACGGGGCCGAGCAGGCTCACGCGAACGCGCGCTCCCGGCGGAGCGAACACCGTCGGCGCGAGGCCGCGCTGGTTGTAGCGCGCGCAGTCGGCGAGGCGCACCGTGCCGAGGGCCGTTCCGACGCGCACGTCGAACGTGCCCGCCGCGTCGTCCGCGTCGGTCACGGTGCCGACGAGGACCTTGTGCTGCTCGAAGATCGGCGTCCCCTCGAACGGCGTCAACGCCTCGCGTGGGGGCGGCCCCTTTCCTTTCCGGTCTGCGGTTGCGGGGGCCTTGAGTCCGTCCTGGAGACCGTGGCGCTTGTCGTAAGCGCCCACCGCGTCGCGCACCGCCTGCCGCGCCGCGGCCTGGAGCTTCGCGTCGATCGACGTCGTGATCGTGAACCCTCCGACGCGGGCGACGTCGGGCTCCAGCCGATAGAGCTCCGCGCGGGCCATCTCGACGGCCTCGGGCGCGAGCTCGCTCGCCGCCTCGCTGCCCGTCGCGAGCGTCACGGGCTCCCGGGTCGCGGCGGCCCACTGCGCGTCGTTCAGGAATCCCTTCTCGTGCATCTGTCCGAGCACGTACGCGCGGCGGCCGAGCGCGAGGGCCAGGCTCGCGCGCGGGCCGTAGTCGCGCGGGTTGGCGATGCGCCCGGCGATGAGCGCAGCCTCCGCGATCGTGAGGTCCTTGGCGCTCTTGCCGAAGTCGTCCCGGGCCGCCTCTTCGACCCCGTAGCGCCCGCGGCCCAGGTAGATGTCGTTGACGTAGAGCTCGAGGATCTCGTCTTTCGTCAGGTCCTGCTCGAGCCGGCGAGCAAGGAGCGCCTCGCGGATCTTTCGCGAGAGCGTTCGTTCGCGATTGTTGAGCAGCAGATTCTTCACCACCTGCTGCGTGATCGTCGAACCGCCCTGGCGCGTGCCATGGAAGCGCAGGTTGACGAGGAACGCGCGCGCGATGCCCCAGTAGTTGAGCCCCTGGTGCTCGTAGAAGCCCGCGTCTTCGGCGGCGAGGACGGCGAGCTTCACGTGCGGCGGCAGCGTCTCGATGGGCACGACCGTGCGTCGCTGGGTGAAGAGCTCGGCCAGCACGGTCCCGTCGCGGGCGAGGACCCGCGTGACCTGCGGCGCCTGGTACGCCTTGAGGTCGGAGACTGCCGGCAGCCCCGCCTCGAAGTGCCGGACCAGGAGGGTCACCGTGACGGCGGCGACCCCGGAGAGCACCCCGGTGATCGCTGCTGCCCACTTTAGCCATCGCTTCCACGGCCGCGATGCGAGGAATCGAACGATCGACGTGGCGATGGACTTCAGGCGCGTAATCAAGGGCGGGAAACCTGGGCTGTCCGGCGAAAGGCGGGACCGGGCGCGGCCATGGTAAAGTAACAACAATGCTCGCGGCGAGTCGTGGCGAGGTCGTTCTCGTGGCCTTCATCTTTGCGCTCGTCTGGGGCGCGGGGGTGTTGCCGCGGCTCGCCGGTCAGCTCGCTGCGCGGGGGCGGGCGAAGCGCGCGGTCGAGGGCGAACTCGAGCCGCGCGACGGGGGGTAGGGCGTGGCGGGCGCAGCGAGGGGCGACGAGGGAGGGGCTCGCGGGCAAGTCACCACGGTGTTCGTGAGCGACCCCACCGCCGAGGCGGAGCGCGTCGCGCAGGCGCTCCGCATGAACGGCTACGTGGTCGTCGACGTGCCGCTCTCGATGCTCGTGGCCCGCGTCGCGGTGCAGTGCCCTGGCGTCATCTTGATCGACGCCGACAGCGACGGCGCCCTCGACGCGGTGAGCCGCATGCGCGAGCTGCCCGACGCGGACGACATCGACGTGCTCTTCCTCGCGCGCCCGGGCGGCGCGGTGGCCAGCCCCGAAGAGGCGCTCGCGCACGAGGGCAGCGGCCTCTTCGTGCGCCCGGTCGACGTGCCCGCCCTGGTGCGCAAGGTCGAGTCGCTCGCCGGCGCGCCGCGCACGCCGTCGGTGGGGCCGCAATACGGCGGCTACGCCGGGCACGGGCGTGAAGGCTACGAGGGGGCGCCGTCGCTTCCGCCGGCGAGCATGCGATCGCTCCCTTACACGCCGGCGACGCCGGTGCCGCCGCCAACGGGTCGCCTGTCTTCGATGCGCTCGCCATCCGAGCCGCCGCCGGGCGTGGCCGCCGTGCGTCGGGTGGCTGCGCCCGCGCCGCCCGTGAGCTCGGAGCTTCAGCAACTCCTTGCCGAGGCCGAGCTCCGCGTCCACATCCGCGCCGAGACCGACTCGTCGCCGCCGAGTCCCGAAGACGAGATCGAGGCTGTGCTGCCGGCCGAGCTCCTCGCTGCGCTCGACGAGCCGATGGAGGGCGATGACGACGACGACGAAGTCGCGCCCCCCGTCGCCTCGCGACGGTCGCAGCACTCGCAGGCCGCGCGCGAACGCACGAACGACGGCGGTGCTCCAAGGACGACGGGATCGTCGACGGGCAGCGGCGCGACCCCGCAGGCCCGGCGCCGCGTGAGCACCGACGAGCGGATCGCGACGCACGGTCAACCGCAAGCGCAACCGCCTACGCAGGCGGGCACCCAAGCGGGACCCACCGGCGGAGGCATCTCGACGACCGGCGGCTCGGAGCCGCGCCTCGATATCAGGGCCGACCGGCCGCCGTCCGACGCGGGGACGCCGCTCCCGTCCGATGTCGCGACCCCGTCTCCGCCGGACCTGGGGACGCCCGCGCCGTCATGGAGGCTCGGGTCCGATGGGGAGCGCGCGCCGGGCTCGTCGGGCGGCCGCGCGCCTGCCGGCTCGAGCGTGTCGGGCGCGTCGAACGCGTCGGGCAGCGAGGCGGCTCTGCCTGCCTTGCTCGGCCCCGGGGACGCCATGCCCGCTCTGGCGCGCGCCATCGCCGCGCGCATGGGCGGTTCGCTGTGCTTCATCGACGGCTCCATCGAGCGCCGGATCGTCCTTCGCGAGGGGGACATCGGGACGGCGGCGTCGACCGCCGAAGACGAGTCGTTGCTCGCGTTCCTCGGGACGCGCGGCGAACTTCCGCGCGAGACGGTGCGCCGCCTCAGCTCGAAGTTCGCGCCGTTCGGTCGCCTCGCTGGCGCGGCGCTGGTCGCGCGCGGCTACCTCGGGCAAGACCAGATGTGGCCGACGTTGCGCGCGCACGCCGAGTGGGTGCTCGCGCGCGTCCTGCAGATGCAGAGCGGGAGCTTATTGCACGAGTCGCGACCGCCGGGTCGGCTCGCAGGCGAACCGAGCGTCTTCGGCGGCTCGCCGGGCGCGGCGGTCTTCGTCGAGCTCGTCCGACGCATCGTCGCGCCCGCCGACGCGATCGAGCGGCTCGGCGGTCCCGGCGCCCGGCTCGGCGAGGGCCGCGCCTCGGCGATCCTGGGCGAGTGCTCGTTGACGCCGCACGAGCTCGATCGCCTGCGCGGCTCGTCGGGGAGCACGCTCCGCGACGTACTCGAGGGCGGGCGCGACCCCGAGAGCCTGGGCGCCGCGGACGATCTGGCGACGGTGGTGTTCGCGCTCGCCCAGCTCGAGGTGCTCGAGATCCTTCCGTCCGTCGGCGAGCGGCCCGGCGGCCAGGACGACCCCGACCCCGACGACGCGGCGCTCGACGCCGAGGCCGTTCGCGAACGAGTCCGCGCGCGCTCGCAGCTCGTCGACGACGGCGACTATTTCGCGGTTCTCGGTGTCGCGCGCGACGCCACCGGGTACGAGGTGCGGAGGGCGTTCCTCGAGCTCCGCCGCGCATTCGATCCATCGCGGATGCTGACCCCGGAGATCGCCGACCTCGCGGGCGACGTCCGCAAGATCACAGTCGTCCTCGAAGAGGCCTACGAGATCCTGAAAGACTCGGCCCGACGCGATCGCTACCGCCGCGCCATCGAGGCCGTACCCGAGGCGTAGCCAGCTCGCTACGCCGGGACGAGCCGGTGAAGGGCCGCCTCGTCGCCGCGCTCCATGGCGGCTTCGGCTTCGAGGCCCGCGTGGTCCCGGCCGATCGTCGCGATGGCGAGTGTCTTGTCGCCCTTGCGGAACGCGACCGCCGCGTCGCGGGACGCGAGCTGCCCGGAGCTCTCGACGCGATCCCAGTGCTCGGCGTGGCCGATGTAGTTGATCGTCAGATCGTAGTGCGCGCTCCAGAAGAACGGCACGAGATCGCAGCGTACCTTCGGGCCGAGCACGCTCCGCGCGGCGATCTGGCCCATGCGCTCCGCGACCACCCAGTGTTCGACGCGGATCGACTCTCCGGTCCGCGCGTCGGGCCACCGCGCGGCGTCGCCGACGGCCCAGACGCCGGTCGCGCTCGTTCGGAGTCGCTCGTCGACGACGATGCCGCGATCGAGCGCGAGCCCCGCCTCCTCTGCGAGTGTCACGTCGGGCCGCACGCCGGCGCCGACGATCACGAGATCGGCGGCGAGCCGCTCGCCGTTCGCGAGGACGACCGCGTCGGACTCGATGGCCTGGGTCGCGACCCCGAGGTGAAAGACGACCCCGTGCTCTTCGTGGACGGCGCGCACGAGGCCTCCGATGGCGTCGCCCATGACGCGCGCGAGAGGCACGGCCTCGGGCGCGACCACGTGCACGTCGAGCCCGCGCGCTCGCAGGCTGGCCGCCGCTTCGAGGCCGATGAAACCGGCGCCGATGACGACGGCGCGCTTCGCGCCGGCGGCCTTCGCGATGATCGCACGGCTGTCGGCGAGAGTCCGGAGGACGAACACGTGCGGCGCGCCGATCCCGGGGATAGGCGGCCTCACGGGGGAGGCGCCGGTCGCGAGAACGAGCGCGCCGTAGGGCACGGAGGCGCCGCCTTCGAGCTGCACGTGCTTCCCCGCGACGTCGATGGCGACCACGCGCGTCCCCGTCCGGAGCGCGATCTCGTGCTCGCGGTAGAAGTCGTCGCCCCGGAGCGGGAGCCACTCCTCGGGGGCGTTGCCGGCGAGGTAGTCCTTCGAGAGGTTCGGCCGATCGACGGGGCCCGTGGCCTCGGCGCCGATGAGCGTGATCGGCCCCGCGTAGCGCGCGTGGCGCAAGGCCTCGGCGCACGCGTTTCCGGCCGCGCCGGCCCCGACGATCACGACCGACGCCGGCCCCGTATCCGCCAGGCGTACCGTCGCGGCGTCCCGCTTGCCCAGCACGAAGACCTTGCCGTCGCGAGCGATGACGTCGAAGCACGCGATCGAGTTCAGCGCGGGCGCGCGCAGGGCCTCACCGGTCCGCAACGAGAAGCAGGCGTGGTGCCACGGACAGCGAACCTCATCGCCGACGACGAGGCCCTCGGCGAGCGGCCCGCTGTAGTGCGAGCAGGTTGCGCCGACGCCGAAAACGCTGGCGCCGCGCCGCGCGAGGAGGACCGCTTCGCCGAAGGCGTGGCCGAGCCGCGTGCCGCCGTCGGGTAAGTCGTCCTCGGCGATGCCCTCCGCGAGGTCCGGTCCGGTGAGCTTCTGGTCGCTGTGTTCACCCATCCGCGAACTGTGGAGTCGGAGCGCCCTCGACGTCAACGCGAGCCGCCCGCGACACGATCAGGCCGTTGCGCAGGCGTCCCGAGCTGGTGCCTTGCGGCGCCGCACGGCGTCGACGGCCACCCGACCGGCCTCGGCGTCGACCAGCGCCACGTCGCCGCGGTCGATCTCTCCGCGCAGGATCATCTCGGCGATCGGCGCCTCGACGAGACGGCCGATCGCGCGCCGCATCGGTCGCGCACCGAGCTCTGCGTCGAATCCGCCCTCGTCGAGCAACGCGTCGACCGCGGCCTCGCTGACGTCGAGGGTGATGCCGCGGGCCGCCTCGAGGTCTTCGCCCAGCGCGCGGAGCATCCGGCGTGCGACCTCGGCGACGTCGGAGCGCCCGAGCGGGGCGAACGCGAGCACTTCGTCGATGCGGTTGTAGAGCTCGGGCGGAAGGCCCGCGCGGGCCGCGGCGCAGAGCGCCTCGGCGTACGCGCTCACGTTGCGTGCGTCGCGGTCGTCGGCCCGGCTGCGATCGCCGAAGCCGATGCGGCCGCGCAAGACGGGTCGTGCCACGTCGGCGCCGAGGTTCGAGGTCATGGCGATGACGACGTTCGTGAAATCGACGGTGCGCCCGCGCCCGTCGGTCATGTGCCCCTCGTCGAAGACCTGCAAGAACGCTTCGAGCACGTCCCGGTGCGCCTTCTCGATCTCGTCGAGCAAGAGCACCTGGTAGGGGCGCTTGCGGACGGCCTCGGTGAGCTGTCCTCCGCCGTCGTGTCCGATGTAACCCGGGGGGGCGCCGACGAGCCGCGCGATGGCGTGCGCCTCGGCGTACTCGGAGAAATCGAGGCGGGTCAGCGCGTGCGGCGAGTGGAACAGGCACTCGGCGATCGCCTTCGCCGTCTCGGTCTTGCCGACGCCCGTCGGACCGAGCAAGAGGAACGAGCCGATGGGTCGCCGCGATCGGAAGCCGCTGGCGTTGCGCCGCAGCACGCGGGCGATGCGGCCGAGCGCCTCGGTGTGGCCTACGATGCGGCCCGCCATGAGCTCCTCGAGGCGGAGCATGCGCGCCCCGTCGGTCTCGAGGAGGCGCTCGACCGGCACGCCGCACGTTTCGCTCACGACCTCGGCGATCCGCTCGCGGCCGAGGTCTCGTTCGCCGCGCCTGCGCGCGCGGGCGCCCGCGAGATCGAGCACGCTGACCGCCTTGTCGGGGAGCGCGCGATCGGGCATGTACCGGGCGCTCCACGCGACCGCGGCGGCGATGGCGTCGGGCGCGAAGCGAACGCCGTGGTGCTTCTCGAACGCCGGTGCCACGCGCTCGAGCGCGAGGACGGCCTCGTCGGGCGCGAGCTCGGCGACCTCGATGGCGGTGAGGCGACGCGCGAGGCCCGCGTCGGAGAGGACGACGCGCTTGTAGTCTTCGATCGTCGTCGCGCCGATGCACGCGAGCTCGCCGCGCCCGAGCGACGCTTTGAGCTCCGCGGCGGCCTCCTCGTCGGCGCCGAGGATCGCGTGAATCTCGTCGAAGAAGATCACTACGCGCCCTGCGCCGCGCGCGACCTCGGCCTTGATTTGCGCCATCCGCTCGGCGAGCGCGCCCCGGACGCCGGTGCCGGCGAGGAGGCTCGCGGCGTCGATCTCGACGATGATGCGTTCGTCGAGAGACCCCGCCGCGCCGTCGGCGACCCGCTGCGCCAGGCCGCGGACGACGCTCGTCTTCCCGACGCCGGCGCCGCCGACGAGGCAGGGGCAGTTGCCGTGGCGCTTGGCGAGGACGTCGAGCGTGCGGTCGATCTCTTCCTCGCGCCCGAGCACGGGATCGAGCTCGCCCCGCGCCGCCGCCGCCGTCAGGTTGCGCCCGACCGACGTGAGTGCCGGGAAGCGCTTGGGATCGAGCTCGAACCGCTCGACGGCCTTCGAGGGGGCCGTCGTCGAGGGGCTCGTCGCCGGGCTCGCGTGGCGATGGCGCCTGGGTCGCGGCGCGACGGATGGCGCGGCCGGCGCGCTCGTCGGCGACGCGTGCGGCGAACCATGAGAAGCCGGCGTCGACGAGAATCGAGCCGGGCTCGCGGGGCTCGGGGCCGTCGGGCGCACGGGCTGCGTGGCGAGCGCCTTCGTCGACGACGGCGGCAGCGACAGCTGCGTCGCGCCCGGCATGCGGCGCGGACCGATGATCCCCATCGCAAGGTGCATCGCTGCCGTGCGGAGCTTGGTCACGTCCGAGCCGCACTGCGTGATCGCGCGGTACGCCGCGGTCGTGCGCTCCTGGCAAAGCGCGAACAAGAGGTGGATGCCGCCCGCGTCGCGCGACGGTGACCGCGCCGCGAGCTCGCGCGTGCGCTGGAAAGCGCGCGACACCGCGTCGGCGTGGTCGTCGGTCAAGATCCGCGCGGCCTTGAGCAGCACGTCGGCGTCGAGCCGGCGTTCCTTGAGCAGCTCCGCTGCGCTGCCCGCGTTCGACGCGATCGCGGCGAGGAGGTGCCCGGTGGTGACGCGCTCTCCGCGCCCCTTGGCCAGGTGGTCCGCGAGCTTGCGCAGCGAGGCAAGCTCCGATTCGCGGCTGCCGGTCATCGGAAGAGCGCTCTCATGACCCCGGGGCCCGGGCCAAGAAAGGCGCGGGCGGCGACGGCGGTCGCGGCTCGAAGAGGCAGCGCGCTGCCGGGGGAACGGATCGCCGACTCACGGCCAAAGCGTCGGGTGCCCCTCGGGGCGGGCGAGCTCGAAGCGCACCAGCGCGACCCACGCCGTTCCGGCGACGCTCGGAAGGGTGTCGAACGTGAAGGGCACTTCGACGCTCGCGGTCGGAAGCGAGCCGTCGTTCGCGCGCAAGGGCTCGAGCGCGTCCAGGATCGCCGCGGCCCGATCGAGGTGTCCCGCTCGCCATTCGGCGAGGGCGACCCCTGCGCTGCCCTCTGGCCAGACGACGTCGAGTCGGTCCCAGGTCTGGGCGGGCAGCTTCCCGGCGAAATGGCGCCTCACCCCCACGTTCTCGATGAGCGGTCCGGCCGCGTAGGGCCGGTGACCCCGCGCGCTCGAGCGAGGATCGTGCGAGGCGTAGCGCGCGTCGCCGATCGACAGCGCAGTGTCCGCCCGCGCGCGGTCCCCGCTCGCACCCAGGAAGATCGAGCCCCAGGACGCGCAGTCGAGGGCGAGCGCCTCATCGGCGCCTCGTTCGCCGAATCCCTGCACGAGCTGTCCGCTGGCGGCGCTCCACGCCCGGCTCTTCAGGGCACGCGCGATCCGCGCGGCCCCGTCCGTGTACGCGCGCGTCCCGGTGATTCGCCCGAGGGCTCGCAAGAAGAAATAGGTGTCGACGTTGTGCTCGACCGACGCCCACGAGACCTCGCCCGGGTCATAGACCTCGCGGACGTCTTCGTTCGCGGCTTCGTAGCGGATCGTGCCGTTTCCGCCGAGCACGAGCCCATCGCGCGGATCGCCCGGGCGATCGACCTGCCTCTCCAGCAGATACCCGGCGGCCCTGTGGGCCAGCGCGAGAATCGCGGCGCGCGCCGCGGCCGCCGGCTCGTCCGCCGACGCGTCGAGGTAGTCGACGGCCGCGTACCCCACCCATGCGATCGCGCCCGCGCGCTCGAATGGCCTCGCGGGGTCCGGCCCGGGGAGCGTGAACGAGAACGCGATCCCGCCGCTGGACGTCTGCAGGTGCGCCAGGCCGAGCAAGATCCGTCCGGCACGCTCGCGTTCTCCGGCGCGCAGCAAGGCCAGCGCGACGAGGGCGCTGTCGTACGACGCGACCCGGTTCGTGGTCGGATCGCTGATCGCCAGCAGGCCCGGCGAGTCCGCGTCCGGCCAGGGGCGCAGCGACCCGACGAGGAACGACGTGGCGTTCCCCACGGCCGCGCCGGCGACAGGGGCCCGGGCCGCCGGGCCGGCCGTGCACGCGGCAGAGGTCGTCGCTGCAGCCAGCCCCAGCAAGGCGACACGGAGCTTCATCCGACGAGGTGCAGGTGCGTCCGCCGCGCCACGTCGCGAACGTCGGCGTCCGGGTCGGAGAGCAGCGCGTTGACCGCGTCGCGAACGTCGTCGTCGCTCTCGGCGGCGAGCGCCTGGATGGCGGCGATCCGGACGAGGGCCGACGGGTCCCGGAGCGCCGGCAAGACGTGGAGCGCGAAGCCGCGCGCGTTGAAGGCGCCGAGCGCGACGACCGCGAACCGGCGCTCGTCGGCGGCGAGCCCGGTCGCGAGCCTGGAGGCGATCCGATCGGAGAGCGCCGCGGCGCGCGGTTCGGCCTTGAGCTCCATCCGCGTATCCTGCGAGGTGCGTCCCCAGGCCTCGGCGAACGAGCGTAGCCCTTCCGGCTCCCGGCTCCCGGCGAGGGACGCGAGCGCCGCAGCGCGCACCACGGGCGACGCGTCGCCGAGCATCGCCTCGAGCGCCCGGTGCGCGGCGCGTCCCGACGTTCCGCTGAGCCGCTCGAGCGCCCTCGCCGCCGCCGCCCGCACGCGCACCGAGGGGTCGCGACGGAGAGCGGCCAGCCGCGTCAGCGCGTGCGGGGTCGAACCGACCGCTTCGATGACCGAGATGCGGACCTCTTCGCTCGGATCCTCCGCTCTCTCCATGAGGACGTCCGCGACCTGCGCGAACGAGAGCTGCGCCACCGCCTTGACCGCCTCGGCGCGCACCAGCACGAAGCGCGAGCGCAGAAGCTCGCCGAAGAGCGGGACCATCTCCGGCGTGGCCAGCCGCCCGAGGACTCGCACCGCCGCCGCGAGGATCTCGGGCGTCTGGTTGCCCATCATCCAGTCGACGAACGAGAGCGTGTCGTCGCGGTGCATGTCGGCGAGGGTCGCTTCGACCGCTTCCTGGAGATCGTCGCTGCCGGCGCCGAGCCGGCTGCGCAGGGCGGCGATGACCTTGGGGTCGCGCTGCTTCTCGAGCGCCCGAACCGCCGCCAGTGCCACCTCGGAGTTCAGATCGGCCAGCGCGGTGATGAGCGCCCGCCGCGCTGCGTCGCTGGACACGCTGGACGCGAGCGCCCGGGTCGCGGCCAAGCGCACGGTTTCGGCGGGGTCGCCGACCGCCGCGTCGCACAGCACCGGAACGGCGCGATCGAGCTGGATCCGCGCGAGCGCCTGCACGGCCACCATCCGAGCCTCCGCGTCCAGGCTCGTGCGCAGCGTCCTCTCGTACTGCGCGACGAAGGCGTGGGGCGTCGTCGAGCTCGCGCTCGCCGGGTCCTCGAGACGGAGGGACGCGAAGAACCTTTGCCGCACGCGCGGATCCTCGTTCTCCATGTACGCGAGCATGCTTTCGAGCGCTCCGTCTTGCCCCAGGACCTCGAAGACCGAGATCAGCGATTCTTCGCTGCCGACGAGCGCGAGCGCCACCGTGCGAGCCGCGGCGTCCGCGCCGACGCCCAGGCGGCGAACGCGGGCCTCGACGGCAACGCCCCCGACCAGGGCGAGCGCGATGAGCGCGCGGTTTCTGACGAACGTGTCCGGGTCGCCCGTTCGCGCCTCGATCGCCAGCGTCGCGCGCGGGTCACCCTGGCCGACGCGCGCGAGCGCGTTGACGACCGCGGCGCGGACCCGGCCGTCGGGGTCCTCGGCCGCGACGAGCAGCGCTTCGAGCGATTCGCTGCACGGGATCTTCGCGAGCGCTCCCGCCGCGCTCGCCCGAAGCTGGGCGAACGGCTCCGTCAGGAAGCGCGCGAGCGCGCGGACGCCGCGTCGATCGCCGATCTTTCCCAGCGTCCATACGACCCCCAGCCGGACGTCGAGCGAGTCGCTCCGCTCCAGCACGTCGAGTCGATCGAAGAGCGCGTCGCGGGCGCCGACGGCGAGCGACGCGGCGATGCGATCGCGGACCGCCGGCGGAGCGCCGGGGAGCGCGCGAAGGAGCCCCTCGAAGGCCTCGGTACGAGCGACCGACCCGAGCGCGGTGATCGCGGCCATCCGCACCTCGAGCGACGCGTCGTTCAGGCGCGCCACGAGGGGCTCGACCTTCACGAGATCGGGTCGCTCACCCAGCGCGGCGACGGCGGGCAAACGCACCGTATCGCTCGGGTCGGACGCGGCGCAGGTGAGGAGGAAGTCCGCGGCCGGGCCCTGCAGTCGGCCGATGATCACGACCAGGCTCCGCCGGACCACGACGCTTCCCGTCTCGTAGGCCGCGACGAACGCCGCGAGGTGCGGCGCGAGGAGCGCCGGGGCGTACCCGACCAGCGCCTCGGACGCGGCCTCGCGCACGGCCTCTTCGGGATCCGCGAGCGTCCGGACGAGCGCGGCGGGCGCGTCGTCGTGCTTGAGGCGACCGAGCGCCTCGCACACCGACGCGCGGACCGGCCACGCTTCGTCGTCGATCGCGCGGAGCAAGAGCGGCGCGAGGCGGGCCACGCCGAGGTCTCCGCACGCTCGCGCGGCGGCGGCCCGCACCTCGAACGAACCCCCATGTACGTACGAGGCGATGCTGTCGACGAGCCCGACCTCGCCCAGCATCATGAGCGCCGAGTAGGCGCTCGCGCGCTCGGCACGATCTCCCGACGCGAGCTTGGCGACGACGCGATCGAGGTAGCCGACGCGCTCGAGCGCGAGGGCCGCGCGCCGTCGAACCTCGGCGTTCGGGTCGCGCAGCGCGGCCTCGAGCGGCGACGTGTCGGAGACATGCATCGTCTCGAAGGCCTCGAGCGCGCGAATCCGCGTGGCGTAGTCGGGGTCGGCGAGGGCGGCGACGAGCACGTCGACGCCGCGCTCGCCCTCGATGCGCGCCACCGCGCCCGCCGCGTGGGCACGGACCTGAGGCGCAGGATCGCGCAAGGTCGCGCGCACGATCGGCTGAAGGGCGCGCGGATCGCCGATGGAGCCCAGCGCTTCGGCTGCGGCCATGCGAAGGCGATCGTCGCGGTCGTGCAGCCGCGCCACGAGGTCGTCGACGGCCCGCGGATCGCCGATGCGCCCGAGGACGCGCGCAGCCCACACCCGCGCCGCGCCCTGCGACGGGTCGGCGAGCAGCCCCAACAGCGCGGGAGTGGCCATCGTGCCGAAGGCGGTGAGGGCCTCGGCGATGGTGCGCGACGACTGCTCGTCGGCCTCGGCCAGCGTTTCGACGAGCAGCGGGATGGCCGTCTCGTCGCGCAGCTGCGCGAGGGCCGCGGCGGCGGCGCTCTTGACCGACGTCCGGTCCTCGTTGCGATCGCGCAGGGCGCCGACCAGCGCCGGCACCGCCGACGACAATCCCGCGAGCCCGAGGATCGACGCCGCGTGCTCCCGCTCGCTCCAGCGAGGCGCCTCCCGGAGCCGCCGGCAATACTCATCCACGAGTTTCAGCTCGCCGAAGAGACGCGAGCCCCACTCCTTCTGGGACGCGTCCGATGATCGCAGCAGGGACAGGACGACGCGCTCGTTGGTCTGGGCGTCGAAGCGCTTCGCGAGCGCGTGGGCCAGCGGCCCCACGTCGCCCTTGGCCGCGCCCGCGACCAGCTTCTGACCCTCGGCGATCTGCCGGAGGGCGCGCGTCGTCTTCCAGCGTCGAAACGCCTCGCGACCCAGGATCCAGGTCGCCGGTAGGAGAGCCAGGCCCAGGAGGGCAAGCGTGGCCCACAACGCGACGGCGGACTTCACCGCCGTTCCAGGAGCCCGATCAACGTCTCCACGACGGTCTTCGGATCGATGGGCTTGTTGAGGAAGACGTCGGCACCCGACTGGATCGCCCAGAAGCGATCGGCCGCCTCCGTCTTGCCTGTCAGGATGACCACGGGCAGCTCGGGGGCCATGCGCTTCATCGCGCGGCAGGCTTGATACCCGTTCATCTCGGGCATCGTGACGTCGAGCACGACGGCGTCCGGGCGATCGCGTTCGACGACCCCGAGGGCGACTTCGCCGTTGTGGGCGAGCGTCGTTCGGTACCCGAGCGCGCGAAGGCGAACCTCGAGGAACTCGACCCCCTTCAGGTTGTCGTCGACGAGCAGGATATGGGCGCCGGCCGGGCTCATGAACCCACCGAACCGGTTGCCGGACCGGACCGAAGTATCGCGTTCGAAGCGCTCGAGTGACGCTTGGGGGCCGCCGAGCCCTCGGGTTTTTCGAGCGGCCCGGCGGCCGCGTCGCGCCGTGTCCGCATGTCGACCGGCAGGTGGACGACGAAGCTGGCGCCCCCGCTCTCGCTCGCGCCGGCGCGGATGTCGCCTCCGTGGCTCGTGGCGATCTCCTGCGCGACCGCGAGACCGAGGCCGCTGCCGGCCACGTGCCCGTCCCGCTCGAGCCGCACCCCGCGGCCGAAGATCCGCTCCCGGTCCTCGACGGGGATCCCGGGTCCCGTGTCGCTTATCGTCAGCTCGGCGTGCGTGCGCGCGGCCGCCCCCTCGCGCGAAGGCTCCGGCGTTCGCGAGCGCGCGGAGAGCTTCACGTGTCCGTTCGGCGGGGTGAACTTGATCGCGTTGGCCAGGAGGTTCACGACCACCTGTTTGATCTGCAGGGCGTCGCCCCAGACGCGCACCGGTGCGGGGGCGTCGACCTCCAGCGTCACGCCTTTGCGCTGGGCCGCCTCGGCGAACGCGCGCCCCATCGCGAGGGCGATCTCCGAGAGATCGATCAACGTACGCCGCGCGGTGCGCTGCAGCGGCAGCGGCGGCGCACTGAGCGCGCGCGGGGGCACCTCGGTACGCACCGTGCGACCGAAGCGCTCGAGCATCGCGCCCATGTCGGTCGCCGCCTCGATGATATCGTGGACGTGCGTCGCTTGCGCGTCGGTGAGCGGGCCCACGAGGCAGTCGCGGAGATTCGCGGCGAAGCCAAGGACGATGCCGCACAGCGCGCGCCCGTCGTGCGCCAGCGTTTGCCCCTCGGCTCGGAGCGAGGCCATGCGGGCGAGGGCCAGCCGCAGGTCCTCCTCGAGCTTGCCGCGCTCGGCGGCGGTCGCGAAGCCCCGCGGCGGAAGGAGGGACGCGAGCAGCACCGGCAGGCCTGGGCCGTCGGTGGTGACGTGGTCGAGGCCGAGGCCCCCGACCCGTGCCTCGTCGACCCCGCCTTCGGCGAGCCCCACGACGACCGTACCCCGGAGGCGGCCTTCTTCGCGAAGCGCCCCGGCCAGCGGCAAGAATCCCTGCGACTCCCGCGCGATCTGCAGGACCACGACGTCGAAGCCCGGCCTGCCGAGGATCGCCAGGGCGTCGACGTTGGGCAGGGCGCACGAGACCGCCGCGCCGGCCGCCCGCAGGGGCCCGGCGACGCGCTCGCACGCGGGCTCGTCTCCGGCGACGACGACGATGACGACGCCTCGCAACATCAGGCGGGCCTTGCGGCAAATCCCTTGCGCGCGAACTTGTCCCAGCCCTGCTTTCCCTTCAGAAAGTCGTAGAGCCCCTTGAGCTGCCAGGCCACGAGGTACTGCCGGTACCCGAGATTGGAGAGGAACCCCGCCACGAGGAGCACGAGGACGTCGCGCAAGCGGTCGTACCTGAACAGCGACAGGCCCTCGACCGCGCTCGCCGCCCCGCGCTCGGAGCGGACGCAGAGCAAGATCGAGAGCGTGCTCAGCGCGAGGTTCGTCGCCGCGGCGAGCGCCATGAACGAGAGGAGCGCCTTGAAGGAGAGGATGTCGAGCGCCAGCGTCAAGACGAGGACGAGATAGCCCGCGCACTCGATGACCGGCGCCAGGGCTTCGAAGAACAGCTGGTAGGGTAGCGAGAAGAGGCCCACCTGCCGGAAGCGTGGATTGAAGATCATCGACCGGTGGTAGCTGAGTACCTCCCACAGTCCGCGGTACCACCGCGAGCGCTGCTTGCCGATGTCGCGGTAGTTCTCCGGCGCTTCCGTCCACGCCGTGGGGAATGGCAAGATCGTGATGGCCCCGGGCAGCTTCTTGTCCAGGAGATAGCGGTGCAGCCGCACGACGATTTCCATGTCTTCGCAGACGGTGTGGACGCCCTCGCCGCAGTACTCGATGCCCACGCGCGAGCGGATGCGCTTCGTCAGGAAGCCGCCGATCGCGAGCACGAGATCGCGCCGCATCAAGGCGAAGACGCCGGAGAGCACGAGCAGCGAGCGTAGGGCGGCGAACGCGACCCGGCCCTGGGAGAAGGAGCGCATGTACTCGACGATCTGGAATCTACCGATCCAGGTCTTCGGCAGGCGCATCTCGACGACGCGGCCGTCGCTCACGACCGATCCGTTCGACATTCCGACCTGGACCCCGACGGCGACGATGCCCTCGGGGTCGACGAGGATTCGCCGCGCCGCCAGCAGCAGCGCGTCCGGCGTGAGCAGGCTGTCGGCGTCCATGCTCGTCACGTACTCGCCCTGGGCCAGGTTGATGGCCGCGTTCAAGGCGTCGGCCTTTCCGCCGTTCTCTTTGTCGATGAGAACGAGGCGCGTGAGCCCCTGCGGGAGTGCGCCGCGCACCTCGTAGAACCCGCGGATGGGCGCGGTCGCGATCTGCTCGTCGTACTCGATCTCGGTCCGCACGAAGTGGAACGCGCGGAGGAGCTCCTGGACGGTCTTGTCCTTCGAGCCGTCGTTGCAGATGACGATCTCGAACGCCGGATACCGGAGGCGCAGCAGGGAGCGGATGCTGTCGCAGATCGTGACTTCCTCGTTGTAGGCGGGTACGAGCAACGTCACGAGGGGCAGGAAGCGGTCCTGCTGCCGATCGAGCGCGGGTCGCACGTGCTCGCCGGCCAGCTCGTCACGGATCCGCAGCGCGCTCAGGACCACGAAGGCGACGTTGATCGCGAAGAACACGAGGACGTACGACACGATGAGTGCGTCGAGCGTCGCGATGAGTACGGAGACGATGCGCATCGCTGACAATAGGCCACTTTCACGTTACGTCCGCTCTGTGGTTTATTCTAGGTGGCTCGCGGGCCGCGCCCGCAGAAAACCACCGCGATTTCCGCTTCGCCCCGCGGCCTTCGCCGCGGGTGCGGCGGCTGCCGCGGTCGCGAGCGCACTCGTGGGCGCGCCCGCTCGCGCGTCGGACTGCGTCGCTTCCAGCTACGCCACGGTCGCGTCGGACCGTGACGTCGCCATCGTCGAAGCCGGTTCGCTGTCGAGCAGCGGGCGATGGGCGGATGCGCGAGCGGTCTACTTGTGGGTGCTCGCCCGTCACGAAGACGATCCCGAGGCCCTCTTCGGCCTCGCGCGGCTCGACGCCTGGGGTGGGTGTTACCCGCTGGCCGAAGCCGGATACCTGCGCGTCCTTTCCACCCACCCCGAAGACGCCGATGTGCGCGCGGCCTACGTCGACCTCCTGCTCTGGGAGGGGAGCCTCGACGACGCCGAGCGGATCCTCGCGCGGGGGCTCGCGCTCGACCCGGGCGCTCCGCCCCTTCTCGAGCGGGCCGCCCGGCTCGCCTACTGGTCGGGCGACGCGACCGCGGCGCTCCGCCTCGCCGACGCTGCGGAGCGGGCGGCGCCCGACGACGGCGATCTGCGCGCGGAGCGTGACCGGCTCTTCCTCGGAGAGGCGCGCGCGACTGCGCGACTCGACCGCTATCCGTCGCCCTACCAGGATCTGGCGACGGTGGGGGCGCAGGTGCTCCAGCGGATACGGCGCTTCGATCTCTATGGCGGCGCCGAGATGGTCGCGCGCCTGGGCCAGCCCAGCGTGGTCGACGCTCACTATCCGGTCGGGCTCGCCTTTCACCCGTCGACCGGCGTCACGTTCGGGGGCGAGATCGAGCCGGGGGCGCCGGCCCGGGCCATTGCGGACGTGGCGCTCAAGGTCTGGGCGCAGGCGCCGCTCACGCATCGATTCGACGCGTCCCTGGCCTATCAGTTCTGGCACTTTTCGGCCGGCCCCGAGCTCGTTCACATCTTCAACCCGGCCCTCGGCGTGGCCCTCCCCGACGACCTTCGTCTCGAGCTCCGCGCCTGGCTGTCAGCGGCCACGTTGTTGACGCAGCCGACGCAGGCGACGCAGCCATCGGGAGCGAGCTCCACCGGTGTCACCGGAGCGGCCGGATTTCAGCTGTCATGGCGCGCGTCGGCTCGGCTGGATCTCGGCTTCGCTTGCACGTACGGCGCCGAGCTCGATCAGAACCCCGCGCTGCTCCAGCTTCTCGCGTACCGGGCGCTCGTCGTCAACGCGTACGCCGATCGCCTCTTCAGCCGCAGCTGGGGCTTGCGTCCGACGCTCGGGATCGATCGACGGGAGGCCCCCGGCGGGACCGCGCTCTGGGTCCCGTCGGTCGAGGTGAGCGCCTACACGCGGTGGTGAGCGCTCAGCGTTCGAGCCGAGCGCGCGACGAGAGCAGCCGGGAGACGATCGGCGCATAGAAGCCCCAGAAGAACGACTCGTCGCGCCCGCCGCCGCCGCAGCCGCCGGTAGCGCGCGCCTGCCGGTAACCGAGGAGCCACGCGCGCTCCGGATTGCCCAGCTCCATGGCGTTGTCGACGAAGTCGCCGGCGAAGTAGTAGGCCTCGCCGCGCCTCGTGACGGCCGGGAATCGGAGCCGCAGCCCGTGCCCTTCGAGCTTCGCTTGACCGGCCGCGGTCGTGTGGACGACGTGCTCGTAGAGGACGTCGCTCCCCGCGGCGTCGAGGACGTCGATCCAGTACCAGAACTGGCCGCGCTCCGGAAACCCGAACTCGGCGCCCGTCGAGGTGCGGTCCTGCGTCAACACGTCGCCGTCGAGATCGACCTTCTCGCGCAAGACGACGATGTCGCCGTCTTCGTGCACGAAGACGAGCCCGGCTCCCGTGAGATCGAACGGGGCGCCGTAAACCCGCTCGTATGTTGCGCCGACCCACCGCGGGACCTCGTTCGCGTCCTGCAGATCCGGCCAGTAGCGCGCGACCCATCGCGTCCACCGCACGCCGAAGAGCTGTTCGAGGCGCGACCGCGCGGCCGCGCTCGTCGGCGAGGCGAAGGTGTTGAACTCGGCGAGCACCATCCCGCCTTTCGCCGCGAAGGCCTCGATGGCGAAGGCCTCGGCGACCGACAGTCCGCCGTAGATCTTGGGGCTGCGCTCGAGGGCCGCCTGCTCGCCGGGGTGGGTGTAGTCCCCAGTGTAGGCCCCGTAGGTATCGGCGACGACGAGCACGTCCGCGGTGGCCAGGTCCTCGGGGGTAAGGTCACGACCGGTCTTCGTCGCCGGATCGAAGCCAAGGTAGTCGCGCGCGGGATCGAGGAAGCCGCCGGTCTTCTGGTGGATCTTGAGCGCGTGCAGTAGCCACGCAATCGCCGCGTGCTCGCGGTAGTTCCGGAAGGGGACCGTCTTGTCGACCAGGACGACGCCGAGCGCGCGCGCGGGCGCGAACCACCACGCGACGTGCGGCGCGACCGCGACGGCGAGCGCGAGTCCGACGAGGGCGCCGATTCGGCCGATTCGAATAATGCGCGCGCTCGGTGGCAAGCGAAGGTGGCGTCATCCTATCTGCGAAGAGCGGCCGCCGGGTGTAGTCTCGTACGAGACGATGCCTCGGGCTTCCCAGCGACGGACGGCCGCGTTCGCCGCGTTCGCCGCGTTCCGTCTGCTCGGTCCCGTGTGCGTCCTCGCTGCCGGCGCCGCCGGATGTGCGCGCGACAGCCTGCGGTCGTCGCACGGGGAGTCTGCGGGTCACGGGATCGCGGCGACGCCGCCCTCGCCGCCAAGCGGCGTCACGACCGGCGCGGAGTCGTCGTCGTCGGCGACCGTCGTCCCCAACCCCGCCGCGCCGACCGCTCGCTTCGGCGGCCGCGAGATCGAGACGGCGTGCAACGGCCTCGACGACGACGGAGACGGCCTCGTCGACGCGCTGCTTCCCGTGGAACCCAACGCCTGCTCGACCGCGCTCAAGGGCGCGTGCTCGCGCGGGTTCGCGGCGTGCGAAGACGGCCGCCGCGTGTGCCTCGGACCGGCGCCGATGCCCGAGGTCTTCGACGGGGTCGACAACGACTGCAACGGCGTGATCGACGACGTGCCGGCCGCGGTCGTCCGGCCGCGCGCCCTCGTGCTGGCTCCGCGCTACGCCTGGCTCGACGCGGCGCCGGACATCGCCGACGTGACGTTCGCGCTCGGGCAGGCGGGCATCCCCTTCGACTCGCAAGCCCCCGGCACGGACTGGTCTTCGGCGCTGGCCACGCTCGGCCGGTATTCGCTCGCGGTCGTGCCGGGATACCTCGTCGGCGACGGCTTGAGCGCGCGCGCGCGGGAGGCGCTCGAGACCTTCGCGCGCAAGGGCGGCGTCGTCGCCATCTTCAAGCCGGTGGGAACGCCCGACGAGCCGCAAGCGTGGAAGCTCGCCGGGCTGCGCTCCTCGACGCGGAAACGCGACGTGCTCGAGCTGCGCTTCGACGGAGCGCGCCCGCCGGCGGTCACCGACCTCGACAGCCCCGAGGAGCGGCGCGTGCCGGTCAACGAAGTGGTCGCGGCAGGGCAGGCCGTCGGCGTCGAGGTCTACGCCCTCGATCCCGATCCCGCCGAGAAGATGGACGTCGTCGCCCACGGCGTCTCTTCCGCCGAGTCGCGACCGGCCATCACCCGCAGAGCGCTCGGCAGCGGAGCGATCTACGCGTTCGGCCACGACCTCTCGACGTACGCCCGCCAGCGCTGCTACGTGAACTGCTTCGAGCCCGCCGGCGACCTGCTGCGGCTCGTGCTCGAAGGGATGTTCCGCGAGAGCGCCGCGGGGCACGTCGTCCTCAAGCACACCGTGCCCGGCGAGGCGTCTTCGATGCTCATCGTCACGCACGACATCGACGCGCCCGACGCCGACAACGAAGGGCCGTGGGGCCCACCGGGAGCGCTTCAGGTGGCGGCGCTCGAGCTGGCGCGCGGCGTTCGCGCCACCTTCAACGTCACGACCGACTACGTCAGCGGCTACTACAACGAGGCGACGATGCGCCAGCTGTGCGCGCTCGGCCTCTGCCCCCTCGGCGCGCACTCGGTCACGCACACCGCGGGCTTCGCGGGCCTCCCGCTCGGGACGTGCACCGAGACGCGCGCGACGTACACCTCGGCGAAGTCGGTATGCGGCGAGATCCGCGTCTCTCGCGATCTCCTGCAGGCGCTCATGGGGCGGCCGCCGCGCGTCTGGCGCTCGCCGTACCTCGTGTTGCCTCCGCACCTCTTCGAAGAGCTGGCGAAGAACGGGTTCTCCTACGACTCGGGGTTCGGGGTCGGCGACTTGCCGTACAACCTTCCGATCGATCTCGAGACGGTGGGCTTTCACCAGGATCGCTACGAGCACGCTCCGATCGTCGAATTTCCCATCGCCCTCGAAGACGGGCGCGCCGAGAGGGTCGGCGACGCGACGAGCCGGGTCGAGCTCAGCGACTCGACCCGCGCGCGCTTCGAGACCCTGTGGGACTACACCGCGCTGCGGAACGTCCAGAACCGGAGCTACACGACCCTGCTCTTGCACCCGTCGCGAGGGCGAGACATGCCGCCCGAGAACCTGAGGCGCAAGCTCGAGATCCTCGACGCGTTCGAAGGCCGCGCCCTCGCGCTCGATCTCGTCGCGCGCCCGCTCGAAGAGGCCGGCGATTTCTGGCGCGCACGGCTCGGAGTGCAGCTCGACGCGACGTACGGCGCGACGGGCTACGCCGGGACCCTCGTCGTAGGCAAGCTGCCCGTGACCGGCCTCACCCTCGAGTTCGGCGACGCCGTCCGCGAGTTCACCTGCGCGGCCTGCGGTCGGGCGGCGCTCCACGGAAAGCGCGTGGTCCTCGCCGACATGCTGCCGGCGGGCACCCGGGCGTCGTTCGTCGCCTCCGTCCGGTGAGGGGCCTCCGTGCGCGCCCGCGCTCGCCCTCCCTCTCGCTCTCGCCTTAGGACAGGAGGCGATACGAGACGGCACGCCTCTCGGCGCCCGTGAGGGGCCAGGCGTAGGCGTGGTCGCTTTCGAGCGTGGCGCGCGGGTGCGCTGGCGGTCCGTCCTTCGCGAGGAGCACCCAGACGACGCCGCCGGGCGCCGCGAGCGTCGTGGCGAGCTCGAGCCAGGCGGGAGGCGCCAGCGTGGCGCGCGAGATCGCGACGTCCCAGGCGCGCCGGCCCGTCAGCGCCTCGCCGCGGCCTCGCTCGATGGCCACGTCGGCGCGGTTCAGGGCTCCGACGACCGTACGGAGGAAGCTCGTTCGCTTCGCCAGCGGCTCGACGAGCGTCACGCGCAGGTCGTCGCGCAAGAGCGCCAGCGCGAGCCCCGGAGCGCCGGCGCCGGCGCCCACGTCAACGACGCGCGCCCCCTCCGGAATGTGCGGCGCGAGCACGAGCGCGTCGGCCACCATCAGGTCGACGAGCTCGTCGTCGGTCCGCGCCGCGGTCAGGTCGATGCGCGCGTTCCACTCCTTGAGGCGTTCGAGCCAGACGCCGAGCGCGTCGCGCACCGGGTCGGTCAGGTCGGCGCCCAGCGCCGCCGCCGCGCGCGCGATCGAGGGTCCGAGCTTGGCGACCATCCAGCCGCAGTGGTACCTCTCCCGCCGGGCCGCCGCGAGCCCGAACACCATGGCCGGACTCAGCCCCAACAAACCGCCCGCGCATGCGTCCGCGGAAGACCTCGATCTCGCGCCGCTCGACGCGCTCGTCGCGCGCGCGTTCGCCAGGGCGTCGCGGGTGGGCGCGTGGCAGCCGATGGCCGGCGGCGCCTCGACCCGGCGCTACGTTCGCGCCCATCTGTCGGGCGGCTCGGCCCCCTCGGTCGTGGGGATGTTCGTGCCCGACGGGGCGAAGCCCGAGGAGATCGCTCAATCAGGCGCGACGGCGGCGCGGTGGCCGTTCCTCGAGGTGCGCGACCTCCTCGCTTCGCGCGGCGTCGACGTGCCGGCGGTTCATGCCGAAGACACGGCCCGGGGCTGGGTGCTCCTCGAAGACCTCGGCGACGAGACGCTCGCCGTCTTCCTCGCGGCGCACCCCGAGCGCAAAGAAGAGCTCTACGTCGGCGCGGTCGGCGATCTGGCGCGCGCGCAGCAGGCGCTGTCGACGCTGCCGGCGGGCAGCGTCGTGGCGAAGCGCGCGTTCGACGAGGAGCTCGTTCACTGGGAGATCCAGCACTTTCGCGAGTGGGCCCTCGACGCGCGGGGGACGACGCTGTCGCCCGAAGATCGTGCCATGTTTGACGGCATCGCGCAGCGCCTCGCCCGCCGCATCGCGGGCGGTCCGCGCGTCTTCGTGCACCGCGACTACCAGTCGCGCAACCTCATGGTGCGCCGCGCGCCGCCTGGCTCGGCCGGCGGGGTGTGGCGCTCGCTTGCGTGGATCGACTTCCAGGATGCCCTGCTCGGCCCGCGCGTCTACGACCTCGTGGCGCTCTTGAACGACAGCTACCAGACCTTCGATCGCGCGTTCATCGAGGCCCGGCTCGACGAGTACGCGCGCGCAGCGGGCCTCGACGTGGCGTCGCGCGGCGAGCTCGGTCGCGACTTCGATCGCGTGACCGTGCAGCGCAAGCTCAAGGACGCGGGGCGCTTCGTCTTCATCGACCGCGTGAAGAAGAACCCGTCGTTCCTGAAGTTCGTCGAGCCGACGATCGCGAAGGTGCGCGCGAGCCTGGCCCGCCTGAGCGACGAAGAAGACATGAACGCGCTCTCCAACCTCCTCGCGCGCGTGCTCCGCGGATAACGCATTGCCGAGCCCCCGCGCCGCCCGCCCCGCCGACACGCCTGCCTCGCACGTGCGAGTCCGGCTCTCGCCCGACGGCCTCGATCTCGGCGGCGGCGAGGTGCTCCCGCTGTGGGCCGGCGCCATGCACTACTGGCATCACGTTCCGGCCGACTGGCGTCCGGGACTGCAGGCCATGCGCGACATGGGCCTGCGCCTCGTCGACATCTACGTGCCCTGGGGCGTCCATGAAACGGCGCCGGGCGCGTTCGACTTCGGCGCGCGAAACCCGTCCCTCGACGTGGCCGGGTTCCTCGCGATCGCGCACGAGATCGGGCTGCGCTGCGTCTTTCGGCCCGGTCCGCACATCAACGCCGAGCTCACCTACTTCGGGCTGCCCGAGCGCATCGTCTGGGACGCGAAGTGCCAGGCCCGGACGCCGGGGGGCCACCCGGTCATTCTGCCGATCGTCCCGGTGGCATTCCCGGTGCCGAGCTACGCGAGCGACGCGTTCATCGAAGAGACGGCGCGCTGGTACCGCGCGGTCGGTGAGCAGGTCTCCCATCTCCGCTGGCCCGAGGGGCCCATCGTGCTGGTGCAGGTCGACAACGAGGGCGCGCTCTACTTCCGCGACGGCCAGTACGATCAGGACTACCACCCGGACGCGGTGCAGGCGTTCCGCGAGTTCTTGCGCGAGAAGTACCACGACAGCGCGCACGACCTGCGCGCGGCCTGGGCCGACGAGTCGGTCGCCTTCGCGACCGCTCCGCCGCCGAAGCGGTTCGACGCGCGCGAGACGCGGCAGCTCGCGCGCCACGTCGACTGGGCCGAGTTCCACGAAGAGCTCCTCTCGACGGGCATGGAGCGAATGGCGGCCGCGCTCGTCGACGCGAAGCTCGACGGCGTCCCCACGACGCACAACCTGCCGCTCGGCGAGAGCGCGACGCCGCTCAACCCCGCCCGCATGACGGCGATCGATCTCATCGGCCTCGACTACTACCACCGCGCGAACCCCACCGAGCACTGGACCATCCTCAGGCGCACGACCGAGCTCGCGTGCCGTTGCGAGGGTCGCTCGCGGCCGGCGTTCGGCGCCGAAGTGGGCGCGGGCTTCCCGCCGTTCTTCGCTCCCCTCGACGAGCACGACTCGATGTACGCGCTCACGTGCGCGATGGCGTACGGCCTCCGCGGCTTCAACCTGTACATGGCGGTCGAGCGCGACCGCTGGATCGGCGCGCCCATCGATCCGCACGGCCGGCCCCGCCCGATGGCCGCCTCGTACGCGCGCTTGCTCGCGGCGCTCGACCGCACGGCGTTCCACACGCTCCGCCGTCGCGCGCCGGTTCGCCTGGTCGTGCCGCGCGCGCTCCGTCGCCTCGCGCGCGTGACGCACGCGTTCGGGCCGCTCACGCCCGCGCTCTTCCACGTCGCGGGGGCCGGCTGGCGCGAGAGCGTCCTCGAGCGCGACTTCGGTCTCGACGCGCCGCCGGTCATCGCCGCCGAGGCCTACCTGCGCGCGTTCGAGCGCGCCCTCCACGCGCGCGGCGTGCCCTTCGCCTACGCCGGCGGCGAGACCGTCGAGCACTCCACCGTCGGAGCCCGGTGGATCGTCTGCGCGAGCGCGGGCGGCCTCAAGCCGCACCTCGTCGACAGCCTGCTCGCGGTGCGGGAGCACGGCGTCATCGTGACGATGGGTCCGCGAGCGCCGGAGCTCGACGGCAACATGCGCCCCCTCGAGCGCCCGGTCGACGTCACCGGGATCGAGATCGAGCCGCTCGACGACCTCGCCCGCGCCGATGTCCTCGTCGCCCGCCGGATCGACGAGCTCTCCCTTCCCACCTGGCCGACCGATCCCATCGACGCGCACGTGACGGTCCATGAAGATGCGTCCGGCGCGCCGCGCGTCGTCTTCGTGATGAACCCCACCGACCGCGATCTCGTCGTCCGCCTGTCGCTCGCGGGCATCTCCGTGCTCGTCGACGCGCTCGAGCCCGCGGGGGGACCGGGGGGGGGCCGGGGGGGATACCGCCCGCGCGTCGCCCGGGACCGGGGGGCGTTCGAGGTCACGGTTCCCGCGCGCACCGTCCGGATCATGACCGTCGAGAGCTGACCTGAGGCCGACGGAGCCACCATGCTCTTCGCGAGCCCCCTCTACGGCGCCTTCCTCGTCGCGACCTGGGCGATCTTCTGGCTGCTCCCCTCGCGAGTCGATCGACGACGGGTCGCGCGCCCGCTGTTTCTCGTAGCGGCGAGCTACGGCTTCTACTTCTACGGGACGTGGGACGCGGCGCGCGACGAGGCCGTGCCGCTCGCCGCGCCGTGGTGGGCGGCGCTCTGCCTCGCCGTCATCTTCGTCGGCAGCACGCTCGATTTCTTCATCGGCCGGGCCCTCGCGCGCATCGAGCACCGGGCCGCGCGCAACGCGCTGCTCCTGGTGTCGATCGCGTACTACCTGGGCGTCCTCGCGGTGTTCAAGTACTGGAACTTCGCCGCCGACGCGGTCGCCTCGGCCGCGGCGGCGCTCGGGGCGCACGTCAACGTCACGCGCCTGCGGCTCGTCTTGCCCTTCGGCATCTCGTTCTTCACCTTCGAGACGATGAGCTACACGATCGACGTGTGGCGTCGCGAGCTCGAGCCCGCCCGGCGATACCTCGACTATCTGCTCTTCGTCTCGTTCTTTCCCCACCTCGTCGCGGGGCCCATCGTGCGGCCGTCCCAGATGCTTCCGCAGCTCGCGGCCGAGCCGCGGGTCGACGCCGCGGCGCAGGCCCGCGGCCTCTGGCGCATCGCCGTGGGGCTGGCGAAGAAGATCGTCATCGGCGACTTCCTCGCGCAGGGGATCGTCAACCGCGTCTTCGCGACCCCCGAGCGCTTCACGGCGCTCGAAGTGCTCGTCGCCGTCTACGCGTACGCGATGCAGATCTACGCCGACTTCTCCGGCTACAGCGACGTCGCCGTCGGCAGCGCCGCCCTCTTCGGCTACGTGCTCCCCGAGAACTTCGACGCGCCGTACCTCGCGAGCGATCTCCAGGAGTTCTGGCGGCGCTGGCACATCTCGCTCAGCACGTGGCTCCGAGACTATCTCTACAAGCCGCTCGGCGGCTCGCGCGGGGGTTCGCTGAAGACGTATCGCAATCTGATGATCACCATGGTGCTCGGCGGGTTGTGGCACGGCGCGTCGTGGAACTTCGTCGTGTGGGGCGCGCTCCACGGAGGGGCGCTCGCGGTCACGCGGATCTGGCAACGATCCCGCGCCGTGTTCGCGTTCTCGCAGGGACGCACGCCGATGCTCGCGACGGGCGCGACGCGCGCGCTGGCGACGCTCGCCACCTTCCACTTCGTCTGCTTCGCGTGGATCTTCTTCCGCGCACCGACGTTCGACCACGCGCTCCTGGCCCTCCGTCAGCTCGCGCACGGCGGCTGGACGCTCGAGCACGTGACGCCGAGGGTGGTGCTGGTCGTGGCGGCGGCCGCGGCCTTGCACGTGTCGCCGCGCGCGTGGGAAGGGCGCGCGCGCGAAGCGTTCGTGCGAACGCCGGCGCTCGTGCAGGGGGTCGTGCTCGCCGCCGCTGCAGTCGCCCTTCACCTCGTGGCCGGCGCCAGGCCGGAGCCGTTCGTCTACGGCCAGTTCTGAGGGCAGCGCGGGGAAGGCGCGCTCGGGGCTGATCCATTCCGCGAGGCCGCGTTTGGTGCGCTGCGAAGCCCCGTGGTACGCCCCGCGCTCGCATGCTCTCGCGCCGCGCCGCCGTAGTCTTCGCCCTCGTCGATGTCGTGACCGCGGGCCTCATCGCGCTCGGCGTGTTCGTGGGCCTGCCGTCGCGCTGGGCGCCCGTCGACTTCGCCGCCATCGCGCTCGTGCTGCTGGATCTCGCGTCGGGCGTCGGTCTCCTCGCGGCAAAACCGTGGGCGGCACGCCTCGCCCTCTGGGCCTCGGGGGTCGCGCTCGGCGTGGGGCTTTGGCTGATCACCATTCTTGCCGTCACCGCGGGCTGGCTGAGCGGCGTCTACGGGCCCGTCGGCCTCGGGGGCTCGGTCATTCTCGCGCTCGTCGCGGCCCTCGTGCTCCCGTATCTGGTCGTCGTTCCCGTCGTCCGGCTGGTGTGGCTGCGCGAGGCCCGGCGGTGATCGCCCGGGCGGTCGGCCGCGATCCCCTGGCGCGAGCGCTCGCGGTTTGGGCCCTGGTGACGCTGGTCGCGGCCCTCGGCGTGAGGCAATCGTTCGCGCTCGGCGCGACCGGTTCGGCTGGCGCTCCGAGCGCGCCGCGCACGATCGTCGCCAGCGTGTGGAGCGCCGGTCGTCTGGTGGCGCGCGGCGCGCTCGCGCAGCCCGGCGAACACGACGCGCGCCTCGACGCCGCCCTCGACGCCGATCCGAAGGCGACGCTCGTCTACGAGACCGTGGTCGGTGAGGGCCCGGTGCTCGTGCGCCCGCAAGCCTTGCTCGCGCTGTCGCTCGTGCCCGGTCGCGACGGGCTGGCCGTCACGAGCGGGCAGCGCACGGAGTACCTGACGCCCGACGAGATGCTCTCGCGGCAGGCGTACGACAAGGGCATCGAGCTCGCGAGCCTCGGGTTCAAGACGGGCGTCGACGTCACGCTCGTGCTCGCGATCCTCGCCGACCGGTTCGCGACGACCGTGCCCGATCTCCTCGATCACGCGCGCTTCCGCCGCGTTCGGGTCGTTCGCTCGGTGCCGGCCGAGCCGCCCGCGCGCGTCGTCACGGCGGAGACCCTCACTCGCGACGACGTCCGCGAGGCGGCGATCGCGGCGGCGCGCTTTCTGGCGCGAGGCGTCGACGAGCGCGGCCGCTTTCGCTACCTCATCGACGCCCCCACGAACACCACGCTGCCCGGGTACGACTGGCCTCGCCACGCGGGGGCGACGTACTTTCTCGCGCAGGCGGCCGACCTGTCGCGCGACCCGCCCCTCGGCGTGGCCGCGCTGCGCGCCGCGGCCTTCCTGCGCGACCACGCGATGGTCGATTGCGGCGAGCACAAATGCGTGGGCGAGGGGCGCCTGGTCGACGTGGGGTCCACGGCCCTCTCGGTGATCGCGCTCGCCGAGATCGCGCGGACCCAGCTCGACCCGACCTACGCGGAGGTCGTGGCGCCGCTGGCTGCGTTCCTTCGCTCGCAGCAGCGCCCCGACGGCGACTTCATGCACGAGTACGACCGGCGGGGGCAGCAGCCAATCGACGTGCAGCTTCTCTACTACACGGGCGAGGCCGCGCTCGCGCTCTCGCGCGCGGCGTCGCTGCTCGGCGATCCGCGCGACCTCGACGCGGCGAGCCGCGCGCTGGCGCGTCTCGTCGGGCCGGGCTGGAACTTCTTCGGGAGCCGCTACTACTTTGGTGAAGAGCACTGGACCTGCCAGGCCATGGACGATCTGTGGGATCGTGCGCCCGATCCGCGCGCGCTCGACTTCTGCCTCCGGTGGCAGGCCTACGACCGCAAGCTGCAGTACGGGCCCGGCGAGACGCCCTACGACGCCGACGGCGCCTACGGCTTCGGTCCGGTGGTGACACCGCGGCTGACCCCCGTGGGCAGCCGGGCCGAGGCGGGCCTCGCGACGCTCGCCGCCGCGAGGCGCGCTCGCGAGAACACGCCACCCTCCGAGATGGCGGCGCTCGACAACGAGATGCGCCGGTCGCTGGCCGTGCTCCTCCGGCACCAGTTCCGCCCGGGCCCGCGACACCTGTTCGCGGATCCAGCGGCCGTCGATGGCGCGATGCCCGCGAGCGAAGTCGACTGGCAGCT
>CALFNG010000057.1 GCA_937902985.1 uncultured Myxococcales bacterium
GCTCACCGTGCTGCAACGCTCGGTTACCAGGCCTCGTGTGACGCGGTTCGCTCGCACCCCTCGCTCTCTCGGGCCAAGCGCACCCGACTGGCCCCAAGTCAGATCCCTGAACAGACGATGCGTAAATCCGCCGTCGGTTCGCACTTGTACGGGCCGGTGTTGCCCAGGGCCGACCGCCGATTTGGCCAACGCAAGCCGCGTTTGGGCCGTCCGGGGTCCGACGTTCGACCTGTTCGTCGTCCGAAAGCTGGATGTGGTCCGAGTCGCCGCGGCCTACGAGAAGACCCAGCAATTTCACCCGAAACGAGTATTTCGCCACCACAGGCTGATGAATCGAACCAAGGGACCCGCAACCTAGGGGACGGACAAGCCGGAGTGAAACCTTACGCGCCCCATGCCCGCGCGCGACGTGTTCGCGGATGATTCCAGCCTCACCGCAACCGTCCCAGCTTGGGTAGAATGACGCGCACGGGGACAGATTGAACCTTCCGCCCGGCTTCCGACCGGGCGAGCGTGTGTCCTATACAAAGCCGCAGCAGGGATCCGTCTTTCCGGCGCTCGGAGGGACCGTTTTTGTTGGGGCCACCGAACGGGCGCGGTAAGCGGCCGAAGAATGCACCAGATTCGTAGTCATTTCTTCGAGCACGTGAGGGATTACACGACCCGTCACGAACGAAAGAGCCTCTGCTAAGTGAACTGCTCGATGACCGCGAGGTGACACAAACGCACAAGCACTATTTTCAGTATTGACGCCGAAGAGGCGAGGCATATGGTGCCGCGGATGGGGGGCGAGCGACCTGACCGAATAGCCACAGCGGCGGAACACGTACTTAAGGGCGAGCCGCACACGCAATATCAGCATAGTCCCGTCATCGACGAGAAGGCAGGAAGGTACAATGTCGACTGTTCGGCATTCGTCGGCCTCCTTCTTCAGAAGGTCGCTCCGGAACACCTGTCGTTGATCCCGAAGAGTGCCGATGAACGCTACCCACGAGCGTTCGAATTTTTCGACTTTTTTCAAGGTCCCCAGGCCCCGGGCTGGAAGCGCATTGAGCGCCTCGAGGAAGCCAAGCGCGGCGATCTTATTTCCTGGCGTACTTCGGACATCCGTCCACGACATGATACCGGACACGTCTTGGTCGTTGCGAGGTCGCCCGAATTCAACACGGCTGCCGAAGCATGGGACGTCGCCGTTCATGACTCGAGCCCCGCGGCCCATTTCGATGATTCGCGTCAGCGAGGAGGGACGTATCACCCGGGCATTGGCTCCGGGGTCTTGCGGTTCCGCGTCGACACCAAGGGGGTGCCGATTGCGTTCCAATTCGGGCCCGGATCCAAATTCCACGGGATGGCGATTGCGATTGCGCGACTCGAGAACCGGTCGCACGCCAAAGAGACAGAGGCGTCCGGTGCTGAACAGAGAACCACCTTGTCCGAGCCGCCACGGGGCGCCGGCTCCTCAGGCCACCGAATCGAGCGGGCCCCCGTGGCGAACGAAGTGCTCGAGCGGGACGAGTTTGCGTTCACGACCTACGCGTTAGCCTCGACTGAGGGGATGCTCCTACTGCCGATGACGATCGCTTGCTGGGGTCCTGGCCAGAGGATCCCACAGTCGATCGGAAACGGGGCTGCGACGTACAATCTCGCGGGCGGCGTGGTGTTCAGGAATCTCTGAGATGAAGCGCGGGGAGAAGGCGCGCAATCGCGGTGTGCCGTCAGCATTCGATCAATGTAGCCGAGACAAGGAGACAAGATGAGCAATATGACGCCGCCGCAGCACCACGGTCATCACCCCGACGATCATCCCGGCGATCAAGGACACCACGGCACGCATAACGGACAGACTCACGATGATGCCGGTCACGGAACCATCGGATCGGGCGCCATTGGGCAACATCACCCCACTCCCTCGGACGTTGGTCATGGAACCCAGGGTCACGCTGCGTCGGCGGGAGCGGGCGGTCGCGCGCACGCGGCATCGCACCACGGTCGAGACAAGATCGACTGGTCTCGCGAGGTGTGGAGCCGTATCGACGCGGCCGTAAGGGAAGAGATCACGCGGGCTCGCGTCGCCGCGAAGTTCCTCCCTACGATCCACGTACCCGCGAAAGCGACCACGGTTCCGGCCGACATCGTGAGTCCGACGTCGAGCGAGGACAAGACCCCAATCAACGCTCTTTCCGTCGACGAAACCGCGACGACGCGGATCAATGAATACTGGGTCGAGTTCTCCCTCACACCTGCCCAGGTGGAGGAGGAGATGGCGGCCGTCCACGACCCGCATCATCCTCAACAGCAAAAGCTTCCGGAGCATGGGCATGGGCATCACCACCAACACCAGCACCATCCTCCTGGGCACGCCAGCACCGGCACCACCCTCGCGACACGCGCCGCCAACATCCTCGCTCAAGTTGAGGACAGCATCATCTTCCAAGGACAGAACTTCTTCCAAAGCCAGCTCATGAGCGGGGCCTCTAGCCCGGTCAACTTCCGGGTGAACCAGCCAACGCTTGATCTGGGCCTCCTCAACCTTCTACTCCCGACGAGCACGTTGGCGAATCCGGCGCTCGCACTTTCGGCCGATCAAATCGTCACGGTCTCTCCGGCACAGCCAAGCGGAGCGCAGAGTGGTCTGTACCAAGAGAAAACGGTCGCAGCGGTCGCGCAGGCGTTCTCGAACCTTCAAGGCAAAGGGCAGTACGGCCCGTATGCGCTGGTCCTGCAGACGGCCCCATTCGCCGATGCACACTCGCCATTACCCACGACGCTCATCACGCCTGCCGAGCCGATTCGCCATCTCATGAATGCCGGATTCTACGGGACCGGAACCCTGCCTCCTTTCAAAACGATTGCGGGGACTGCCGGCGGCGGTTTGAACGGGGGGTTGGGGACCACCACCTCGATTACGGCGGTGAAAGTCACGGCTCCGGGAACCGGGTACACCACTGCGGGCACTACCGTGACCATTGCCGCTCCGCCTGCAGGAGGCACCCAAGCTTTGGCAACAGCAATAGTGTCTGGCGGGGCCATCACTGGCATTGCGATCACCGTTGGCGGCTCGGGCTACACATCAGCTCCGTTGGTGACCATCGTTGGGCCAGCGGGCGCATTAGGCGCTGCTGCCGTCGTCCCGCAGATTCTCTACACGGGCATCGTCGTGTCGCTCGGTGGAAACACGATGGATCTCGTTCGCGGGAAGATGAGCCATGAGGAGGATGTCATCGTTCGCTTCGAGCAGAAAGACGTGGACGGCAACTACCGATTCCGTGTCGTCGAGCGCTTCGCGCTTCGATTGAAGGACATCACGGCGGTCGTTCAGTTGCAGTTCCTGTCGGCCTGACTGGCGCGCGGCGCGTTCCTCATGCGCTACGGAGGGCCGTGACGGCGGATCGCCGGAACGACGTCCGGATCGAGGGAGAGCGCCCGCCGCCTGCCGATCGTTGCAAAAACGAGGACTCGTGCGTTTCGAACTAGCCGGCAAATCCGTCTGGTACGGCACCCCGGACGCGCCTGCGCCCGAGGGAATCGTCGTGGCCGGCGCGGGACACGAGGCTGCTGGCATCACCCTCACGGTCGGTGTGCACCCTCTGAACGCAAGTTATCGCGTGGAGGTCCACTACCGCGTAAACGGCGGCGCTCCGACCAAAGTCCCGGCCGTCCTCTTTCGCACGGACGTGCGGGCGGGCGCGCAGTACTTCTCCGCGCGTCTACCAAATCTCAAAACCGGCGACAAAGTGGACTACGGTGCCTTGTGCGCATACGGAAACGTGCAGTTTCCGCAACCGGGTCCGCCCAACGTCCTGCCTTCGTCCTTCCACGTGGTCGGCCTGGACCATCCGCACACGGTCGTCGCCACGCATCCAGCAGGGCCTGTCGCATCTCATCACGGCCCATCGCCAGTCGCGACGCACCCTACGGCGGCCCCGCTCGGGGCGCAGCACGTGGCGCCGGCCTCGAGCGCGAAAGGACCACATCCGAAAGCTCACCATCCAACGAACGGTGCCCCACCACACGTGAAGGGAGGCCCGGGGCACGGCAGTCACACGGTGGAGGGCGTCGTCTCGAGCCCGGGGCGTGGTCCCCTCGCTGGCGTTCTGGTCGAGATCGTCGACAAGAACTCGGGGCCTCACGTCTCGCTGGCGACGGCGACCACCGATGACCGAGGGCAGTACCGCGCAAGTTACTCGCCGCCCGCTAACAAGCCCAGATCGGAAGAGCACACGTCTGAACTCCAGC
>CALFNG010000058.1 GCA_937902985.1 uncultured Myxococcales bacterium
CGGACGGCTGCGCCGCCGCTAGGCCAGGACGCGGACGGCTGCGCCGCCGCTAGGCCAGGACGCGGACGGCTGCGCCGCCGCTAGCGGGCGACGACGAGCCAGCGCAGCGGACGCCGATAGTTCGTGATCATGGCGTCGGCCGGCACCTCGTGCCCCATCCCCGGCGCGATCCTCACCTTGACCCGGATGTGCGCCGTCTTGAGCATCTCGCCGGCCTTCTTCGTGTTTTCGGCGACCTCGTCATTCTCGCCGGTGAAGAGGAATACGCGGCGAATCTTCGAGTGATTTTGCTCGATGAGCTGCGGGGCGTCGCCGAACCAGTCGTGGTCGTTCGCCGCGAGCATCAGCCAGCGGCTGAAGTGCGCCGGATCGCGAACGCCGATCTGCTGCGCGATGAACGCGCCCTCGCTGAAGCCGACGAGGATGTTCCCCCGCGACCGGATGCGCCCCTTGTACTTCTCGTTGAGCGACGCGAGCGTGGCGTCGACGATGCGCTTGGCGGCGTCGGCGTCGTTGTTCCATGTGCGCCCGCCGGTGTCCGTCGGTGTAGGCCCCTGCGGGCAAACGACCCAGCCGAAGATGCGCGCCACCCGAGCCCACTTGCGGCAATCCTCGAAGGCGTTCCCACCCCGCCCGTGGAGGTACAGAATGACCGATAGCGTGGCACGGCGGACCAGCGGTCGAGGCTATCACTGGTGCCGTGCGAGTCGGGCTACCTTTGGCCCCATGACGCCGCCGTCCGAGCCGCCGCAGGCCTCCCGCCGCTCCCCGGAGACGCCCGAGACGCCCCCGCGGGAACAGCCATCTTCCCCCGGGCGGCCTTCTCCGGAGCGGCCCCCGCCGCCCCATCCGCAGGGCGTAACGCTGACCGTGGCGACCCGGCGGTCTCTCCTGGCCCTCGCGCAGTGCCGCGCGTTCGTACAGCGCCTCTCGGCGCTCGACCCGACCGTGGTCATGGCCGAGCTCCAGGTGGTGACGAGCGGCGACCGGATTCAAGACCGGCCGCTGGCGGACATCGGCGGCAAAGGGCTCTTCGTCAAGGAGATCGAAGAAGCGCTCCTCGAGCGCCGGGCCGACTTCGCGGTGCACTCGATCAAAGACGTGCCGGGCCTCTTGCCCGACGGGCTGGTCATCGCCTGCGTTCCGGAGCGCGAGGACCCCCGCGACGTGCTTGTCGCGCCCGTATACCGGACGCTCGCCGCTCTCCCGGCCGGGGCTCGGGTCGGCACCTCGAGCCTCCGGCGCATGGCTTCGTTGAAGGCGGTCCGCCCGGACCTGACCATCGAGTCGGTGCGAGGAAACGTGGACACGCGCCTCAGGAAGGTCGACGAGGGCCAGTTCGACGCCATCGTCCTCGCACGGGCGGGTCTCGTGCGCCTCGGGCTCGCGGCCCGGGCCACGGAGGTGCTGGCCCCCGAAGTGTCCCTTCCGGCGGTGGGACAGGGCGCGCTCGGCATCGAATGCCGAGCCGACGACGAGGCGACCCGCGGTCGGCTGGCGCCTCTGCACCACGCGGAGACGGCCACCTGCGTCGCGGCCGAACGAGGCGTGCTCGTCGCGCTCGGGGGCGATTGCCGTACGCCTCTTGGCGTCTACGCCGAGAGGTCGGACGGGACCCTTCACCTTCGCGCCTTCATTGCCAGGATCGACGGGTCGTCACCGCGCCATCTCGAGCGCCGGGTTCCGTGGCCCGACAGCGAAGATGCCGCGCGCGATCTGGGCCTCACGGTGGGCCGCGCTCTTCGCTGACGGCCACCGAAACGGACGCCGAGAGCGCCGTCGGCCGTCGGCCGTCGAGAGGCCATCGAAGTCCGCCAATCGGCGAAAGGACGCTCGGGAGACGCTCAACAAATGCGGTATGTCCCGGCGGCGCGGACTACCCTTCTCGGGAGATGGGTTTGGAAGCCGAGTGCAACGCCCGTGTCGGCAAGAGGACCTCTGCCGGCAAAGCGCTTCTAGAGACGGAACGCCTCATTTTTCAAGGCGAGTTCCGGCTCGACATTCCCTTCGATCAAATGAAGTCCGTCACCGTCGACGGCGCCGCTCTGGTGTTGCGGACCGACGACGGCGAGACTCGCCTCGAGCTCGGCGCCCCCCTGGCCGACCGGTGGTCTCGGCTCATCAAAGAACCCAAAGGCCTCTTCGAGAAGCTCGAAGTCGGGCCGGAATCGCGGGTCGCCGTGGTCGACGTGCGCGACACCCTGTTCCTGACCGCCCTGCGCGAGCGCACCGCGAGCGTGGCCGAGGGGCGCGTCCCCGAGGGAGCCCCGCTCATCTTCTTCGGCGCCGACACCCGCGACGCACTGCGCAAAGTGCAGCTGCTCCGAGCCCGCTTGATCGACACGGGCGCCCTCTGGATCGTCCGCCCCAAGGGCAGCAAGGCCATCTCCGAGGCCGACGTCTTCGAGGCGTTCCGCACGGCGGGCCTCGTCGACACCAAGGTCGTCGCCTTCTCCAAGACCCACACCGCGCACAAGGCGGTCATCCCGGTCGAGATGCGCGGACGAGTACGGCGGCCCCCGGTGTTCTCGCTTCCGCCGCCTCCGCCGGGGACGGTGGTCAACGTCCCGGCCGTGAGCTCGAAATCAGCCACGTCGGCCAAGCCCACAATCGAGGCAAACAAGGCAACCGTCGCCTCTGTCGGCCCCAAGCCCCCCGCGGCCAACAAGGTCGCCGCCAAGACGAAGAAGCGCCGGTAGGCCGAGCGGCCGACCCGCGCGGTTCAGTTCGGAAGCCGCTCGTCGCTCTCGGATTCGAGCGGGTCCTCTTCGCTCCTGGGGGGGCCTCCGAGCTCTTGCAGATCGAAGAGAAATCGAACGGCCGCCGCCAGCTCGCGCGCGTCTTCGCCGTCGGCCGCTCGCTCCTTGAGGCGCGTCGTCGGAGTGTGAAGGAGCTTGCCGACGGCGCTCTCGAGCATCTGCTCGAGGGCCGCGCGGTCCCCGTCGGCAAGGTGCTTCAACCGGCCGGCGAGGGAGCGCTCGAGCTCCGAGAACAGTACAGCGCGGGCCTTGGCGCGCATGGCGACCACCGTGGGCTGCACTTCGAGCCCGCGGGTCCAGGCGAGGAAGCGCGCGAGCTCCTCGGCCACGATCTTCTCGGCGGCGCCGACCTCGCTCTGGCGCGCCTTCATGCCGCGCGCGACCTCTTGCTCCAGGTCGTCGACGTTGAAGACGTAGACGTTGTCGATGGTGTGGACCGACGGCTCCACGTTGCGCGGCACCGCGATGTCGACGAAGAAGAGCGTCCGCCCCTTGCGCTGTTTCATCGCCCGCCGGACCATGTCGCGCGTGACCACGTAGGCGTTGCTGGCGGTGCTCGCGACCACCACGTCGGCTTGCACGAGCTCGGCTTCGAGACCGTCCCAGGGAACGGCCGCCGCGTGAAGATCGCGGGCGAGCGCCGCAGCCCGGTCGAAGCTCCGGTTGCAGATACGCAGCGCGCTCGCGCCTTCGCCGAGGCTGCGTGCGGCGGCCTCGGCCATCTCGCCCGCCCCGAGCAGCAGCACCGCGTGATCGGACAGGCCGCCGAAGATCCTGCCCGCGAGGTCGACCGCCACGCTCGAGATGCTCACGGTCCCGGTGCCGATCGCCGTCTCGGTTCGCACGCGCTTGGCCACCGTGAACGCGCGGCTCACGCAGCGCGAGAGCGTTCCCTTCAGGGCGCCCGCGGCGACCGCGGCCTCGTAGGCGTCTTTGACTTGCCCGAGGATCTGCGGCTCGCCGAGCACCATCGAGTCGAGGCTCGCGGCCACGCGGAACACATGCTCGATCGCCTGGTCGCCTCGCTTGTCGTAGAGGTACGCGGCGAGGTCGTCGCCGCTCCCCGCTCCGGCCTGGCGCGCGAGCTCTTCGCGGATCGCGCGCAGCGCGGCTTCGACGCGATCGTCGCCTCGCGCGCTCGTCGCCGGGTGCACGAGCCCGAAGACCTCGACGCGGTTGCACGTGGAGAGAAAGAGCACCTCGGCGAGCTCGGTGCGGGCCGCGAGGCGCGCCAGGACGACGGGGAGGGCGTCGGCGCCCGCGGCGAGCCGCTCGCGGACCTCGACGGGCGCGGTGCGGTACGACAGGCCCACCACGACGATCATGCGGGGCCGCCGGGCGCTGTGAGGAGGCTGCGCACCAGGTAGATGACCAGGACCAGGAGCGTCAGGCCGAAGCCGAGGATCGTCCCGAACGCAGCCCGACGCCCTCGCCAGCCGGCGGCCGCACGCAGGAGCAAGACCCCGCCGATGAGCGCCCACGAGGCGTACGAGAGGGCCGCCCGCGCGATCGCCGCCGTGCCGCCCGCTTCGATCTCGCGCGACCAGATCGTGCCCGTGAGGATGCCGATGGTGAGCAGCGGAAACCCCGCGACGAGGAAGCGGTGCTCGGCCCGGTCGAGGGCATCGACCGGCGGGAGGTGCTCGAAGCCCGCGAACTGCTTGTGCTTGAGGCGGCGCTCCTGGAGCAGGTAGGCGACCGCGGCGGCGAACGCGAGGGTGAAGAGCGCGATCCCGATGAGGTTACTGATGACATGGAACGGCAAGAGCGCGCTCCGGAGGCGCGGCTCGTAGTCGACGGGGCCGACGAAGCGCGACGCCAGCAGGAACGCGAGGGCCTGCGGCGCCACGAACGCACCGACCACGTCGACCCGGTAGCGAAGGCGAGCGACGGCGTACGTCAAGCACGCCAGCATCGCGGCGACGCTGAGGGCGAAGTGGATGCCCTCGACCGGGCACACGTGCAAGACGACCGACCAGACGGCGATGTGGGCCGCGTGCAGGGGCACGCCGATCGCGACGAGGCGCGGCGCCCAGCGAGCCAGGGTCCCGGCGCGGCCGAGCAAGTCGGCAACGAAGAGCACCGAAGCTGCGAAGTAGACAGCCGCGGTGGCCCCGAAGAGCAGGTTTGCGAGCTCGAGGGTCACGCCCTTGGGAGGGTGCTACGTCCCGCAGGCGCGCGCCAGGGGGCTCGAACTTAAAGCGTTTTGGCCGCGAACTTGGCGAGCAGCTCTTCGTCGGTCTTCGGCTGGCTGCCGCCCCGCCCGGGCTTCATGGCGGCCGCGTAGTCGACGAAGCCGCTCGTCGGCACCGCGACCCACCCCGGCTCCACGTCGTATGCGGCGTCGCCCAGGAGCATCGAGGTTTCGACGATTTCGGCCCCGATTTGCTCGAGATAGACGCGCGCCTTCACCCGCCCGAGGAGCTCGGCGTCGCCGCCTCCGCTCGCGTCGCGCACCACGCGCACGGCCTCGGCCAGCCGGTAACGGCGGCCAACGGGCAAGAGCGTCAGCACGCCCTCCTGGAGGTCGACCGTTCCCTCGACGATCCACTCGTCGAGCACCGACTGGGGGAAGAAAATGCGGTTTTCCATGCGCGCCGCAGAGCCTTAGGGTACACGAGGCGGGGCCGGGATGGGAGTGCTCGAGGCAGCGGCCCGGATCGTCCAGCTCGGCGGCGCGTCGCGCGAGTCTCCTGCCGGCCGGGTCGCACGCGCCAGCGAGATGAAGGCCGCGTTCGAGGCGAGGACGGGCGCCTTCTCCCCCGAAGACCCCTGGTTCGAAGAGCGGAGCCGGGCGTTCTGGTGCGACGCCGTGACGCGAGGTCGGTTCGGTCGTGAAGTCGAGGCCGAACTCGAGCCCGCCGATCGGCAATGGCTGGGGCCTCTCGAGCGCGCCCACCGCGGGCTCTTTCGCGCGTCTCGCGCCGCTCGCGGCGCCCGCGCGAGCGGCGGCACGCCTCGCCGTTCGGAGGCGTGGCTGATCGACGTCTGGAGCGGAGCCGAGCTGCTCGTGACGACGCTCGACGACGCGGCCCGCGCGGAGCTCGACGCGGCGTCGGGGCAGCTCTTCGACGCCCGGGTGGTCGGCGCCGACGAGCCGCTCGAGGTCGCTCTCTTGCCGGGCGCCATCTACCACCCGCACGACGCGACGAGCGCGATCGAGCAGGTCATCGGCGCGGCCCGCGCCCGCGACCTGACGACGGACGATACGCTCGACGCGCTCCTTCGAATGGAACGCTCCCTTCGCGCTCTCTCGCGCGTGAAGGCCGCCTACGCGTACCGCGCCGAGGCGCTCTCGAGCCCGACCGCAACGGCGCCTCGCCCTGGGCGTCGAGCCGTCAAAGAGCCTACATAGAGCGGCCATGGCGTTCCTGCCCCCGACCTTCGAGGCCCGCCTCGCGCGCGCTCGTGCCCTCACCCCGAACGTGCGCGAGCTGGTCTTCGAGCGCGTCGACGGCGAGCCCATGGCGTTCGAGCCGGGTCAGTGGGTGAGCGCGCTCTTCGACGGCGTGAAGCGGTCGTACTCGATCGCCTCGGGGCCCAACGGATCGCCGCAATTCGACGTGGCCGTCACGCGCGTACCGAACGGACCGGCGTCGACTCGCCTCCACGCGATCGAGCCCGGCGAGGTGGTCCGGTTCACGGGGCCGCAGGGCTTCTTCACGCGAACGGGTCCGCAGAGCCTCGCGCCGGCTCTGTTCATCGCCACGGGAACCGGCGTCACGCCGATGCGGAGCATGCTCCAGGCGACTGCGGCGCGCCCGGCCAAGGTCCCGATCTGGCTCGTGCTCGGGGTGCGACGCGAAGAAGACCTGCTCTACGCCGACGAGTTTCGCGCGCTCGCTCGCCAGGATCCGGCGGTTCGCTTCGAGCCCACGCTGTCGCAGCCCCGCGACGGCTGGACGGGCCGCCGAGGTTACGTGCAGTCGCACGTCCGCGCCCTCTGGGCCGAGCTCGCCGCAGCGGCCGGCGGCGAAGCGGGCGCATCGCTCGCGCCCCACGCATACGTCTGCGGCCTCGAACGAATGGTCGGCTCGGTCCGCGATCTTCTCCGCAAGGAGATGGGCCTGCCGAGGCAGCAGGTCCACAGCGAGCGCTACGACTGACCCCGCTCGTCACCGCGTGATCGGTCCCGTCAGCGTGAAAGGGCACTCCGTGGCCTGCGACGCGTAGCTGATGGCGTTGAACCAGAACTGCGGCACCTGGTAGGCGACGTCGGCCGACGCGTCGGCGCAGCCCGCGCCCGCGTCGATTCCGAACCACTGGCTCGTGTACGTCACCCACTCGTCTGCGTAGGCGAAGACGTGACCGGCTCCGATGTCTTCGTGGGCGGCGTAGACGTTGGCTCCGTCGGTGCAGTCGACCGTCGCCTTCGAGCCGGCCAGGACCGGGCGCCCGTGAAAGGCGCCGACCTCGCCGATGTGCTTTCCGATCGGTGTGCTCTGCACCCAGCCGCCGAGGGGGTCGGACTCTCCGAGGCAGTAGTTCCCGATCTTCCCGAGCACGTCGCCGGTTCCGTAAGACAGGTCGGAGATGGCCGTCATGAGCTGGTTGAGCGGCGTCACCTCCTGCGCGGACGAGTCGTAACCCGACAGGGCGATGAGGCCTCCGCCCGCTTCGACCCAGGCCTTGAGCGCGGCGAGCTCGCCGGCGCTGAACGTCCAGTACCCCGTGCCGGTGCCGCTCGACATTCCGTCGACGAGCCACTGCACGATGAGCACGTCGTACCGGGTGAGGAACGCGGCGTCGAGGGTGGGTCGCTTCGCGTAGAGATCGACGTTCGCGCTGCTCTGCGCGTTCAGGTAGTCCGTGAAGGCGGTCGTGCTGTCTTGCCCTCCTTGAAAGCCGGTGTGCCCCGGGGCGCCGATCGACGCGATGTTGAAGCAAGTGCAGCGGCCCGCCTCGTCGCATCGCTGAGCGCGCGGGGGCTTGGAGTCGGCGCCGCCGTCTTCGGGCCCCGTGCCGAAGCTTCCGGTCGGCTGGTTCGTGCCGTCGCCGCCGTTCGCGCCGCCCGGCTTCTCCTGTCCGGTGTCCGCGCACGAGGCGCTGACGAGCGCGACGGCGCACGCAAAGCCGACGAGATGGAATCCGGAGGGGAACCGGAGCGAAGGGATCATGCGTTCTCTAGCCTCAGTACTTCGTGTAATCGAGGAAATTGCCGGTCATCATCAACAGCGACATCGCGGTCCACGAATCATCGTAATACGTGCCGCCGACGAGATACGTGCGGGTGGCGATTCCCGAATAGGCATCGTCGAGGAGCGAGGCATACGCGGGAGAGCTCATCGCGCCGACCCCCGCGGGGCCCACGAACGACGCCGAGTGACCGCCGGGGTGCTGCGGCTTCGGCGTGCCGTCGAGCGCGTACCCGTCGGCGATCGTCGCCGCCCCGACTCCGGCGAAGAAGGCGCTCGTGAGCGCCACATAGGACTGCGCTCGCGGCTCGCCGTTCCAGCACCAGTCGAGCCCGATGCGAAACGGCGTGCGGCACGCGTCGTACTGGTATCCCGTGTCGTTCGCGATGTTCTCGTCGGCCGGCGTGCAGGGCGAACCGTGGCTGTCGTCGCACCAGGCCGGCACGAGGCCGTTGCTCTGGTTGCCGTTCGCGGAGTTCACGGCGAAGTCGATCGTATCGTAGACGGTCTGGACCACGGCGGCCCAGTCGTCGCCGGGGTCGAGCGTCGCGAAGACCCGGTAGTACGCAGGGGCGAAATACGAGATGTTCACCGTGTTCCACCCGCCCCACTCGCCCGGCTTCGGCAACTTGCCGTCCTGGATCTCAGCTTTCCAGATGTCGCGGATCTGCTGGAGCGCGAACGACGCGTACGAGGCCGAGAGCGACCCCTGCCCGCCCCACTGGCGATCGGCCAAGACGAGCGCAAACGCCATGTCCTCGTCCGCGTCGGTCGCGGCGCCGCCGCCGTTCGGACCGAGGCCGGTGCCGTCAGCCGCGATGTACCAGTTCATGAGGCCACTGCCGTCGGTCCAGTGCTGCTCGTACTTCCACAGCGGGTCGAAGAGGTCTTGATCGTTCATGTACGCGGCGAGGAGCATCCCGTAGCCGATGCCCTCGGACACCGTGGAGTCGAGTTGAAGGCCGGGCTCGTGCGGGCGCTGCACGCGCAAGAAGCCGTTGGCCCCGGCGCTCGTCACGGTGTCGGTCTTCCACTGCTGGTAGGCCGCGACGACGTCGGTGTTGTCGTAGTGGCTCGGGTACGAGCAGTGGGAGCTCTCGCGGTTCTGAGGAAATGGAAAGCGCATGCCCGGCGCCGAAGGCGTGGGGCCCCGCGGCACCGAGACGGTCCCGCCGTCGATCGAGGTCGACGCCGAACCCCCATCGGGCGCCACCGGCGTCGTTCCCGTGCTGCCGTCGCTGTCCGGTTTGGCTGCGCCAACCTCGGCGGCGTCGGGGACGCTCGCCGCCGGCGCTTGCGCCGAACAGCCTGCGAGCAGCGCGACCGCGACCGCGACCGCCGGGAGCCCGCTCCTCGGGGTGCGTGGCGCGCGCCGCATGGCTCCCAGCGCACCGCGGTTGGCGGGGAGAACCGAGCGGGACGACGGCAACATCGGGGGGGTCTCTCGCCGGCGCGATCGCCTCGCGAGCCCTCGTATAGTGCGAGCGGCTTCCCGCGGCGGCTCACGGTTTCATGGCCTCGAAGGCGCGCGCGCCGCATCCTAACTCAGGATGCGACCCGGGATTCGTCGAGCCGTTTGGGCCGGGTCGCGGCACTACCCCCACGTGGCACCCCCTCACGCAAGAGTCAGAACGGCGGTGGCCGGGTCCGTGGCAACACTCGGGTTTCTCGCGGCCGCGATCGCGGGGCCTTCATGTGCCAACACGGGCCGCACCTCGGGCGCGCCAACGAACGACGGCCTGGTCTTCGGAGACGACGGAGGCAGCGGTACGGGCTTCTCGCCCGGTGGCGGCTCGTTCGCGCAGACCGACTGCACATCGTTGAAGCGATCGTGCGACGCTTGCCAGGACTTTCCCTCGGCGCCGATCATCGACGCGCAGCCCGACGACGGCTCGCCCGCGACGCCGGCCGATGCCGCGTCGCACTTCAGCGACCCGGGACTCGGGTCGGGTGGGCCGTGCGTGTCCGAACCGAGCGACGGGACGCTCATCCCACAGAACTGGCTCCGGCCTCGGTTCCGTTACGCGGCCGCGAGCGCGAGCCAGACGCTGTTCGAGCTCCGCCTCCACACGCCGCGTCAAACGAACGACCTCGTCGTCTACACCACGAGCAAGACGTGGAAGATGCCCAAGACGATCTGGGACGCGATCCGCGGCTCGACGTGGGACGAAGACTTCGTCTTGACCGTCCGCTCGGTCGACCCGACCAACGCGGCGTCGAAGCCGGCCGGCTCGCAGAGCAAGTTCCGCATCGCGCCGGCGGTGGCCGACGGCGCGATGATCTACTGGGCCGCCGTCGGCGAGAAGGACGGCCAGTCCTGGCTCGAGGGCTTCAACGTGGGCGACGAGGGCATCGCGAAGGTGCTCGACGTCGCGACGGCGCAGCTCAAGCTCTCTCGCGATCAGGGAGGGCAGCTGCAGAACGGCACGGGCGCGGTGCAGTGCATCGGCTGCCACACCGCGGTTCCCGACGGCAAGAGCGTCGCGTTCATCGACTTTTATCCGTGGAACGGCGTCACCGCGTCCGCGGCCAACATGCACGAAGGGGAGATTCCGTCGTGGCTCACGCCCGGCGGCGCCGAGGCGTTCAGCCAGCCCTGGCTCGGGATCATGAGCTTCTCGACGAGCGCCTGGGCCGCCGGCGACCACGCGGTGGTCGTGACGTACCAGGGCTCGTCGTCCCCCTGGAACGGGCAGAGCTACAGCGACGCGCCGAACTCCCGCCTCGCGTGGATCGATCTCTCGACGAGCGTGCCCAGCTCGGCCCAGGCCGAAGCCGGGACCAACAGCAACACCCTCTCGAACTACATGAAGGGCAACGAGGGCAAGAGCTACGGGTTCATCGCGCGAAATGGCGACGCCCGGGGCGCGCAGGGGCCCGCCTGGAGCCACGACGGAAAGACGATCGTCTACGTTTCGACCAACGCCGCGAAGGACGGGCGACTCGCCACCGGAGCGGCGGACCTCTACGCGGTTCCATACAACGACCGAGCCGGCGGCGCGGCGACGCCGGTCCAGGGCGCGTCGGACCCGAACACGAACGAGTACTATCCTTCGTATTCGCCCGACGA
The DNA here is from genome assembly GCA_937902985.1 of uncultured Myxococcales bacterium. Lineage (GTDB taxonomy): Bacteria > Myxococcota_A > Polyangia > Polyangiales > Polyangiaceae > Palsa-1150. Next base: position 10,965 of record CALFNG010000058.1, read on the forward strand.
CAAGTACGTCGCGTTCGACCGGGCTCCCGGCAGCGAGACCATGTATTACAATCCCCACGCCGAGGTGTTCGTCGTTCCCGCAGCCGGCGGAACGAGCGTCCGGCTCGAGGCGAACGTGCCGCCCGCTTGCACGGGCGCGGCGAGCCCCGGCGTCACGAACAGCTGGGCGAAGTGGTCGCCCCAGGTCACGACCTGCAGCGGCAAGACCTATTACTGGATCATCTTCTCGTCGTCGCGAGGCGGCGCCCTCTTCAATCAGGCCAACCTGAAGAGCGGCGGCCAGGTCCCGACGTCGCAGCTCTACTTGACCGCCCTGGTCGACGACGGGACCGGAAAGCTGACGACGTACCCGGCGCTCGATATCTGGAATCAGCCGACGAACTACAAGGGCCCGCTGTCCTTCAACGGCAACAGCCAGAGCAACCACACCCCAACCTGGGAGGTCGTCGACATTCCTCCTGCCACGGAGACACCGAGATGAGGAGTGCGGCGGTCGCAGGCTGGATCGGGACCTCGTTGCTCGCGGCGCTGACGTGCGGCGCGTGCAGCGGGCAGAGCGGAACGCCGGCCGACGGTCCCGGAGACGACGCCGCGAGCCCGTCGGGCGGCGGCGACGCGACGACCGGACGCTCCGGGGTGGGCTCGAGCGCCGGCTCGACGTCCGGCGTGGGCCCGAGCTCGGGTTCGTCGTCGGGGAGCGGCTCCAGCTCGAGCTCGGGTTCGGGCGCCAGCTCGGGCCCGAAGATGGACGCGGGAGGGAGCTCCGGCGTCGACGCGGGGCGGGACGCGGGCGGAAGCAGCGGAAGCAGCAGCAGCGGCGGCCAGAGCGCCACGTGCACGTGGTCCGGCGCGCTCACGTATTCGGGGAATGCCTCGTTCACTTGCTACTACTTCGGTCAAAATACGTCGATGAGCCCCAGCAACTACAAGACCGCCTGCGGTTACACCGGCCGCGAGACCACCGGCGGGAGCGGCAACAACTGCGGTCAGGCCGCGTCCGACACGATGGACAACATCGCGAACACCGGCCTCGCGAAGTCCACGTATTTCGCGGCCATTCCCGGCGACGCGAACGGCGGCTTCAGCAACGTGGTGCACTGCGGCGAGTGCGCCGAGCTGACCAACCCGGCCAACGGGAACTCGGTCATCGTCACGATCACCGACGAGTGCCCGACCGACGGAGGCCAGAACGCGCCTTGCAAGAACGCGGGGCACCTCGACGTCAGCATGCAGGCGTTCAACGCGCTCGGGTACTCGACGGGCAGTCCGTCGGGCACGACCTGGAAGTCAGTCCCGTGTCCCGTGACGGGGACGATCCAGGCCGTGGTCAACGCCGGGGTCGGCACGCAGGTGTATTTCCAGAATACGGTCTTTCCGGTCAAGACCGTGTCGAACGCCGTGCAGAGCCAGAACGGCTACTGGGAGTTCGGCGGCGGAGGCGCCGGCGGCCCCGCGGCGCTCACCGACGTCGAAGGCCACACCGTCACGGCCACCATCCCCGCCAGCGGGGGCGACATGAAGGTGCAGTTCCCGTCGCCCGGTACCTGCAACTGACGCTCTGGCTCACTGGCCTTCATCGAGCGCTTCGAAGCCAAGAAAGGCATCAAGCCAAAGGCCATCGCCGCCGCAGAACACGCCAAGGCCTTCGAGCTCGAGAGAACGTACGGAGCGGCTGAAGCGTGCGCGCACCATTTCAAAGCTCCCATATACCTCGTCATCGTCGATTCGAAACGAACGGAAGCATTCTAGGAACGGCCGACGCTTCTTGGCATTGAAAGCGGAGGACTTCGCTCACGAGCTGGTCGTCGCGAAGGACCACCAGACGTTCGATCGGCGGCTCATCGTTCGTGGCGGTGACCTGACTCCGACAGTGGTGCATGAGCAGCCCTCTCAGGACCGCTAGAGAGCCTGCGCGGCGAGCTTGCGGGCGAGCTCTACGTTCCCGGCGAGCATCGTCCGCAGTCGCACGAACGCACGCATGATCTCGACGTTGACCGACACGGCGCGCGCGCTGCGAAGGACGCTCGAGAGCATCGCTACGCCTTGCTCCGTGAAGGCATAGGGGCGAGTGCGGCGACCACCGCGACCAGGCTTTGAGGTCACAATCTGTGACGGGTGCAGATCCCCGTTTACCTGCACACTGCCGCGTGCAGCGTGAGCCGCAACACATGACTCAGGCTGCCTTCTTC
>CALFNG010000059.1 GCA_937902985.1 uncultured Myxococcales bacterium
GGCGCCTCCGGCGCCCATGCGGGCCCCCGCGCCCCCCGCGCCGGTCGCGGCCCCTGCGCCGATCGCGCCTCCGGGCGCCCCGCAAGCGCAAGCTGTGGGCTCGGCGGTGGGCCAGGTGATCTGCCCGCAATGCAGCCACGTGAACACCACGTCAAACCTGTTCTGCGGTTCTTGCGGGTTTCGCCTTGGCAACTTGGCGCCGCGACCGGTGGCTCAACCGGCTGCGTCTGCTGAGCCCGCGGCCGGCACCATCACCCTCACGGCTCTCCGGGCCGACGGGAGCGAGGCCGGTACGTATCAGGTCGTCGGCGGCGCCGGGGCGGTCGGCCGCGAGACCGGCGGAATCTTCGCTGGCGACAGCTACCTGTCGCCCCGCCACGCCACGTTTCGTCCGGCGGGCGCCGGTCGGGCCATGGTGAAAGACGAGGCCTCGCTGAACGGGGTCTACAAGAAGCTCGGGCGGGACATGCCGGTCGAGCTTCGACCGAACGAAGTCTTTCGCATCGGGCAAGAGATCATCAAGTTCGAACCCCTCGTGCTTCAGCCGCCTGCTGCCGACGGCGTCGAGCGGCTCGGAGCGCCAAGCAAGGGCTACGTGGGCCGGATCGCGCTGGTCATCGGGCGCGAAGAGACAGGCAATGCCTTCCCCATCCCGGAGGGCGGCGTTCACCTCGGGCGCGAGCGCGGAGATATCCTGTTCCCGGAAGACGGCTACGTGTCCGGGCTGCACTGCCGGCTCACGTGGGACGGGCAGCGTCTCTTTCTCACGGACCTCGGCAGCTCGAACGGAACGTTCGTGCGAATCGCCGGCGAGTCGGACATTCGCTCGGGAGACGTCCTGCTGATGGGGCAGCAGCTCTTCCGGATCGCGATGTGAACAGGCGGCAGCGGAACGCAAGCACCACCCCGACGAAAGAGCATGTCCCACGAGCGCACCATCCGCGTCGTCGCCGCGATCCTCGAGAGGGACGGTCACTACCTCATCACGCAGCGGCGAGGCACGGCCGTGCTCCCGCTGATGTGGGAATTTCCGGGCGGCCGTGTCGAAGAAGGCGAGATGGACGCGCACGCGCTCAAGCGCGAAGTGCGGCACCGGTTAGGCGCGGAGATCGAAGTCGGCAAGCTCATCTCGTTCGTCAGCCACCCTTACGAGCACTATGTGGTCGATCTCTTTCTCTACGAGTGCGCTTTGCCCGACGCCGCCGACAACGCGCTCGAGCCGAGGAACGTGAACGCCTTCAAGTGGGTCACGAGCTCCGACTTCGACCAGTACCCGTTCACGCCGGCGGACGAGGCCTCGATGAACAAGCTCCTCGGCGTGGGCTGAGCGCGAACTGCGCTACGATCGGCCCAGCATGAAGACGGGCTTCACCTTTTTCGCCGTCACTGCAGTCGCCGCGAGCCTGGCGAGCGTGGGCGCCGGTTGCGCGCGCGCGCCGGGCGATTCGAAGGGAGCCGGCGCGTCCGCGTCGTCGGCCGCGTCCGCGTCATCCACAGGGTCCGCGGCATCGAGCTCCGCCCCTCGCGTCACGCAAGCCACGCTGGCGCTCGGCGAGCGGATCACGTCACCGCTCGTCGCTCTCGCCGACATCGCGAAGAACCCGGCCGCGTTCGAGGGCCGCACCGTCGCGACGAGCGGCAAAGTGACCGCCGTCTGCCAGGAGATGGGCTGCTGGATGCAGCTCGAAGACGTTACCGGTCAAGCGCACGTCCGGATGCACGGGCACGCGTTCTTCGTCCCGAAGACTGCGCCAGGACACCTCGCCAGGGTCCAGGCGACCCTCGTGAAGCCGGCTGGCGGCGCCACCGACTGCGAAGAGGGCAAGTCGGACAAGGTCGAACTCGACGCGACCGGCGTCGAGATCGACTGACGCTCAGCGCGCGTCGCTCAGTCTTGGCGCTGCCTTGGCGCTGCGGCGCTGCGGCCAACCTGAGCTCGCTCAGGCGGGACCGCCCGCGACCCACAGCGCGTAGACGGCGCCCCACGCCATGACGAGCAGGAGGAGGAACAGCACGAGCGTGGCGCCGTCGAGGCGTCGCAGGCCGCGCTGGCTCGAGACGACGCCCCAGCCCATGCAGAAGCTCTGCGCCCCGTTCGCCAGGTGGTACGCGACGCCGAGCGATCCGAGCACGTAGACGGCGAGCGTCGGCATGTTGAGGCGTATTTCTTGCGCGATGTCGGCGAAGACCTCGGCGTGCCCTTCGACGAGGCGGGGACGCAGCAGCGCACGCCAGATGTGCGCTCCCAGAAAGAGGAGGACGCCGATCGCGCTCAGTCGCTGGAGCAGGTACTTCAGGTTCGCGTAGAAGCCGTAGCGCACGTTGTTCGGGCGGCTCGTGGCCATGCGACCGATGCCCCAGATCGCGTGGAGCACGAGCGGCAAGAGCACGACAATGCCCGTCAGCGCCTGCGCGATCGGGTGCGGGTACTCGGTGACGGCGCTCTGCCACGCCTCGGCGCCGGTGAACGCCGCGAGGTTGTGCCAGAGGTGGAAGAACGTCCACACGCCGAGGGGCAGGATGCCGAACGCCGAGGCGAGACGAGCGCGAAAGAAACCGGAGCGCGCGCTGGGGCCGGCAGCGGCAACGGAGGGAGAGGCTGTCGACATGGCGGTTTGCCGAGGCACGATTAGGCTCGAACGGGCTCGTTTACAAGTCCGACCGCCGTCGTGCCCTTACGGCCGCGGGCCGCTCGCGATGGTACGGTTCCCCCGGAGAATCGGCGAGATGAGCGCGGCGAGGTGGTTGGCAACCTTGATGACCGGGGTCGCCGTCGGCCTCGCCGCGGCCAACGCGCACGGCGCGACGCTCGCCGTTCACTCCGAGGTCCGGGGGACAGACCTCGAGACCGCCGAGGTCCGGCCTCGCGATGGTGGCGGCGGCCCGTGGCGGTCCACGCGCTGGCGTGACCTGACCGGCACGCCCCTCGCGCCTGGACGCTACGAGGTTCGGGTCCGGTTCACGAGCGAACACCCGGGCGAGTCGCTGCAGGTCCCGCCATGCGCCGGGCGTCGCGCCGTCCGCGTCGACGCGATCTCGCTCCCGGACGCTCCCGGTCCGGCGGTCGCTGCCGTGCGTCCGGGTCTCCACGGGCTGGTCATCGAGCTCGACGTGAGCCGCTACGAGAAGCGCATCGCCTGCGGTGAGCCCCCTCGTCTCGGGATCGCCGAAGACTCGACCGAGGGGCTCGGGACGCTCACCTTCGAGAGCCCCCACGCGGGGCAGGGCGGCGGACGGGCCGTGGTGTACCTCCCGCCGGGTCACGACCTGCACGCGTTCGGCGCGCTGCTCGTCGGCCTGCACCCGTGGAACGGCACGCCCTGGACGTACACGGCTTACGACGAGCTTCTCCGCGAAGCGCGGGCCCGCGGCGTGCTCTTGCTCATGCCGAGCGGCCTCGGGAACTCGCTCTACACCGCCGACGCCGAAGACGAAGTCCTCCGCGCCATCGACGCGCTCGCGAGCGTGGTGCGCGGCTCCGACGCGCCCGACCCTCGCCCCCTCGACGTTTCACTGTGGGGCGCTTCCATGGGAGGCGCGGGCGCGACCACGATTGGTTTTCATCACCCGGATCGCTTCCTCGCGGTCACGAGCTTCTTCGGCGACTCCCGGTACGACTTGTCCACCTACGTCCGCGCGATCTTGCGCGACCCGCTCGCAGCGCACCGGGTCAACGCGCTCGACATCGTCGACAACGCGCGAAATCTCCCGGTCTGGCTGATCCACGGCGAAGACGACGCGACCTCGCCCATCGGTCAGAGCGAGATGCTTGCGGTCGCGCTGCAGCAGCGCGGCTTCTCGATACGCTTCGACCGCGCGCCGGGCATGGGTCACTCGGGCGCTCTCGTCGCGCGCTACCTTCACGAGGTCGTGAGCCACGCGGCGACCGCGCGAGCCGGCGCGCCGGCGCCGCGGGTCACGTACTTCAGCGTCCGACCGTCGGACACGGGCGCCTACGGGGTTCGCATAGAGCGAGCGAGCCCGACGGGCGACGCGTTTGTCGACGTCGAGCGCCGCGATGACGGCCTCCACGTGCGGCGAGCCGACGGCGTCCGGGCGCTCCGGCTCGAGCCGGGCGCGCTCGGGTGTTCCGTCGCGAACCCCCCGCCTCTCGTCATGGACGCGAGCCCCGCGGTCGACGCGACGTGGGCGAGGCCGGCGCCTTGACGGCGTTCCCGTCGGCATCGAGGCTCGAGCGCCTCCTCCTCGTGCTGACGCCCGCGATCGCGATGGCCGCCGTGGCCCTCGGCCTTCGCCTCGGGGCGCCCGAGAGCCTTCGGGCCGCCGTCGTCTATGGAGCCGCACAGTCGGGAGCAGGCACCGGGCTCGCCTGGCCCATCGTCGTCTTCGACGAAGAGCGCGGCGCGCGCGAGCCGGCGAAGGGCGTCCCCGTCGACGTGGTCGCGCGCACCAGGGCATCCAGCGCGCCGCCGGTTTCGTGGCACGGCGTCACGAACGGAGACGGGGTCATCGAGGCGTTGCTCGATCGGGCGGCGGCGCCCGGCGAAGAGGTGACCCTCGAAGTGCGCTCCGGGAAAGACGTGCTCGCGCGGGGAGACGCGGCGGCCCCGCCCTTCGCGGCCCCCGCGCCGCGCGAGCCGGGCTGGCT
>CALFNG010000060.1 GCA_937902985.1 uncultured Myxococcales bacterium
TGCGACGACCCCCGCGAGCTGGTCGTGCAGATGACGGCCGACGTGCGCTCTGCCCGGCAAGCGCCGCGCAGGTTCGGGCGCGAATCAAGCCGTGCTCGTATTGAGCCGCGCCGTCGATGACGGTGCGGATGAATGCGTCCGCAGGGGAGTCGCCGTTGCCCTCGCCGCTGGCGCTGACGAGGCGGGCACCCGCCATCGTCACGGCGCGCTCGACCGTCGCCGCGAGCACGACGTCACGCGCAATGCGATCACGCCTGGCAACGACGAGCACGGCGGCGCCATGCTCGCGAATTGCCGCCAGGGCCGCACGCATCCCGGGTCGTTCAGCGATCGGCGAGACACTGCGCACGCCTTGGTCGGTGCACCACACGGCCACTCGGACGCCCTCGCGTGTGGCCCACGCTTCGATGCCGGCGCGCTGGGCTTGCCGCGAGAGCCGCTGCTCGTCCTTCGACTTCGACGCGCGGAGGTAGGCGATGGCGGTGCGGCGGGGTCGTCGGACGGGTCGCTTCGGCATGCGAAGTATCCTGCTTTCGCCGCCGGGCCCCACCACTGGGGTTCTCGCGCGCGGGCGCGCCGAACGGGCCCGCAGCCTGACCGAGTGCGGGTCGCGGCCTGCTCGCGCCCGAGTACGACGGCCGCGTGGGCTCCAGCGACCCTGCCGCCGGTGAAGGGGCGCTCGTGTGCCCGGTCGGAGTGCGCTTCTCGACGACCGTCTCCACCCGACACACGTCCGCGCCCCCACTCGACGAGGTGCGACGGACCGAGCACGCAGAGGCGCCGGGGCCGCCGCTCCGGGCAATGCGCGGGATGGGCGAGGGTAGAGCGATTCCGTTCTTCGGATGAGCTTGGCCAGCATCCAGGGGCACGCGGCATTCGCGAAGAGGCGGCGACGATGCCCTCAGCCGACAGTCTTGTCGCGGCGCTCGACCGCCTCCGATGCCGTGCCCCAGCAGACTTTCGCTCCGTACGTTGCGGCCGGCAAAAGCGAACACCTTCCACCCGGCCGGTGCCGCCAAGATCGCCGCCGCCTCTCGTTTGCAATGGAGCGAGCGTCTCCGTCTTCATCGCCCAGAACGGCTTCAGGGGCCCCCGCAAGCTGTATACCAGCGGTCGCGCACAGCGCGCTGAACGCCACCACCATGGCCGAAACATTGTCACCCGGTGAATCTCCCTGCGAGTCCCCACTGGCCTCTCGGTCAGGCCGCGCGCGATGGTGACGATCGTCTCCGCGACCTTCTCCGAGACCGTCCTCTGCACCTGCGCGACCTCCCGATCCGCTGCTGCCGCGAATGCCGCGCGCGCGTCCTCGATGCAGCGCTCGGTGTACTCCGCGAGCTCGGCCGCGTATCACCCGAAGCACGAATCGTAATACTCGAGCGCCATCACGATGCTCCAGACGCGTCGCTGTCAGCGTAGGCCGAGCGCGTCGCGCAAGCGGTAGAGGCGCTACCGCTCTTCGTCGGAGGCGCGTCGACCGACCACCTTCGCGAACGTCTCCTCGACGCTCACGACAAGACCTCGGCGAGGACCTTCCGGACCTCCCCGCGCCACCTCCCGAGCTCTGCTCGGTTGCCGATAGGAAGCTCCTTCGCCGCCACACCCAGCGAGATGCGCCTGCTTTAGATGTCGTCGGCGACACGGTCAGCAAGATCCGGCAACGTGATCGACTTGCCTCCGCGGCCCTCCACCTCCTCGCCGATCTTGGATCCGTTGTAGAGCTCGAACTTCTTCTCGTCGCCGAAGTATCCGTTTTCGCACGACGTGTACCGCCGCCTTCGGGACGGCGTCGATAAACTCTCGCAGGAGCTCCAGGCTGTCGCGCTGCCGGTTGATCACCCACAGCGCCACGAGCTCGGTCCCGAGCTCCTCCAGGCTGCTGTCGAGCGTGCCTCCGTACTGCTTGACCGCGAGATTGTTGCGCGCCGCCGTGTTGATCGCCACGACCCCGTCGCGGTGCCGGTCGCAGGTGTTGACGAGGTGGATCCAGCCGTCGACCTCGTCGAGGTTGATGAGCTCCGTCTCGACCTGATCCCTGAACGCCTTCCACACGTCCGGGTTCGACGTGTCCGTACCAGTAGTCGTGCCAGAAGGCGACGACCAGGGGCGCGTACACGGCCCATGAGCGCGCCGCGCGACTCGTAGAACCGAATCGTGCGACTCGGGACCTTGGCGGCCGCCGCACTCCACGAGGACCACCCTGCTCTCTTGCTCGAGCAGGTGGTCCAGCATCGCCACCGTCATCATCGACTTGCCCACGCCGCCCTTGCTTCCGCCGACCCCGTAGACGCGCACCGCGCCATTGCCCTCGGTCATCGTCCAAACCTCCTTCGTGCGGTTGCGCTATCTCCTTTGCCGTTTCCCAAACGCTGGCGTCTCAGATGTCTCGGGTGTCCTCCTTTGGCACGAAGGCCGACCGCCGTGTGCTCGCGTCGTCACTACGGTCGCCTCGTCCCCTTCGGGGTCACCGCGGGCGCTGCAGTTGCTGGAGGGGTCGTCACCGCGGGAGTCACCTTGGCGACCACCCGAGCTCCGCCTGTGCATCTCCCGAGGCGGAGTGGGCCTCCACGGCGCGCTTTGACTCTGTCGTCGGACCTGTCGCCGGAGCTCCATCGGTGATGGGTCGGTGCCCTTGCGGCGGTTCTTCCGTCCTCCTGCCGCCCTGGCCTCGCCCAAGTAGGTCTTGAGCGTCTTGGCGGTGACGACGAAACCGCTGTCGCTGAGAAGCTCCGCGATAGCGGCTAGGCCGTATCCTTTGGCCTGCATGCGGTGGTTTTGAGAGGACAGCATCCGGACGGCTTGCATGGTCGTGACTTCCTCGACCCGTTGCTTGGGCACACTCTCCATCGTGCGCTGAAGACGCTCGATATCGGCAACGCGAATCATCCTCGGCTGCATGGCATTCCGGGCTCCCGGTTCTGGGTCGACGACTCATCGCCAACGGCTGACCGACAGTTGACATTCGACCTCCTGATGGTCAACGTGATTTCCCAAACCCGGAGTGAATACGGAGGGCAAGATAAAGACGTGGTGTCAATTGTTTGGAAGTGAGTAATCATATTCACCATTTGTGGTGACAAAAAAACCGGCGAGTTTGCCTTCTGTTTGAAACCTCTGGATAGGACACCAGAAAACCAGTGACAGAAATCGTGCGCGACAACGAACTACCTATTTTTAGGCCGCGCATGGGTGTGGGCGGCTTTGCACCCTCCCGCGACCAAGCGCGCTCGTTCCGCAATGCGCTCCTGGCCCGCATCCACGGCAGGAGTTCGCGGACCGCCCGCACGCAAGCGCAGGTGCATCCGCTCCAGGCGAACGCTCGGCGTGTGGTGATCAAGGCCCACGTGCAGCGCATGGGGCCCAACGCCGCCAAGGCGGCGGCCCTGCACGTGCGCTACATCGAGCGCGACGGCGTCGAGAAGGACGGCTCGAAGGGCGTGCTGTACGACGCGCAGGGGACGGTTCGCGCGCGGGTCTTCGAGCAGCCGCGTCCCGGCGAGAAGCACCAGTTTCGGTTCATTGTCTCGCCTGAAGACGGTTCGGAGCTCGACCTCACCACCTACGTGCGGCGCCTGATGGCGACGCTCGAGCGCGACGTCGGCCGCAAGGTCGAGTGGGCGGCGGTCAATCACTTCGACACGAGCCATCCGCACGCGCACGTCGTCGTCCGCGGCATTGACCGCGATGGGCGCGAGCTGAGGATCGCGCGGGGCTACATCTCGACCGGCATGCGCTGGCGCGCCCAGGAGTTGGCGACCGAGGAGCTTGGACCTCGCCGAGAGGTCGACGTCGAGCGCGCCCACGCGAGAGAAGTTACCCAGCAGCGCTTCACGCCGCTCGACCGGGAGCTCGAGCGGCGGGGCCCCGACCACCGCCTGGAGGTCCGAGGACGAGCAGGGAGCGGGCGCATCGACGAGTCCCTGCTCATCGCGCGCCTCGAGCATCTTGAGGGCCTACGCCTCGCCGAGCGCCTCTCGGGAACCTCCTGGAGGCTTGCCGAGGGTTGGCAGAAGCGGCTCCGCGATCACGGCTCGCGCGGCGACATCATTCAACAGATCCACGCGGCCGTCCGAGGCGACCCCTCGCGCTACGACGCGCTTCGGCCGGGAGAGGCGCTGCCGCCCGAGCCCGGGACAACCGCGCCGGTCATCACGGGTCGTGTGGCCGGCAAGGGCCTGTCCGATGAGCTCAAGGGGACGTTCTACGCGGTCGTCGAGACGCCGGCGGGGCGCGCGTACCACGTTCCGCTCGACGCGCGGAGCGCGCAGACTGTGGGCGTGGGCGATCTCGTGTCGCTCGCAACACCGCCCGAGTCGCCCGTCCGTCCGGTGGACCGGCAGATCGCCGACGCCGCCCGCGCCCGCGGCGGCGTCTTCGCCATCGATCCTTCCGCGGGCGGCGACGCTCATGTGCTCGTGCGGCGCCTGCGCGACCTCGAGCGAGCGGGGCTCGTCGCGGCCGAGGGCCCAGCGCGCTGGAAGGTGCCGCCCGACCTCGTCGATCGGCTCGTCGAGCGGGGACAGGGTGCGCCTCCTCGCCACCGGCTCGTCGTTCGCAAGGAGCTCCTGTCGCTCAAGGAGCAGGTCGTCCGCCGGGGACCGGTCTGGCTTGATCGCCTCCAGACGGAGACGCTGGCCCGCTGGGGGCTGGGGGCCGACGTGCGGCAGGCGGTCGCCGAGCGTCGTGATGCGTTGCGTCGCCTCGGCATCGGGCCGGACGATCCGGAGCGGGTAGCCAAGCTGCGCGAGCTCGAGCGCCGCACGCTCGGAGCCGACATCGCCGCACGCTCGGGCCTCACGTTCCTCGCGCGCGTACCGGAGGAATTCCGGGGGCGCATCCAGCCGGCCGACCAGGCCGGACCACCCGGCGCCTACGCCGTCATCTCGGACGGAGTGCGCTTCGTCGTCCTGCGAGCGACCCCCGCGCTGCGCGCGTTGCAGGGTCAGTCCGTTGCCGTCGCGCGTGACGCCAAGGGACGGCTCGTCGTCGGACCGGCTCCGGACAGAGACTTCAGCCGCTAAGGGAGATCTGCTCAAGGACGTCACTGCCTGTGCTTCCGCCACCCTCTTGCCGACGAACGACCGCTCCTGCGCCGGCCGGCCGGCTGGTCGAAGTCGCTGTGCGAGTCAGGCTCGGTGTGGCTCGCCGTCGCGTCGCCGGGTGCGGCAGGAGGAAAAGGAAACAGGGACCCGGAACCGTGCTCTTGCCAATTGCAGGGCACTCGGGCGGGTCGCTGGCAAGCTTGCTCGTCACGCCCCTCGGGGCGAGGAAGAAGCACGTGAGAGCCGATCCTCTCGGGCGGGCGATCGTCCCCGTCTCAAAAACATCTCGACGAATGAAACATAGCAACACTCGGCCCTCTCGCGCCGAGGCGCGGCCGCGGGGGGGAATGGCCCCCTGTTCGGGCGACGAACCGTCCCGATTTTGCCGACCATCCTCCGCACCGGCCTGACGCAATCCCGCGTCATCCCCAACCTAAATCGTGCGGTTCTCGGTCTTTTCTCGCTTAAAGTGATGAAGGTCGGAGCGGTCTACCAAAAATCCCACGGCCGCAGGTCGATTCCACGAAGCACCCCGGTCGCACTGATCGATGAACCGAGGTGCCGCCGAAACCGCAACCGGAGGTCACCCAGCGCCGAGCGAGGTGCGTCCGCGAGCTCGAGCCCGAGAGCGCGCTCCGGCCGCTCGCCGGCGCTCGCGCCTTCGAACGCACGTCGGCAGGTCTAAACGTCGAGTGGTCGGGGCCCGTCAAGGCCGCACGATGTGGTACTCATGCTACCGAGCTGCCATCCGAGTTATCGTCCGAGGACTTCGAGGAGATCGTCGAAGTGTTTCGAATCCTCAAGCGCTGGCGCGAAGAAGCTCGACGGAGCGGGAAATGACGGCCGTGCGGCGCCCCATCCATGAACGTCCCCGCTGGTGGGACGAAGCCAACGACCGGGCGATGCTCATCTGCCGGATAAGCGATCGGAAGCAGAAGGACGGCGTGTCGCTTGAAGCGCAGGATCACCACGGTCGTGAGTATGCCGACCGGGTTGGACTGCGCGCAATCATCGCAAAGCCGTTTCAGGAGAGCGCCAAGAAATCGCAGCTTCGCGCGGAGTTCCACGCCGCCATCGACGAAGCTCGCCGACAGAAAATCAAACACCTCATCTTCTACGTGTGGGACCGCATCACGAGGAACTTCACCGACGCGGAGATGCTGGAGGAGATGATCCGAGACGGCGAGATCGTCGTCCACATCGCGAGCGGTGGGACGGTTCTTCACGCCGACTCAGACGACTCCGAATTCTTCCTCTTCGACATCAACGTCGCCCAAGCGAAGCAGGACAACAGGAACCGGCGGCGCAAAACCATCGACGGCATGGAGCAGCGCTGCCGCAACGGCTGGTATCCGAGCCGCACGCCCTCATTCTACGCCCAGGCTCCCGTGCTCGACGAGCAAGGCCGACCGAAGCGACGCGGTGGGACAGTCGTAGGCCCGACGGAGGAGGGGCGTCGTCTAGTTCGCCGCGAAATGGAACTGCACCTCAAGGGGTTCAGCTTGGAACGCATTCGGCGGAAGTGCGTTGCCGATGGCCTGGTCCCCGCGAGGTACCTCGCGACGTACACGGCTACGCAGATCGACAAGCACCTGAAGAACATCTTTTATGCGGCGATTCCCAACCCGCATCCTGATCCCGAGCGCCCGAACGAGACCTACCGCAGCCAGTTCGTGTGGCGCGGCAACTGGTACGAGGGGAAGCACGAGCCGATCTTCTCAGCCGCCGAGTGGGAGCGGCTCAAGGAGTCGTTCGGACAGAAGGCGACGCAGAGGGTGCTCAAGCATCAGGGGCTCTTCGCAGAAGGACCATTGACGCTCACCTGCGCTGCCGACGGATGCGGCTGCAAGGTCACGTATGCCCCGAAGACGAAGCCGAGTGGCGTCACGTACCACTACTACCGCTGCGCCGATGGTCGGTACGTGCACCGTGGGAACGGGCAGCCCCAGGTGAACGTGAAGGAGCAGGACATCCTGGACCAGGTCGCGGGGGCGGCCGACGCGATCGAGATCACGTCAGCCTTCGCGGAGGCCCTCGCTCGCGCGCTGAACGAGACGCATCGAGCGGCCACAGAGGCCAAGAAGAAGTCCGCCGAGGTGTATCGCGCGGAGATCCGAGCGCTCGAAGAAAAGGATGATCGACTCTTCGACCGCTTCGACAGCGGCGAGATTGATCGCGCCACGTACGACCGTCAGCTCTCGCGCCTCCGCACCGACAAGAGCGACCGCTTCGAGAAGCTACGTGACGTCGATACCGAGGGCGACACGGCGTACCTCGACACCGCGCGGGATGTTTTGGAACTCGCGAAACAAGCCAAATCCTTGCTCGAATCGCGATCCCGCGAGGAGAAGCGCGACTTTCTCGCGCGCCTGGTTTGTAACCCTCGCCTCGATGGTCGAACCACGCGATTCGACTTGAAAAAACCGTTCGCTGTCATCGCCAAAATGCGTGTAGCCAACGATTGGCGTCCCCAGAGGGAGTCGAACCCGTCCCCGCGCATCCGCACAAGTGCTCGAAGTTGCTTCATTTTGTAGCAGTGGCGGGCACTTACCGAATGGGGTCGAGTTGACCCGGGATGACCCGAGATGACCGGATTTGACGAGGTTCGTGCCAACATGGTGCCAACGGTGGTCCCGCCGGACGGTCTCCAAGTGTGGACCGGATTGGGCGATCTCCGGGGCAACGGTCGAGGCAACGCTCGGGGCGTCACGGCTCCCCCTCGGGGTTACTCATCCGCTCCCGGAGTTGGGCAGCGAGTACGCGCGCCGAAACCTCGGCGGGGATGGCCACTATCCTCACCTCAACGCCGAGGGCCTGCAGCGCCTCTCCTCGCCAGCCCCGCCGCAAGCTGTCCGCCGCGACCACGTCGGTCAGAACGAGCATCATCCTCGCATTGCCCTCGAAGATCCGCGCTGACACCGCCACGAGCTTGAAGGCATCGGACATGAGCTTGTGCTTCTGGCCTCCCTTGAGCGGGCCCTGGTGGGCGAAGACCTCGGCGAGTACGACCGGCGGACCGGCGCGGTACGCGTCGACGTGCACGAAGACTCCGCGGGCG
>CALFNG010000061.1 GCA_937902985.1 uncultured Myxococcales bacterium
AGCCACGCGCCGTCGCGGTGAATGACGGCGTGGCGGACGCACGCCGCCCGCACCGGGCCGATACGTCGGTCGAGGCCGAGGGCGTGGACGAGCGCCGCTTTGGCCGCGTCGATCTGGTCGAGCGTCCGGTCGAGGAGGGCCGAGCGCTCGACCTGCAACCACGCCGAGAGCGCAGGCGCGCCCGCGTACGCGTCGCTCATGCGCCCGAGGTGATCGGCGAGGGCCGCCGTGGCTCCGGCGTCGCCCGCGTCGCCCGCGAGGGCAGCCTCGAGGCCCCGGAGCGCGGCGGGATGGTCCGGGCGGAGGTCGAGCACGCGCTCCCAGGCATTGCGTGACGCGGTCGCGTCTCCCGCCAGGTCCACCAGGCGCGCGCGCTCCGCGAGGAGATCCGCCCCTGCCGCCTCCGAGGACGCCTCGGCGATCTCCGCGTCGAGGTGCTCCATGGCCTCGGCGGGGCGCCCGCTCGCGGCGCCGAGGCGGCGGAGGATGGCGTGGGCAGCTCCCGTTCCGGATGCGGCAATCGAGGCCGCGGCGTGGTCGGCCGCGTGGGCTCCGTCGCCCAGGAGCTCGTCGACGATCGACCTCTCGAGCCACGCCCGCGCGAGGGTCACGCGATCGAGCTCGGCGCCGGTCAGCCTGGCGGCGAGCGCCGCGTCGAGGCGGCCTGGTCGCGTGGCCCGCGTCGTCTCCGGATCGGGGTGATGAATCGTGGTCGGGTCGCTGTCGCCGGTCGCGGACAGGGCCTCGGTCGACGCGTTCATCCAGGTCATCCTCTGACGCTCGTCGTCCCAGACGCGGAGGCGCTCCGAGGGGCCGGCCGCGTCGTCGATCAGCTTCTCCCACGGCGGCCGCGCGGTTCCGTCGAAGAGGTCCGCGAGCGCGGCCTGCAGCATCCTCTGCATCGTCGGCCCGTCGGTCGGCTGCGCGCACCCCGCCACGAAGGCGTCGAGCGCGTCGCGCAGTTCGGCGGCGGTCTGCCAGCGGTCGCCCGGATCCTTGGTGAGGGCCCGCCCGAGCGCGTCGGCGAGCGGGCCGGGATAGTCCTTCGCCTTCGTCCTCGGATCGGGCACATGGGCGTCGCGCACGCGGCGGACCGTCTCGACGTCGCTGTCGCTCCGGAAGAGGCGGCGGTCGAGCGAGATCTCCCAGAGCGTCACGCCGAGCGCGAAGATGTCGGCGCGGCGATCGGCCGGCTTGCCGAGGACCTGCTCGGGCGCGAGGTACGCGAGCTTCCCTTTGATGACCCCGATGGCGGTGGAGGCGATGCGGTCCCGAGCCTTCGCGAGGCCGAAGTCGATGAGCTTGGGCAGGCCCTCGTCGGTCAGGAAGATGTTCGACGGGCTGACGTCCCGGTGGATCACCTGCAGCGGCCGGCCCTCTTCGTCTCGGAGCTCGTGAGCGTGGTGAAGCGCGTCGGCGATGCGCGCGCCGATCCACGCGAGAAGCTCGTAGGGGAGCTTGCGCTTGCGGGCGTGAGCCCTCTCCCACACCTCGAGCAGCGTGTGGCCCAGCAGCACTTCCATCGCGAGGAAGTGACGGCGGCCGTCGTGACCGGACCCGTGGATGGCGATGATGTTCGGATGCGAGAGGCGCGAGGCGATCTTCGCCTCGTCGAGGAACATCGCGACGAACTCTTTGTTGCGCCCGTGCTCGGGGCGAATGACCTTGAGCGCCGCGAAGCGCTTGGCCTCGTCGGCCCCCCGCCCCAGCCAGACGCTCGCCATCCCCCCCTCGGAGATGGGCGCCAGCACTGTGTAGTCGCCAAGCCGCTCGAAGGGCAGCTCGTCGCGCGACGCTCCGGTCATCGCCTCGATGTTACACCGGGAACGAGATCGAGAATTCGAGAGCCGTTCGAGGGGATGAGCCGCCGAGCCGCGAAGACCGCCGGGGTGGCGCCTACATCGGTGAAGCTCCGATGTTTGCTTTCCTTGGCGTCTCCGCGTCTCGGCGGTTATCGACGGTTCTCGAAGGTTCTCGACCCCCCCCAGCGGACTTAGTAGCGGTAGTGCTCCGGCTTGAACGGCCCGTCGGCCGGGATGCCCAGGTACTCGCTCTGGTCCTTCGTGAGCTTGGTGAGCTTCACGCCGAGCTTCGCCAGATGCAGGGCCGCGACCTTCTCGTCGAGGCGCTTCGGCAGCACGTAGACCTTCTTCTCGTACGTCGCTGCGTTCTGCCAGAGCTCGATCTGCGCGATGACCTGGTTGGAGAAGCTCGTCGACATGACGAACGACGGGTGGCCGTTCGCGCAGCCCAGGTTCACGAGACGGCCGCGCGCGAGGAGCGTGATGCGCTTGCCGTCGGGGAAGATGAACTGGTCGACCTGCGGCTTGACGTTCTCTTCCTTGATCTCGGGGTTCTTCTCGAGCCAGGCGACGTCGATCTCGGTGTCGAAGTGGCCGATGTTGCAGAGAATGGCCTGGTCCTTCATGACGCGCATGTGCTCGCCGCGAATGACGGCCATGCAACCCGTCGCCGTCACGAAGATGTCGGCGCTCGGGGCGACCTCTTCGAGGGTAGCGACCTGGTAGCCCTCCATCGAGGCCTGCAGCGCGCAGATCGGGTCGATCTCGGTGATGATGACGCGCGCGCCGAGCCCGCGGAGCGACTGCGCGCAGCCCTTGCCGACGTCGCCGTAGCCGCACACGACCGCGACCTTGCCCGCGAACATGACGCCCGTGGCGCGCTTCAGCCCGTCGCCGAGCGACTCACGGCACCCGTAGAGGTTGTCGAACTTCGACTTGGTGACGCTGTCGTTGACGTTCATGGCAGGGACCTCGAGGGTCCCCTTCTTCGCCATATCGTAGAGGCGGTGAACGCCCGTGGTCGTCTCTTCGCTGATGCCGCGGATCGCATCCGGACCCGAGAAGAACTCGGGGTACTTGTCGTGGATGATCTGCGTGAGATCCCCGCCGTCGTCGAGGATCATGTTCGGGGCCTTGCCGCCCTTGAACGCCTTGAGCTGCATCTCGATGCAGTCGGTGTACTCCTGCTCGGTCTCGCCCTTCCATGCGAATACCGGCACTCCAGTCTTCGCGATCGCCGCGGCCGCGTGGTCCTGCGTCGAGAAGATGTTGCAGCTCGTCCAGGTGACCTCGGCGCCGAGCTCGGTGAGCGTCTCGATGAGCACCGCGGTCTGGATGGTCATGTGAAGGCAGCCGGCGATGCGCGCGCCCCTGAGCGGCTTGCTCCCGCCGAACTCCTTGCGAAGGGCCATGAGCCCCGGCATCTCGCTCTCGGCGATGGTGGTCTCTTTGCGACCCCAGTCCGCCAGCCCGATGTCCTTAACTTTGTAGTTGTCCGCCATCGCTATTTCCCTTTCGCGTTGCCGTTTCCGTTCGGATTGCCCTTGCGGGCCACCATCACTTGCCAGGGGAGCCCCCGGTCGGGCCCCGTGCCGCAGAAGGGCGCGGGAACGCTCGTGACGCGAGCGTCGGAGAGCGACGCGGCGCGTGCGAACGCCCTGAGCTCGGCGGCCTCGAAGCCGAGCCACACGTCGGCCTGGTCGCGCATCGACTCGTCGTCGTGTCGCGCGTAGTCGAGGATCACGAGCGCGCCGCCGGGCGCGCACAGGGACGCGAGCTGCCCGACCACCTTGCCCGGCTGCGAGGCGTGGTGAAGCACGCGCGACGCGAAGACGGCGTCGGCGCCGGCGAGCTTCGCGTCGGTGCGCCCCGCGGCTCCGCGCGCTTCGGCGAGCGCGCCCTTCACTTCGCGCCCGTCGACCTCGCCTTGCACGAAGGTCACGTTCGCGAACCCGCGCGCCGCCGCCCGTTCGCGCGCACGCGAGAGCTGCGCCTCGGACCGGTCGAGCGCGACGACGCGGTCGTACACGGGCGCGAGGACCTCGAGCAACGAGCCATCGCCCGTGCCGGCGTCGAGCGCCAGCGACCGCTGGGGCAGGAGCGGCGCGAGCGCCGCGAGGTAGGCGCCGATCTCCGGCGGCGTCGCGTCGACCTTCGCCTTGGCGGCGGGGCGGGCGAAGAACTCGCGCGCCAGCGCCTCGCGCGCGCGAATCACATCGCCCACCCGGGCGAGGCTACCGTCGGCTTCGCACAGGCCGCGACCGCTCGCGAGCGCGTCGCCGACGACGGGATCGCTCGAGGCTTCGGGGGCGAGGCGGACGAGCGTGCGCGTGCCCTCGCGACGATCGCGCAAGAGCCCCGCGTGCCGGAGCGCGCTCGTGTGACGCGACACGTTCGGCTGGCTCTCGTCGAGCAGCTCGGCGAGCTCGCCGATGCTCAGCTCTTCGTGCGCCGCCAGCGCGAGCAGCCGCAGCCGCGCGGGCTCCGAGAGCACGCGGTAGAGCTCCCACCGCTGGGACGGCGCATCGAGAGCGGCCACGAAGGGCACTATATTCAATGATACGCATGGATGCAATTAGGGACGCCTCCCCGCCTCCATTGCCCTGGAGGCTGTGGCCCGTCCGTCTTGAAGGCCCGGCTGAGGGTCGCGAGGCGCCAACCTCGAGACGCGCGACCTGACCGAGGCCGACCTCCGCGGAGCCGATCCGCGCGCGGCGAATCTCGAGGGGTGCAACGTCGAAGACGCCTACGTCGACGGCGCCAGCCTCGTCGACGGCGCCAGCCTCGAGGAGGCGAACCTCGACGGGATGCGCGGACGCCCGGGGGTCCGCGGAGAGCAAGGACGACCCTACCGACGAACGGCCGTCGCGAAGCCGAGCCAACGTCCGGCCGCTCCGACGCAGGCGAGCGGGCCTTGCGTCTCCCCGGTTCGTCGCGTTACGTCGTCGTTACAGTGGTGTCGCGCGCGCTCGACGAAGGCCTATCGCCGCGCTGGACGCCGGCGACCCGCTCGAGCCCCAGGTGGCTCGCGGCGGCCGTTCTGGCCGGCCCGGGCGCCGCGCTCGGGCTGGTCGATTGGGCTTCCCGTCACGAGCAGATCGCCACGTGGAGTCGCCCCACGCTCGCGCTCTACGCCGGCACGCTGGCCCTGAGCACCACGCTCTGGGCCGCGTTCGTCGTCGCGGCGAGCTCCCGCCGCGCCTGGGCCGCGCGCGCGCTCCTTGTCGTCTTCGCGGCCCTGGCGCTGGGCGCGCAGCGTTACTTCTTCGAGCGGTACCACGCGTACATGAATCCCCGAGCCGTGCTGGTCGGCACGTCGATGCTACCGAGCGTCGGCCAGCAGCTCTGGATCGACCGCGCGAGCTTCCTGCGCGCCCTGGCGCCGCCGGTGGCCCTCGCGCTTCTCCTGCCGTGGCTCCTCGGCCGCGCGGCGCGGGTGCCCGAGGTCTGGTCCCGGGCGGCCACCGACGTCGCCGCCTTCGTGCTCATCGGGGCGGCCTTCTCGTTCGGCGCGCCGGGCCGCGGCGAGCAAGCGTGCGCTCCCGACGTGCTCTACCTCGCGTCGATGGGGCGCCTGGCGAAGGCGCGATGGCAGCACGACGACGCCGTCGAACGCGCGCACCCGGGCCAGCGGACTCCCCTGCCCGTGCCGCCCATCGCCCCGCGCGGCGAGCTCCGGAGCGTGCTCCTCGTCTTGACCGAGAGCGTACGCGCGACCGACGCGTGCAGCGTCCCGGCGCCAGGTTGCGTCACCACCCCCTTCACGAACGCGCTCTTGCCTTCGCGGTTCGGGCTCTCGCAGATGCGCGCGCTCGACTCGACGACCGCCGTGTCGCTGGCGGTCCTCTGGAGCGGCCGGTCGCCGACCTCATCGCGGCGCGCGCTCCACGAAGCGCCCCTCCTCTGGGAGTACGCGCACGCCGCAGGCTTCGACACGGCGTACTGGACGTCGCAGAACCTCTTCTTCGCGAACGCCGGGACTTGGCTCGACGGGCTGCCCATCGCTCAGGCTCACTGGGTGAGCGCGACCGACCTCGATCCGAACCCGACGTACGAAGTCGGCGCCGACGACGGGAAGCTCGTCGACGTCGTCCTCGACGCGCTGCCGGCAATGGTCGGCGCGCCCGCGCCGTTCGTCGGCGTGGTGCACCTGTCGAACACCCACTTCCCGTACGTCATCGACCCGGGCGACGCCCCCTTCCAGCCGCAGTCGCGAGCTTTCGGGGCCGGCGACGCCGTGGCCGTGCACAACCGCTACCTCGACGCCATCCATCGCCAGGACGCGACCGTCGCGCGGCTCGTGCGCGGCCTGCGAGCGTTGCCGGGCTCGGACCGCGTCGACGTCGTCTTCGTCAGCGACCATGGCGAGCAGATCCGCGAGCGCGGCGCCGTCGGCCACACCTGGGGCGTCTACGACGAAGAGCTGCGCGTGCCCTTCTGGATCGACGCGCCCCCGCGCGGGCTCGGCGCTCTCTCGGCTGCGGAAGCCGCGCAGCTACGCGCGCTCGAAGACGCCCACGTGACCCAGCTCGACGTCCTGCCCACGCTCCTCGACCTCATGGGCGTCTGGGACGCACCTGCGATCGCGTCGCTCCGGCCGCCGATGCCCGGAGAGAGCCTGCTTCGCGGTGGCTCCGGCGCGCGACCCGTGGTGCTCACCAACTGCAGCAGCATCTTCGCGTGTGCGTTCAAGAACTGGGGGGCAATGGGCCAGACGAAGAAGATTCTCGCCACGGAGAACGACCCCAACTGGCGATGCTTCGACGTCGGCGTCGATCCGCTCGAGCTGCACGACCTGGGTCCCGCCGCGTGCGGCTCCCTGCAGGCGCTGGCCGAGGGCGAGGGCCGCGGCGCGCCCTTCTGACAGCGCCCAACCGATGGCCGCGGCTGAGGCGACCCGGCCTGAATTCGGCCCGTCGCAACGAATGCGATATAGAACGGAAACGTTCGACGAGGGACGGTGTGCGCGCATGAACGCGGCAGACCTCGCCAAGCAACTCGCCGATTCGCAGACCGCGCTCAACATCGTGTGGACCCTGCTCACCGGGTTCCTCGTGATGTTCATGCAGGCGGGATTCGCCCTGGTCGAGACGGGTCTCACCCGCGCGAAGAACGTCGCGCACACGATGGCGATGAACTTCCTCGTCTACGGCATCGGGATCCTCGGATTCTGGTCGGTCGGCTTCGCGCTGCAGATGGGCGGCGTCGGCCCGCTGACCACCTTCGGGGGCGATCCGACGCTCGGTCACGAAGCCACGATCGCGATCGCCGGAAAGACCCTCGGGCTCTTTGGCCTTCGAGGGTTCTTCCTGAGCCCCGACGTCGTCACGCCGGGCGTCGCCGCGCTCTTTCTCTTCCAGCTCGTGTTCATGGATACGGCCGCAACGATCCCGACGGGCGCCGGCGCCGAGCGGTGGAAGTTCACCTCGTTCGTTCTCCTCAGCTTCGTCGTCTCGATGCTGATCTACCCCATCTTCGGAAACTGGGTCTGGGGTGGCGGTTGGCTCTCGTCGCTCGGCGTCAACTTCGGGCTCGGTCACGGGCACGTCGACTTCGCCGGGAGCTCCGTCGTCCACATGACGGGCGGCGTGATCGCGTTCATGGTGGCGCGCGAGCTCGGACCCCGTCAGGGCAAATTCGCGCCCGACGGTACGGCGAAGGCCATCCCCGGACACAGCGTTCCGCTCGTCGTCCTGGGCACCTTCATCCTCGCTTTCGGGTGGTTTGGCTTCAACCCCGGGTCGACGCTGGCCGGCAGCGATACCCGCATCGCCGTCATTGCGCTCAATACGATGCTCGCCTCGGCCGCCGGCGCGGTCGCCGCGTACGTCTATACGAAGGTCAGCTTCGGCGCGCCCGACGTCACGATGCTCTGCAACGGCATGCTCGGGGGCCTCGTCGCGATCACGGCGCCTTGCGCGTTCGTGACCGCTCCCTCGGCGGTTCTCATCGGCTCGGTCGCCGGCGTTCTCGTCATCAAATCCGCGATGTTCGTGGAGCAGTCGCTCAAGATCGACGATCCCGTCGGCGCGGTATCGGTCCACGGCGTTTGCGGTGCGTGGGGCATCCTCGCGCTCGGACTCCTCGCCGATGGGCGCTACGGCGAAGGCTTCAATGGTGTCCCCGGGCCGGTCCGCGGGCTCTTTTACGGCGACTCGGGGCAGTTCCTGGCGGGCTGCATCGGCATCGTCACCAACGTGCTCTGGGTCGCCGGGGTGACCTTCGCGGCGCTCAAGATCATCGGCGCGCGGGTCGGCAATCGCTCCTCCCCCGAAGACGAGATCGACGGCCTCGACGCCTCCGAGATGGGCGGCCCCGGCTACGCGCCCGACGCGCTCGGGCGCAAGCGTAACCTCAGCATTGCTGAGGTCGAACCGACGGGCGTCCTTTTGAAGAGCCGCTAGATGGGAGGCATCCAGATGTCGTTGAAAGCTCCTGCCCACCGAGACGGTCCCCCGAGCGGCGTGCGCGGCTCGGGATTCCAGGCGCGAATCAAGGGCGCCAACCTCGCCGACCTCGTCCAGATGGAATGCCTGGCGGGCTCGAAGCGCGCCGTCCGGGTGACCTCGGGCGATCTCGTCGGGTACCTCTTCTTTCGCGGCGGCCACGTCGTGCACGCGCTCGCGCGTTCGCTCATCGGCGAGCCGGCGGCCCTCGAAATGCTCGGCTGGGACGAGGGCACCTTCGACCCCGCCGAGCGCGACTGGCCGTCGAAAGACAGCATCACATGCAACTGGCAGAGCCTGCTCCTGCGGGCCGCGCAGGCGCGCGACGAAAGGCTCGCGGGCAGCGTGGTCGTCCTCCACGCCGATGGGCGCTCCAAGTCGAGGCCCCCGCCCGCGCCCGTCGGGGAAAGCATCGAGTTCGACGTGACCCCCATCCAGGTGGCCGGACACACCCTCCGGAGCGAAGACTTCGAGCTCTTTCTGAGAATGAGCCGCGACGGGGGGGTGGTGGCGAGCCAGGGCGCCACGCAGGAGTTCGCGGACATCGCGGCCTACGCGCTCAGGCTGGCGCAGCTCATCGGCGACGGGCTCGGCATCGAGCGGTTCGTCGCCATGGATTGCACGTTCAAGGAAGGCCGCTGCTTCATCGTGGTCGAAGACGGCGGAGAGGTCGTGGCGCTGAAGCCCCGTCCGCAGACCGACTCGAGCTCGCTGCGCGAGCTCTTCAAGCTCTGAGGCGGCAACCATGGCGAACATCGCTGAGACCTTGCGGATGCTGCGCGACGTGGACGGCGTTCACGGGAGCTTCGTCGTTGCCGGCACCGGGGCGCTCGTCGACTCCGACCTGCCCGCGATCTTCGACTCGACCTTGCTCGGGGAGATCGGCCCGCGGATCGCCCGCCTCTACGAGACGTTCTTCAGCGGCGGCGCCGACATGGAAACCTGCGTCCTCCGCTACGCAGAGCACAAGCTCTACGTCCGCCGGATGACCTGGGGCATCATCGCGGTCCTCTCGAACGTCGGCGTCAATCTGCCTGCCCTGCGCATGGTGGCGAACCTGGTCATCCGCCGGATCGACCCGCAGATCGCGGTCATCACGGCGAGCGGCGGCCCCGTCTCGCCCAAGACGCTGCCGTCGCCGCCGCCATGGTCCGCGCCGAGCGCGGCGGAGGTCTCCGACCCGAAGGCGTCGGCGGTCTTGTCCACGATCGCGTCGGCGCGCTCGCCTTCGATCCCGAGTCACGATCCCGTGCCGGTCATCCCCGAAGACGGGCGCGACTCGACGCTCCCGCTCAACGAGCGGCACGCGCGGATGTATCGGGGACGGCCCGTCGGCGACTGAGCGGGCGGCGGGGCGCAACGGACCCCGACCGAGTGCGTCCCGGTGCGAGGAACGGCCGCCGGGGATGCGCGACCTCCGCGGAACGATGGAGTGGTGGGGAGGACGAGGCGTCGGACCCGGGGGTCGGGTAGACTCCGGATCGAGTGACGAACAAGCCCACCGAGCTAGACTCCATCCCGCTCGACGCGATCGACGCGATCGACGCGACCGACGACGTCGACGCGGAGATCGACGGCAACGACCACGGCTCCATCGACCGGCTGATGGCGGCCACCGACGAGGGGTGGGAGGTCGAAGAGCAAGTCCTCACCCTCCAGAAGGCGGCCGCGGTTCCCGCCGCAGTCGAGGTCTCGACGACCGACTCGCGGCCTCCTCCGGGAGGGCGCAAGGGGCCGCCTCCGCTCCCCGCCATCCCGCTGGCGGCGCGCACTTCCTGGACCCCGGAGCCGTCGCTGGTTCGCGCGTTCGGCGACCTGTCGGACCCCGGGTCGCTCATCGACCTGTTGCAAGCTCGCGCGGTCGCCCTCGAGGCGGCCAAAGACAAGGTCGGCGGAGCGCGGATCCAGATCGAGCTCGCCATCGCGAGCGAGACCATCCTCGGCGACGAGGCCCGCGCGACCACGCACGCCGAGGCGGCCGCAAAGCTGAACCCGACCTCCGCGGCCGCGCACGGGCTGCTCCGCCGGATGCGTCACGGGCGCGCCGCCCTCCCCGCGATGATCGCGCATGTCGAGCGCGAGGTGGAGGCGGCGACGACCGAGGCGCACAAGGTCGAGCTGCTCGCGGTGAAGGCAAGCCTGTTGCAGGCGCTCGGCAATCGCGCGCCCGATGCCGTCGCGACCTGGGAGCAGGCCCTCGCGTATGCGCCGAACCACGCCGGCGCGCTCAAGGGACTCGAAGCCGAGCTGGTCGGACGGGCGCTGGCTCCCGGGGCGACCCGGCGCGAGTGGGAGTCGCTCTCGAATCATCTCGTGCGAATGGCCGAGGCGTACGAGGCCGAAGCGCCGCTCGCGGCGTGGCTCCACGTCGAACGCGCGCAGGTGCTCGAGCGCCGGCTCGAACGCGTCGACACGGCGCGCGACGCGCTCGAACGCGCCGTGCAGCTCGATCCCGGGATCGGCCCGGTCCGCGACGCGCTGGTCCGGCATGCCGCGGCACAGGGCGACTGGGGCACGCTCGTGCGGCTCCTCGACGAAGAAGCCATGATCGAGTCGAACGCCGGGCGGGCCGCCCGGCTCGAGCTCGAGGCCGCGGCGATCGCCGCGTGGCGGCTCGAAGACCGGCGCCGCGCGTGCGCCCTGCTCGAGCGGGCAGCGGCGCGCGCCCCCACGGTTCCGAGCGTCGATCGCCGAGCGCTCGACGAGCTCGTTCGCTTGAACGAGCGCGACGCACGCTGGGTCGACGCCGCGCGCGCACGCCGGGCGCGCCTTCGTTTCGTGACCGATCCGGCCGCGATCACCTACGAGCTTCGCGCGCTCGCCACCGCGGCCGAAGGCGACGGCGACATCGACGCCGCCATCGCCGACATCCAGCGCGCCCTCGCGATCGACGCGTCCGATCCCACGCTCGTCGAGGCGCTCGACCGCCTGCTCGCGGCCGCGGGCAAGCCCGATCAGCGAATCGCCACGTGGCTGCAAGAAGCGGCGAGAACCGACGACGCCGCTCTTCGCGCGCGGACGCTCGTGCGCGCCGCCCAGATCTGCGTCGACGCGGGCCGCAACGCCGACGCGATCCGTCACCTGCGCTCGGCGTGGATCGCAGCGCCCGGCGACGCCGAGGTGCTCGATGGCCTGGCGCGCCTCCTCTCGCCCGCGTTCAGCGAGGGAGGCGACGCCGGCACGCGGGCGCTCGTCGAGCTCTACGTCCAGGCAGCCGAGACCACGCCGGACGACGGCCGCAAGATCGGGTACCTCGAGAAGGTCGCGCTGCTCTGGGAGGAGCTCCTCGGCGATCCAGCCCGCGCCGCGCGCGCGTACGAGCAGGTCCTCGCGATCGACGGCGATCATCGAGGCGCGATCCTCGGCCTGCAGCGAACCGCGGCCCGCAGCGGCGACGCGCGGACGCTGGCGCGCGCCCTCCTCGACGAGGCTCGACTGAGCGACGAGGGTCCCGCGAAGCTCGCGCTGCAGACGCGCGCGGCCGGCGCGTTCGCCAGCAGCGATCCCGCCCGCGCCCGGCAGCTCGTGAGGGACGTGCTCGGCCGCGACCCGCGAAACGTCGCCGCGCGCGCGCTCGAGATGCGCCTCGAAGAGGACGTGGGCCGATGGGAGCTCGCCGCGCGCTCGCTCCGAACGCGGATCGACCTCGCTCCGACGACCCACGAGAAGGTCGCGATGTGGCTGTCGCTCGCGCAGATGCAGCACTCGCGGCTGCGGGCGCCGCTCGACGCGCTCGCGTCGCTCGAGCAGGCGCGCGCGCTCGATCCCGCGCACCCCGTTCCGCCGGAAGAGATCGCCCGCGTGGTCGAAGACCACGGCGACCCGCGCTCGCTCCGCGAGGCCATCGAACGGCTGGCGAAGCACGCGCGCACGGCCGAGGAGCGCGCCCGTCACCTCGCGCGGGCCGCCGAGCTCGACGAGCTTTGCCTCGGGGACGACGCGAGCGCGATGCGCGCGTACCGTCGCGCCCTCGACGAGACGCCGGACGACGAGCTCGTCGCCGCGCGGCTCGCGCGGGTGGCGGCGCGACGCGCGCGCCAGGGGCACGGCGCCGAGCTCCTCGATCTCGCGGCCCTCCTCTCCAAGCGCATCGAGCGCGCGGCGCCGGCGGCCGCCCAGGCGATGACGTTCGATCTCGCTGCCCTCCTCGTCGAGATCGGCCAGGACACGGTGCGCGCGACGGCGCTCCTCGAGAGCCTGCTCCTCGAGCGGCGGAACAACATCCCGGCGATGCGAACGCTCGAGGCGATCCGGAGGCGCTCGGGCGATCCCGCGCCGCTGGCGCGCGTGCTCGGCGTCGAGGGCGACGAGCTCAGGGATCCCCGCGCCCGCCTGGGCGCGCTCTGGAACCTCACCTTCCTCCAGGAGTGGAAGCTCCCGGCGAGCGATCCCGGCGGCACCTACGAGCAGATCCTGGAGCTCGACCCCAGCGATCCGTCGGCGCTCGAGGCGCTCCTCCGGCGCGATCTTCCGAACGCGACGCAGGGCGACCCGCGCGCGCGCAAGAGCGTCTTCGGAGCGCTCCGCGTCCTCATCGCCTTCGCGTCCGACGAAGACACGCGCCTGGCGCTCCAGCTGCGGCTCGGCCTTCTGCTCGAGGCGGCGGCAAACGACCAGCCCGATACCCCCGCCGGCGAAGAGCTCGCGCGCGAGGCCCTCGAGCGGTACCGCGACGCCCTCCGGATCGACGAGTTCTCGCCGGCGGCGGCGACGGGCGTCGCGCGCCTCGCGCGACCGCTCGACGACGTCGAGGGCTCCATCGCGGCCTCCACGGCGCTCGCCGAGCTCGCCGCCGAGCCTCGCCTCCGCGCGCGCTACCTCGTCGACGCAGCCGAGGGCCTCATCCGACCGGGCGGCGATTCGCGCCTCGGGCCGAGCGGCGAGCGTCGGACGCGGGCGGCCTCGTTGCTCGAGCGGGCCCTGCAATCCGACCCCGACTCGATCGCCGCAGCGGGACGGCTTGCGACATTGCTGCTCGAAGACCGTCAGGGAGAGCGCCTCGTGAGCGCCTTCCGCGACGCGATTGCCGACGCCCGGTCGCCGGACGCGGTCGTCCTACTCGGCTCGGAAATCGCGCGCGTCGCGCGCGACGAGCTCCACGACCTGGCGGTCGCCATCGATGCGATGCGCCACGTGCGCGCCGTGGCGCCGCAGCACGTCCCTTCGCTCCTCACGCTGGCCGAGCTGTGCATCGCGCAGCGCGTGTGGCCCGAAGCCGTCGACGCGCTCGAAGCGGTCGTCTCGACCAGCCGCGAGGTCGGGCCCAAGCTCACGGCGTTCTTCGCGCTGGCGAGCATCCACGAGAAGGTGCTGGGGGAGCCCGAAGAGGTCGATCGCGCGCTCCGAGCCGCGCTCGCGCTGGATCCGTCGAACGTACGCGCGCTCCGGGCGCTGCTCCGTCGCGTGGCGGCCGAGCCGATGCCCGAAGGCGAGGCGGAGATCCGCGCGCGCCGCGGAGAGATGGCGGTGTGGCTGGGCCGCCTGGCCGAGGCCGAGCGCGACCCTGATGCGAAAGCGAGCCTGCTCCTCGAGCTCGCCGAGGTCGAGATCCGTCTCGGCAACGCGAAGGGCGCCGAGCGCGCGCTCATCGAGGCCGTGGTCGCCGCGCCGTCGAACGCGCGGGCGTTCGCGAAGCTCACCTCGCTCTTCCGGCGGGCCGACGGGGTAGACCAGGCTGGATACGCTCGCGCGCTCGCCTCCGTCATCCAGGCGGGAGACAAGAAGGGCCGGACCGACGCTCGCTGGCTCGCCACGCTCGGGCAGCTCGAGGTGCACGCGCTGTCGCGCTTGCGCGACGGCGTGACGCACCTGCAGCGCGCGGCCGCCATGGCCCCGAACCTCTACGAGACACGCTTCGAGCTCGCCGGCGCCTACGCGCAGATGAAGGCGAACGACGAGGCGACGCGGACCTTGCTCGGGATGATCGTTCCGGTCGCCGAGCCGCTGATGTCGATCGCCGATCCGGCCGCGGGCCTCGCCTTGCTCGAACGGACCCTCATCGCCGAGGGCCGGAACGACGACGCCGGAGTGGTCACCGAGCTCCGCGCGCTCACGGGCGATCTCGACGAGACGCGCACGGCCTGGTTGCACAAGCGACGCCCGCGCCCGATCGAGGCCCAGCACGGCACCCTTGACCGGGCCGCGCTGGTGACCCACGTCCTGCCCGTCGAAGGACGCCACGTGCTGCTCGAAGTGGCGGCGGCCATCTCCGGCGTCGAAGGAAAGATGCTCCGAGCCGATCTCGGTGCGCTCGGGATCGGGTCGCGCGAGCGCCTGACGTCGCGAGGTGGTCACCCGACGCGCGTCATCCTCGATCGCGTCCTCCGACAGCTCGGCATCGCCGACCTCGAGCTCGCCATCGCGCCGGGAGCGCTGCGCGTGCGGGTGCTCGCCCAGGACGAGCCGTGGATCGTGATTCCGCCGTCGTTCGTCAAGCAGACCGAGCCCGTGCAGCTCGCCGCCCTGGCCCGCGCGGCCGCGCGTGTGGCCTACGGCGTCCCCTGGCTCGAAGAAATGTCTCCGGTGCAGGTCGAGGCGCTGCTCGTGGCCGCCGCCCGTCAGGTCGTCAAGGGCTACGGCCGCGCCGACGCTGGCCTCCTGGCCCAGAACGAAGCGGCCCTCGCGCGCGCGCTCTCTCGTCGCCAGCGGCGGCTCCTCGAGGACCTCGCGCCGCATCTCTCCACGGCGAACGCCAAGCCCCCGCCGGCCGACGACTTCGTTCAGGCCCTCACGCGCGCCGAGCTCCGCGCGGCGTTCCTCGTCGGCGGGGACCTCCTTGCTCTGCTCGAAGAGATGCGCCCGCTCGACACCGCGCTGCACGCAGCGACCGAATCGCCGGGGACGCGGGCGCTGGGCACTCTCCTCGGCCATCCGCTGACCGGCGATCTCGTGCGCTTCGCGCTGACCCCGGAGGCCACCGCGCTCCGCCGCCGCCTCGGCTCGACCTGGACACGGTGAGGCTCCGGGCGTGGATCCCGAATTCCCCTTCGAGGAGCGCGCCAAGCGCGCGGCCCTCCAGCTCGACTTGCCGTCGGCCATGCCCGGACCGTCGGTCGAGGCGGCGGTCGCGGACCGCGAGCCGCTCGCGGCGCTGGTGCGGCGTCGGGCCGCGCTCGTTGCGCTCGCGGTCGGGCTCCCGGTGCTCGCGGGCGTCGTCGCCTTCGAGGTGATCCTCCCCCGCTACGTTCGGCGGACCTGCATCGCGCAGGCAGCTTCCCACGGGATCGTGCTCGCCATCGACGACGTGGCGATCGACGCGTCGGGGTTCGTGCTTCGAGGCGTGAAGGCGACCCTGGTCGCCGTCCCCGACGCGAGCATCGAAGCGCTCGAGGTGAGCGTCGAGACCCGCGGCCTCAAGCCGGAAAAGCTGACCGCGAGCGGCATGGAGATCGCGGTCAGCGGGCGGTGGAGCGGCATCGGCGCGGCGCTCGACCGCTGGCGCGCGAGCGACCAGGGCGGCCAGGGCGGCGCGTGGGCGCCGGCGTCGCTCGTGCTCGACGGTTCGCGCATCGTCTGGAAAGGCGCCTTCGCCGAGCAAGCCACCTTCGAGGCCGCGGGCCTCCACCTCGACGTCGCGTGGAGCGGACGCGAGCCCACGATGCACGCGACCTCCAGCAACGTGACCCTCGGCGTTCCGGGCGGCGCGCTCGGTCCTTGGCGCGTCGATCTCGATCACGAGCCCGGCACGTCGAGGGCTCGCGTCGCGCTCGATCCCGCCGTTCCCGAAGCGTGCACGGTGCTCGTCGTCGGCAACGACCAGGCGGTCACGTCGGCCGACGTCTCGATCCCCCGCTCTCCGATGGCGCGCCTCGGCGTCCCGCCGGCGCTCCTCGGTCTGCACGGGGATCCACAGATCGAATCGACGCTCAACTGGGCGCCCTTCGGCGCGCAGGGGACGGCGAAGGCGATCGCAAGCGCCAAGGGAGGCGTGTACGGCATCACCGTCGACGGCATCCCGCAGCCGATCGACGTCTCGTGGGACGTCACCGCTGCGGGCCACGGCGGCGTGATCGACATCCGGGAGGGCCGCGTCGCCGTTGGCCCGCTTGTCGGGGCCGTTCGCGGGACGCTGAAGACGTACGCCGACGGCTTTCGCGTCGACGCCGGCTGGAGCGCGGGGCCTGTGCCCTGCGCCGCCTTCGATGCGACGCTCGGCCCCGGTCAGCCGCTCGATTTCGCGTACCATCTCCGAAAGCTGGCCGAGAGCGCCGGCCTCACGAGCCTGAGCGGCAACGTCTCCGCGAGCGCGCTGCTGGCCTTCGATTCCCGCGATCTCGGGGCCACGTCGATGACCTTCACCCCCAAGGCGAACTGCGACATGGCGATCCGACGCTAGACGAGGCTAGACAAGGCTAGAGGCAAGCCCCCGCGAGAAGGGACCGCCGCGAGAGCGCTTACTTCTTCTTGGCGGAGAGGGCCTTCAGGCCACTCTCGAGGGCATGCGCGACCTCGGACGGGGCGGCGCCGCCGCGGCCCCACTGGTCGGCCTTCACCAGCGTCGTATGCGCGGCGCGCGCGAGCTTGGTGCGGCGATGCCGCGACAGGCTCTGGAAGGTACGCTGCAGGTCGGAGGCCTGAGAACGGACGGCCGGCGTGAGAAAGCCTCGCATGATGGTGACCCGCTCATATCGCACCGCCCGCCTCGTGCCAAGCGGCCCGCACGCGGCGCCTGATGAGCTCCCGAAGGCCATCGAGGTCGAGGGGCTTCTCCAGGCAGGTGTTTGGCACGCTGTCGAGGAGCTTGCGCACCTCCGGCACGAGCAGGCCGCCCGTGATG
Source organism: uncultured Myxococcales bacterium (assembly GCA_937902985.1). Lineage (GTDB taxonomy): Bacteria > Myxococcota_A > Polyangia > Polyangiales > Polyangiaceae > Palsa-1150. The sequence goes on from CALFNG010000061.1 coordinate 17,025, forward strand.
AAGACGATCCGGGCCGCCTGGTCGGGCGAGAACTCGGCGACGCGATTGCGCAGCTCCACGCCGTTGACGCCGGGCATCATCACGTCGCAAAGGATGACGTCGAACGACTCGCCTCCCTGGAGCCACTCGAGGGCTCGCTCGGGCTCGGTGGTCCGGCTCACGTCGAACTCGTGCGCCAGGACGAGCTGTAGCGACTTTGCGACCTTCGCCTCGTCGTCGATCACGAGGATTCGCGCTACACGCTCGCGCATCCCCGAGAGCGGAGTCGGCCCCCCCTTCTTTAGAACCATTCCGCTACCACGCCAGCAGCGAGCGTGCCGAGCGACGGCTCCGGTGTCAAGCGGCCGCGAGTCCCCCGCGCACGGCATTTCACACACTGAGCGTTACCGTTCATTGTGCGCATTCGCCACATTGCCTCATTTTAGCCACGAATGGTTCAGCCGCTACGCCGCGCGAAGTCTTTCATGAAGGAAGCCAGGGCTTCGACCCAGGCGGGTTCGACCGCATTGTAAAGCGACACACGAATGCCACCGATGACCCGGTGGCCTTTGAGACCGACCATCCCGTTTCGAGTCGCCTCGGCCAGGAACGCCTTCTCGAGGCCTTCGCTCGGCAACCGGAACACCGCGTTCATGCGCGACCGGCTACCAGGCTCCACCGGGCAGCGATAGAGGGCGGGGTGCGCGTCGATCACCGCGTAGAGCGCGGCGGCCTTCGCGTCGTTCTGCCTCTCGATGGCGTCGAGCCCGCCGAGCCCCTTCAACCAGTCGAGCACGTTGCGAACGATGTAGATACCGAAGGTCGGCGCCGTGTTGAGGAGCGAGTTGGCCCCGACGTGCGCGCGGTACTGGAGGATCTTCGGCAGGTCCCGGCGACCCTTCTCGACGAAATCATGGCGCGCGATGACCACGGTCACGCCGCTCGGCCCGATGTTCTTCTGGGCGCCCGCGTAGATGAGGGAGAACGCCGAGACGTCGAGCTTGCGCGAAAAGATGTCGCTCGACATGTCGCAGACCTGGGCAGCCCGCCCGAAGGTCGGCAGCTCGCGGTACTGCACGCCGTGGATGGTCTCATTGCTCGCGTAGTGAACGTACGCCGCGGCGTCGTCGAGGGACGCTTCGTCGGGGCGCGGTACGCGCGTGTAGCCGCCCTCGCGGGTCGACGCGGCGATTCGCGCGAGCGCCCCCGCGACGCCGGCCCAGGCGGCCGCCTCCGCGTGCGCCTTCTCGGTCCAGGCGCCGAGGACGATGTGGTCCGCCGAGCCGCCGGGCGGCAAGAAGCTCATGGGGAGGAGCGCGAACTGCATCGACGCGCCGCCCTGAAGGAAGACCACGTCGTAGCCGGCCGGAACGCCGAGGAGCTCGCGAACCAGGCCGAGGGCCTCGTCGTGCACGGCCTCGTACACCTTGTTGCGGTGCGAGTGCTCCATCACGGACATGCCCGTGCCCGCGAAATCGAGGAACTCGGCGCGCGCCCGCTCGAGAGCGGGCAGCGGAAGCGCCCCGGGGCCGGGGTTGAAATTCATCGTGCGAGCCATGGCGGTCAAGCAGTGTAGACGACTACGTTGCCGGAGGTGATTGCCTTCGACATTCCCCCCGGCACGACGGTCAAATCCCTCGTCGAGACGGTCTACCCGGCGATCCATGCGCAGCACGTCGGAGACGATGCTCCGGCCGACGCCTTTTCCGTGGTCGTTCGCATCGACGACGCGGGGAGCTGGACGGTGCACATCCGCGGCCGCGAGATGCGCGTCGTCGAAGGCGAAGCGCCGCGGCCGACGTTGTGGCTCTACACGACAGCTCGGGCCGTCGAGCGATTCCTCGAAGATGCCGCGGGCGAGCAACGGTTCCTCCCGAAATTCGCGACCCCGGCGGGCGCGTCGGTCTTGAGCGATCCGCGCCTCGTGAAGCGCGTGGCCATGGCCCACGGACGCATCGAGCTCGCGCTGCGCGACGCCGACGGCGAACGGACGGCGATCGTACTCGGCTTCGGCGACGCCGCGCGCCGTCGCATCGATCCCGACGAGGCCGAGGTCGTCGTCGAGGCGGGCCTCGAGACCGTAGAGCGCATGCTGGCCGGCGAGCTCGCGCCCGAAGACGCCCTCGTCGACGGCGACGTCACTCTTCGCGGCAACCGCATGCTGGCGTTGCAGCTCGCCCTCGCCGTCGCGCCGTTCTATCCGATCCCGAAGCGATGAACGGCCCTCGAACGGGTCACGAGGTGTTCGCGCGCCTTGTCGGGCTCGTCGGCCTCGCAGGTCTCGCTGGCTTCGCGGTCGCATGCCGGCGGCATGCGTCGCCAGACGACTGCCGCGCGATGACCGACCACTACGTCGATCTCGCCGCTCGCGAGGCGCCGGGCGCGGGGAAGATGTCGCCCGCCCAACTGGCGGCGGTGCGCGATGTCGAGCGCGGCCTCAAGCGAGCCGAACCGTCGTTTCGTGCTGTCGAAGACCGCTGCAGCGATGTGACACGAGCGGAAGTTTCCTGCGCGGTCGATTCGAGCTCGACCAGGGAATGGGAAGGATGTTTGCCCGATGGCGGGCGGTGATAACCTCGCGCGCAAATGATCTTCGCCCTGCGACGGAACGTGCCTCGTGGCCTCGGGAAGTTGGGTTCGACGGCAACTCTGCTGGCGGCGGCCATCGCGGCGGTAGCCGCGTGTGCCAAGACGTTGCCGCCTGACGACCCCACGGGCGAGAACGCCAGAGACGGAGACGGGGGCGACTCGATCCCACCGGATCGCCCGATGCTCTCGGCGCCGGAGCCGGCAGGCTCGGCAACCGTGAAGGACGACACGACCAAGAAGGCCATGTCGTGCAGCGGTGCGACCATCCCCGACCTCCTCGCGGTGCTCTCGCAATCGTCGTGCGAAGTCGCGAACGCCAAGCCCGACGAGCCGCAGAAGGACCTGAAGGGCCAGCTCGAGGTCAAGGTCACGACCGATTCGCCGAAGGTCGCTCCCGGGGCGACGGCCAAAGTCACCGTGACGTTCCACAACAAGGGCAAGACCGCCCTTCCCCTCGATTTCGCCCTCGATCCGGAGGCCCGGTTCGACTTCGAGGTCTACACGCTCAAGGGGGCTCGCGCCGACAAGCCCGCGGGCGAAGCGCCGGCGCTTCCCCCCGAGGTGCAGAACGCCCCCGAGCCCGACAAGGCCATCGCGCGCGTGACGCTCGCCCCCAACGGCACCGCGACACTGAACGCCTCGTGGACCGCTGTGAAATTCAAGTGGGTCTCGAAGGACAAGGCGAAAGGCGCAGTGCCGGGCCGCGGCTACCCTCACGAGCCCGGCGCGCCGCTGCCGAAGGGAAAGTACGCGCTCCGCGTGATCACGCCCCTCGTCGGAGTGTCCGAAGAGAACGACCACGAGCTCAGTCAGCCGCGGGTCCTGGTCGACGTGGGGAATCTCTGAGCTCGCCGTGAACACGGCCGCGCGCTCGAAGCCATTTCGCGCGATCTTCTTCGGCTCCCCGGCTTTCGCGGTCCCTTCGCTCGACGCGCTCAACGCGCTCGCCGAGGTCGTCGGGGTCATCTGTCAGCCCGATCGACCCGCCGGGCGCGGTCTGACGCTCACGGCGCCCGCGGTGAAGGTTCGAGCCCTTGAGCTCGGATTGACGGTCGCGCAACCCACGAAGATGAAGACCGGCGAGTTTGCCGCGTGGGTGCGCGAGCAGCAGGCCGACGTGGCGCTCGTCGTCGCTTACGGACGCATTCTTCGCCGCGACGTCCTCGACGGACCGCGACTCGGTTGCGTCAACGTGCACGCGTCGCTCTTGCCGAAGTACCGCGGCGCGGCGCCGATCACGTGGGCCGTCGTCCGCGGCGAGACCGACACTGGCGTCACCTTGATGAAGCTCGACGAAGGCATGGACACCGGTCCGACGTTCGCGCGCGTGACGACCCCCGTCGGCCCCGACGAGACCGCGGGAGAGCTCGGCGAACGCGTCGCGCGGCTCGGCGCTGCCACGGTGACCGAGTGGCTCCCGAAGTACGTCGCCGGCGACTTCACCCTCGAGCCGCAAGACGACGCGATGGCGACGCTCGCTCCGATTCTCCGGAAGGACGACGGACGCATCGACTGGGCGGCGCCTGCGCAGCGCGTGCACGATCACGTGCGCGGAATGAACCCGTGGCCGGGCGCGGTCACCACGGCGCGCGGGCGACCCGTGAAGATCCAGGCCACCCGCGTCGTCGCTTCGGGCGCAGGCGAGGCGAGCGACGAAGCGAGCGGCGCGCCCGACGCGGGCCACGTGGTCCTCGTCGACAAGTCGCGCGTGCTCGTCGCCTGCGGCGCCGGCACCGTGGAGCTCGTCAGAGTGCAGCCCGAAGGCAAGCGCGCGATGCGTGGACTCGAGTGGGCGATGGGACGAGGTGTAGCCGAGGGCGACGTCCTCGGCCTCTGAGTTTTTCGGACGAGCCGCTGGCGCGCCGCCGCGCTCGCACACACCGACGCCGCCATCAAGGACACGCAGGAGGGCATCGAATACGCGCGCAATCACCCCCACGACAACTGATCCCGGCGGCCCCGCGCGGGGCCGTCGCCCGCTACGGCGTAGCGTGGTGGCCCGCGCGGGGCGCCGAATGTTCGTGCGCGAACGCCGCCCTCGGTTTGACCTCCGGCGCGACCGGGGCCTCTCTGGCGACGACCTCCGGCAGCACCAGGAGCTCGTAGGCCTTCTCCTGGGCGCGGATCGGATGCCTCCCTGCGGGCACGAGCCGCGCGGAGCGACCGTCGGCGTCGAACTGTCGCGCCTTCACCGTGTCCGCCAGTTGCACGCAAAGGAACTCGAGCACCACTTGCTTGAGCGCAGGGTCGACGATCGGAAACGCGAGCTCGATGCGATGATCGAGGTTTCGCGGCATCCAGTCGGCCGAAGCCAGGAAGATCTCCGGCTCTCCCCCGTTGTCGAACGAGTAGACGCGGGCGTGCTCGAGGTACCGATCGACGATCGACCGGGCGACGATCCGCTCGGAGAGGCCAGGCACGCTCGGCCGCAAGCAACAGATCCCGCGCACGATGAGGGCGACATCAACCCCTGCCCGACTGGCGGCGTAGAGCTCTTCGATGAGCGCGGGGTCGACGAGGCTGTTCAACTTGAGGACGACCCTCGCCGCCCGCCCGGCGCGCGCGTGATCGGCCTCGCGGCGGATGCGGTCGACGAGCGCCGACCGCAAGCCCGTGGGTGCCATGAGCAGGTGATGCATCGGGCGAGGTCGCATGTAGCCGGTGAGGAGATTGAAGACCTCGGTCAGGTCTTCTCCGAACGACTGCCGGCACGTGAAGAGGCCGAAATCCGTGTAGAGCGCGGCGGTCTTCGCGTTGTAGTTGCCGGTGCCGAGGTGGCAGTAGCGACGCACGCCATCGGCCTCCTGGCGAACCACGAGGCACGCCTTGCAGTGCGTCTTGTAGTTCGGCAAGCCGTAAACGACGTGCGCGCCCACCGCTTCGAGCGCACGCGCCCAGCGAATGTTGGCGGCTTCGTCGAACCGCGCTTTGAGCTCCACGAGCACCGCGACCTCCTTCCCGTGCTCCGCGGCCTTCGTGAGCGCGAGGGCGATGGGAGACGTCGCGTTGACGCGATAGAGCGTCATCTTGATGGCGAGGACCTTCGGGTCGACCGCGGCCTCCTCGACGAACCGCGTCACGGCGTCGAACGATTGGTACGGGTGCTGAACGAGCACGTCCCCGGCGCGGATCGCGCTCCACACGTCGGGCGCGGCTTCGAACGCGGGCACCGGCCGCGGCGTCTTGGGCGCGTCCTTGAGGAGCGGCGCGTCGACGGCTCCGTAAAGCTGGAAGAGATCGGCGAAGGCCGTGAAGCCGGCTCCGGGGTAGAGGTCGTCTCCGCCGAGCTCGAGGCTCTCGACCAGCAGCGAGAGCACGTGCTGCGGCAGATCGGCGTCGTACTGCAGGCGCACCGCGTCGCCCATGCGGCGGTCGCGCAAGCTCGACTCGACCGCCGTCAAGAGGTCTTCACCCTGCACGCTCTCGACGGTGATCTCGGCGTCGCGCGTGACCCGGATGGCGTGGCACGAGTCGATGTCGTAGCCGTGATAGAGCCACGGCAGCTCGAGGCTGACGACGTCCTCGAGGCGCATGAAGCGATGCGTCCCCGAATCGCTCGCCAGCGGGGGAAGCGGCACGAATCGCGGAACGACCCCGGTGGGCAGGTGGACCACCACGAGCCGTGTCGGGGGCAACGGCGACGGCGTCGACGAACGGATCGAGGCCACGAGGCAGAGCGACCCGTTGGCGAGGTACGGGAACGGATGTCCGGGGTCGATGGCCAGCGGCGTGAGCACGGGCAAGAGCGTGCGGCGCACGTACTGCGCGAGGTGCTCGCGCTCGGCGGCGGTCGCATCTCCGGGCGAGACGATGACGACGCCCTCGTGCTCGAGGGCGGGCTGGAGCTCTTCGATCCAGCAACGATGCTGCGCCGTCGAGAGCTCGTGCGCGCGGCGCGACACGGCCGCGAGCGTCTCGGAGGGGGTCAGCCCGTCCGGCCCTCCGCTGGTCTCTCCGGCCGCGAGCTGGCGCTTGAGCCCGGCCACGCGCACCATGAAGAACTCGTCGAGGTTCGAGCTCACGATGGCGAGGAACTTCACCCGCTCGAGCAGCAGCACCGACGGATCGCGGGCCTCCTCGAGAACGCGTTGATTGAACTCGAGCCACGAGAGCTCGCGGTTGATCAGGCGTGGCGATTGCGACGATTGGGACGGTTCCATGGCGTCTCCGGGTAGCGGCCCCGACCCTAGCTTCGGGTCGGGGGAGCCTTTGTGACGTTGGTGCGACGTTTGACCGGCGCGTCGCACGCCCCGGCGGGCTGTAGGTGCCCTGTCGGCGCTGTCAGGCGTTCTGAGCAGAGACGTCACCGCGCGGCCGTGCGACCGGTGACTCGTGAGGCCGCCTGCGGCAAAATGGAAGGCTAGGCATGGACCGGGATCCGTTCGACCTCGTGGGTGACGTACTCGACGGACAGTTCCGGGTGGACGCCTTCGCGGGCGAGGGGGATCTCAGCGTCGTCTACAAGGGTCACCATCTCGGCGTCGACGCGGCCGTGGCGATCAAGTGCCTGAACCTCCCCGAGACCCTGGACCCCGCGCTCGCGCGACCGCTCGTAGACGGCTTCAAGGAGGCGAGCCGCGTTCACTACCGCCTCGCGCGCGGCAACCTTCACATCGCACAGACGATCGCCAGCGGTTCGACGCTCGTGCCGCGGTCGGGAGTCGTCGTCCCCTATCTGGTTCGCGAATGGTACGAGGGCGAGTCGCTCCGCTCGGATCTCGCTCGACGCCGCCAGGAAAGGCAGACCGGTCGGCCCCTCGAAGAAGTGCTGTCGCTGCTGGAGACGGCGTTCGACGGGCTCGCATACGCCCACGCGCAGGGCGAGACGCACCTGTCGGTCAATCCGAGCAACCTCTTCTTGATCGCGCGCTCGGGTTCGTCCGCGCCTGCGCTCAAGGTGCTCGACTTCGGCGTCGCGAGCACGATGAACGCGTTCGCCTCGGGCATCCCTTCGAAGGCCCGCCCGACCGCCGGGCTCCGGCTGCTGTTCCCCGCGTACGCGGCGCCGGAGCAGCTCGATCGCACTGCGGGCAACCTCGGACCATGGACCGACGTCTACGCGCTCGCGCTCGTGATGATGGAGATGTTGTCGGATCGGCTGGTCATGGGCGAGGCCGACTCCGGGGCCATCGTGGAGCACGCGCTCGACGAGCAGCGACGACCGACGCCGCAGGCTCACGGGCTCAAGCTGCCGTCACACGTCGATCGCGCTCTGGCGCGCGCCGTCGCGCGGGCTCCGGAGCGGCGCCAGAAGACGGCCGCCGAGCTCTGGAAGGACGTGCGCAACACGGTGAGGACGCTGGTGCCGCGCTCGATGTCCGCCGCGCCCCCGCGCTCGATGTTTCCCGCGCCGCCGGGCTCGATCTCCGCACCTCCGCGCGCGATGTCCGCCGCGCCTCCCCGGGTAACGCAGCCTCCCAACGCCTTCCCGTCGCGCGCGCCGCTCGCGTTGCCCTCGCTGCCGCTGCGCACGCCCGCGCCCGCACGGGTGCGCTCCGCGACGCTCGTCGGTCTGAGCGCGCCCGTCGTGAGCGGCGCCGCACCTGTCCCTTCCTCGATGGTCACGTCCGTCCCCGCGGTGGTCAGCCCGAGCCGCCTTTCCTCCGTGCCTTCGGTGGCGACCCGGCCCATGGCCTTCGAACGACAGGCCGCCCCCGCGTCACCGGCGCCGTCGCTTCCGCCCGCCATGCCGTCGCCCGCCGACGCGTCGGTGCCTCCGCCGGCGTCGTCGCCACCGGCGGCGCCGCTGACACCTCCTCTCGCGCCGGTGTCCTCGGGCGATCCCCCTCCCGACGCGCCGTCGGGGAGCGGTCCCATCGAGCCGTGGCCCCTGCCCCTCCGCCGCCGGGACGGCCTCCTCGACCTCATCGAGCACCTGCGATCGCCGAGGGCCGTCGCCGTCGCGCTCCCGGTCGCGGGGGTCCTCTTCTGGAGCGCGGTAGCCGCGATCTTCCTCCTCGTGGTCGCGGCGCCCCTTCGACGCTCGGGTAAGCCGAGCGAGCCGACCCCCTCCGCGACGGCACTCTCACGCTCGCCGGCCTCCCCGGCGATCGTTCCCCCGACCGCAAACGCAACGGCAGCCGTGACCGCAACCCCTGCGACGACGGCGCCCGCGGTCGTCAATTCGACCCCGATCCCGCCCGAGACCGCGCCGCCGCCGGTGACGTCCGGCCCCCCCTTCCCCAGCACGACGGCAGTGCGGGCTCTCGACGGCAGGTGGCGCGAAGTCGCCAAGTGCCGGCGCGGCAAGGTCTGGGGAAAGGCCTCGACGACGATCACCTTCGCTGGCGACGGCTCGGTGACCCACGTCGACGTGGGCTCACCGTTCGCGGGGACGCCCACCGCCGATTGCGTCGCCGACAAGCTCCGAACCGTGCGCATCGCCCGCTTCGGCGACGGCGACGCGACCCTCGTCTACCGGGTGTACGTCGCTCCGCGGTAGTTGATCCGGCGATAAGCGGCCGGGGTCGTGCCCATCCAGCGGTGAAACGCGCGAACGAACGTGGACGCCGTGGAGTAGTCGAGGCGCTCCGCGACGTCGTCGATCGACAGGCGGGGCTGGCGAAGAAGGACCAGCGCCTGCTCGCGCCGCTCTTGATCGACGAGCGCCGAGAACGAGACGCCGCCTGCCGCGAGCCTTCGCTTCAGCGTGCGAGGCGACATGTGGAGGAGCTTGGCCATCTCTTCGAGCGAACGAAAGCCGGCGCCTTCGCCGGCGACGAGCCGCCGAACCCGGTCCACGAGCTCCGTGTCGAAGCCCAGCTCCTCGAGCGCGCGCTCGCAGAGGGTCTGCGCCAGGCTGAGGGCCGTTCGGTCGGCCGTCACCACCGGCAAGTCGAGACGAGCCGCATCGAACACCAGCCGATGGGCCGGCTGCCCGAATCGCAACTTCGGAAGGAGCGGCGACATGTTCGCCGGGTAGTCGGGCTCCGGAATGGCGAGCTCGGCGATCACGTCGCCGTCTCGGCGACCGGTGAGGGTGGATCCGATCGCGTGAAGACCGACGATGAGGCTGATGAGCACGATGTCGCGCGCGGGCCCGAAGTCGGTCTGCTCGTGCACGTGGAGCGACGCCACGGAGCCCTCGACCCGCAGCTCGAGGGACAACGCCGTGGAGAACATCGGCGCGAAGCGGAGCGCGAGCGCGAGCGCCTCTCCGAGCGACGACGCGCTCGTGACCGCGAACCCGAGGTACCCGTAGACCGAGGCGCGCTTCTGGAGGCCGAGGTAGTATCCGAGGCCCGGTTCGCTGGTGAGCTCACGCGCGCGCTGCAAGAGCTCGTTCATCATGTCGGCCGAGAGTCGCCCCAAGGGATCTTCGAGCGACTCCGCGTTGAGGCTCGTGCCCGCGAGGAGCTCGTCGGCCGGCACATGCCAACGTTCGACGAGCTCGATCAGCTGCCGGAGCATCGACACGGGCAAGGTGTGGAAGGGCTTGTTCTCCGACCCGTTCGCCGTCGTTCTCGCCATCATGCGGTCGCCCTCGGTCACGATTGCTCGTCTTCTTTGTCACGCGCGTGGAGCATGCGGCAAGGTGGCCCTGGGCGATTCCCGCCTCCCCGAACGCTCGCGAAGGCGCGGGACGCTCGCGAAGGCGCGGCGTCACTGTAAAAGAACACCTCACGAGTGACGAGCGGCGCTCTCGACTCGGTCAGCGCGCAGGAAGCGCGACGTTCACGATCGTCACGTCCATCGAGACCATGAAGAGCGAGAGGCAGCAGGTCGCGACGACCGCGTAAGGGCGGGGCACCGGGCCGCCGGTCACCGTCATCCCCAACCGGCGAAGCACCGCCCCCCCTTGTCGCTCAGGAAGTTGCACCAGACGAACACGCCGCCCGCCGCCATTGCGGCGAGCGCGTAGAGGATGATGAACACGCGTGCGAAGCCGAAGAGGCGCCGGAGCTGAACGACCGCGTCCATGAGGTGCGCGACGTCGCGGCCGCGCGTACGCACCAGCGCCGAGAGCGAGCGGCCGGCGGCCGTGGTCCACCAGCCGAGCGGCAGGCACACTGCGGAGCCCGCGACGAGCCCGACCGCCACCGCGAGGAAGCCGCCGTACCCCGCGCCCAGGGCGAAGACGCCCGACATGAGCCCGAGCAGCATCACGCAGACCCCGACGAAGCTCGTCGAGGCGGCGAGCGCCGCGAGCGCCTCTTTGTGGTTCTCGGAGAACTCGTATTCGCTGGGCGGCGGGTGCGACGAGCCGCGAGCCGGCGCCGACGGCGCGAGCGACGACGCGAGGGGCGACGCCAGGGGAGTGGGTCTCGTCGACCTACGCGGCGGCTCGCTCATTCGCTCGCGGAGCTTATACCGCCGGGCGAGCTGGCGCCTCGCCGCGCGACGCCTACGCTCTCGCTATCGCCCCCGTACCCCGCGCGCCATGACGGAACCGATCGACCGCGCGCGCGCCCCCGCCCCCGTCCCCGACGAGGGCGTTGCCGAGGGCCCGTTGCACGAGCGCTTGCTCGAGGCCATCCGGCGGGAGTTTCCACGGTTCGAGGTCCTCCCGAAACGTGGCAGCGCCCTCCAGCGAGCGATCGGCCGCGTCCTCGCGGTCGTCACGCTCGGAGGCCAGCGCCACTACATGACGCGGTACCATACGGTCCTCTTCGGCAAACTCTATGTCCCGGACGTGTGGGACACGATGGACGACCGCGCGCGGTACGTCTTGCTCCGGCACGAGCGCGTACACCTGCGACAGCGGCGCCAGATGGGGGACGTCGTGATGGCCTTCGTGTATTTGCTCCCGATCTTTCCCCTCGGGCTCGCGTGGGGCCGCGCCCGCATCGAGTGGGAGGCCTACGTCGAGACCATCGTCGCCACGGCGGAGGTCTACGGCCTCGAGGCCGCGCGCGGCCTCGAAGGGGAGATCGTGCGGCGGTACACGGGGCCCGACTACGGCTGGATGTGGCCCTTCCCCGCCACCGTGCGCCGCTGGTTTCGCGAGGTGATCGCCGGCCTGACGAGACCGTAGGCAACGACCTCTAGTCCTCACGAACGGCCGACTCATGCTAAATCAATCGGCGATGGCGGTCGTCGGCATCGACCTCGGGACCACCAACACCGTCGTGGCATGTGTCCGAGGCGGGCGTGTCCACGTGCTGGCCGACGACCAGGGCCGGCGGCTCTTGCCCAGCGTCGTGTCGTTCCATCCGAGCGGCGAAGTGCTGGTCGGCTACAACGCCAAGGAGCGCCGCGTCGTCGACGCGAAGAACACGATCGCGAGCGTCAAGCGGCTCATCGGCCGCGCCTGGTCGAGCCAGGACATCGACCGCGCGCGCCACCGGTTCGCCTTCGAGCTGAAAGAAGGCCCCGGCCACGGGCCGCTCGTGACGGTTCGGGGCCAGGACTACACACTCCCCGAGATCAGCGCGTTCGTCTTGACCCGGGCGAAGCAGATCGCCGAGCGAGCGCTGGGCGAGCGCGTGGAGCGCGCGGTCATCACCGTGCCGGCCAACTTCAACGAGCTGCAGCGAGCGGCCACCAAGGTGGCGGGCCGCGTCGCGGGCCTCGACGTCTTGCGCATCATCAACGAGCCCACCGCCGCGGCCCTCGCGTACGGCCTGGGACGATCGACCAAGGAGCGCATCGCCGTCTACGACTTCGGCGGCGGCACGTTCGACTGCACGCTGCTCGATCTCTCGGGCAACGTGTTCGAGGTCCTGGCCACTGCGGGCGACAGCTTCCTCGGAGGTGACGACATCGACGTGGCCATCGCCGAGCGAATGGCCGAGGCGTTCTTGCAGACGCAGAGGTTCGACCCGCGCACCGATGCCCAGGCGTTCGAGCGCCTGCGCGCGTCGGCCGAGGCCGTGAAGCTGGACCTCTCGGCGACCGAGCGCTCGAAGATCAAGCTCCGCGAGCTCGCGTTCGGCCCCGGCGGAGCGCACCTCGATCTCGACTTCGCGATGACGCGCGACGAGCTCGAGATGCTGGCCGCGCCGCTGGTCGACCGCACCTTCGAGGTCTGCCAGGAGGCGCTCGCCATCGCGAAGCTGCCCGTCAGCGCTTTCGACAAGGTGATCCTCGTGGGCGGGTCGACCCGGGTGCCGCTGGTCCGCAGGCGCGTCGAGCAGTTCTTCGGCGCGACGCCCCTCGACCGCGTCAACGCCGACGAGGTCGTCGCCATCGGCGCCGCGATCCAGGCGGCTGCGCTCACCGAGGTTGCGCGGCGGCGGAGCATCCCGTCGCCGCCCACGCCGGCGTCGCGCAAGTCGCTGGCGACCGAGCCCGAAGACGAAGTGACCATCGCGCACCGGTTGCCCGCGCAGCTCGCCGAGTTCGAGAAGATGCGGCCGCCTGCCAGCACTTCGCCCGAGGTCCCCTCGCGCCGCACGGGCCAGCCACCGCCCCTCCCCGCAACGGCGCTCCGCATGCCGACCGTGCGACCGGTCTCCCCGGAGCTCCCTTCGCTCACGTCGACGTTGCCCCTGCCGCTCAGCGGGCCGGCCGCGGTGCGCT
>CALFNG010000062.1 GCA_937902985.1 uncultured Myxococcales bacterium
AGGCGGCTGCCAGGCGGTTGCCAGGTCGGCGCCACCGGCGCTCGGGCGCCTCACCGGGCGTTTCCGGGTCCGGTCGCCCGGCGTTTGGGGCCCATCCGGGTGCGTCCGATGCCGTTCTGCGGAGATCCTGGGTAGCGCACCCGCTTCTCATCCTCTTCTCGCTGCGATGTGCCTGCGCCCAATGGGATCTGCCGGGCAGGCGCCAGCCAAGGCCCTGGCCATCAGCGGCGACGTGAGGGACCACTCTCATCTCGGCGCTAAACTCGATCGGGTATCGCTTTGGGCGGCGCGTTGGAGGCCATCGAGCCCCCGGGCGCAGCCGATGCGGCGTGAGCACCCGGCGATGCGCCGAGAGGGCCGCCATCCGAATCCGCTGAAGCGCGCGCTGGGCGCGTCTTCCGGGTGCTCGCTGGCGGTCCACACGCCAGCGCGGCGCGGACGAGAGCCATCGTGCCCCGCCGTACCGCCAAGCCGGCAAGGCAGCGGTACAGCGAGGACCGACTCACACGGAGGCGGTGGAGCGCACGACGCTCGCCGTGCGTATCGACGAGCCGTCTTAGGGCGATGCGTTCGGAGGGAGAGAATGCGTTCTCAAGGGGCTTGTGCTGGTCGTGCATGCGGCAAACTGCATACGACCTCGATGCACGCAAACCGCCGGACTATCTTGTCCTCCCCTTTCTCACCGCTCGTGTCCGTCGCACGAGCCTCTGCAGCGTGTCTGTCTCGAATGGGATGCCCAGGGCGTGTAGTGCACTTGCCAGGGCGTCCCCTTTCGTGAGCGTCGATCGTTTGCCGCGACCGCCCTTCGATGGACGAGATGCGAGAAGGATGTATACGCGCGCCGCGTCGACGGGGAAGGGGCGACCCAGGTAGACCCCTTCGTATCGGCGTTTTACTATTTGAACCGCTGTCTCGACGCGCGCCGCGTCGAGGGAAGCCTTCGTGGCTTCTCCGCGCTCTATGCGTGCCCGATCATCCGCCGCGTGCAAGTTCCATCGCAAGCAAACGTCGATCGCGGCTTCGACCTGTTCCACGAAGAACGTCGCCTTCTCGACCGGGTCGGCCTTTGCGGAAAACGCAGCCCGCCAAGCGTTTTCTAACTCCTCCGCACATTGCGTCCGCTCTGTATCGACGAGGTGGCTATCTTCGGCCCTCAGGGCGAGCGTCATCACACGGAAGACCGTTTGTAGCGCACGGCTGGTCGTCTCGGGCGCTGCGCTGCGCGACTGGCTGAGCCGCCACTGCAGCTCATCGCGAACCTCTCGGTGAGCCCAAGTGCGCGCCGCCGCAGTCGGGCCTCCGCGCGCCGCGGCCTCCTGCTCCACGAGACTGGTCAGCTCGTCGACTGCCGCGCCGAGGAGACGAATTGCACTTCCTACTGCGACCGGCTTCCGCTGCCGCCCGGGAGAGGGGACACGAGGCTTTCCTTGATGCATGCGACAACGCGCATGGTACAGCCCGCGTGCGAGCGTCGTCCCGTAAGTGAACTACTGGACCGCCCCCTGCTGACCCCTCTCGACGCTCGCGCTTTCTGCGTCCTCGGACGGGTCATGTTTTTGGGACGCGAGCGCGCGCCCGATCGTGCTCCGCGGAACCTTCAGCGCCATCGCGATGGCTCGCACCGATCGGCCTTCTGCGCGCATGGCACGTGCGCGTTCGGTCATCGCCGGGTCAACGCGCGACGGGCGTCCCCACGCGCGCCCTTCACTCGCGAGGCGCTCCCGCGACGCCGCGATCCGCTCGTTGATCGCGATCCGCTCCATCTTGGCGGCCCACGCCATTACCGCGACGACCACCTCCGCAGCGGGCCCGTTCATGTCGAACCCGTCGGCGACGGTGATGATCTCGACTCCGGAGCCGCGCAGCTGTTCGACAAGCTCGAACGTGTCGCGGATGCCACTTCTCGTGAGGCGGTCGAGTCGGAAGACGTAGAGGCGGCGCACGAGCCCGGCGCGGGAATCGTCGCGCAACCGTTGGAGCTCCGAGCGCGCCATCGTCTTGCCGCTCAGCTTCTCAGCGTACCAGCGCATGACCGCGTCACCCCGGGCGCCCGCGGCGCGCTCGATCGCCGAGCGCTGCGTGGCGTGGTCCTGCGTTCGGCTGCTCACGCGAATGTACGCCGCGCAGGCGGGCGCGTTGCACGGCTCGGCGCGTATCCTCATGGCGCAGTGCTCCTCATTTCGTCTTCGACGACAGCTCGACACCGCATGTCCTGAGTTTAGGCAGTGTGTGTCCCGGGTCGGTCACCATCGTGTCCTCACATAGGCGCCGAACGATCCGTAGCAGGCCGAACCCCGGCCGTTCTTGTGCGCCCGCAGGGAGCTCTCGAAGGTCCGATGCCCGAACACACGGCGACACACGGTGCAGCGAAAGACGTACAGCGGTCCGGAGGAGGCCGTTCGTCGCGTGAGGCCGAAGCCCGGCACGTGGCGTCGAGTGGTGAAGTCGCTCGCTTGCGAGACGTCACCGGCTTTCCTCACCTCGATCTCGTACCTGGGCTCGAAGGTCGTCTCGGTCAGTTCGGCGGACTCGAAGCGCTCTGGAACCAGCGACTTGATGCCGACGTCGCCGCTACGACCGCCGGTGCGATCGTAAGCGTAGAAGTACTCGTACGCTCCGCCGGCCTTCAGGGTTTTGTAACGGAGTGAGTAGGGCTCGACGAGTCTGTCGTAGCCGGCGTATCGGATGCGCAGCAGGGTTTGCCGACTGCCCGCCTCGAGAATGACGTTCCGCAGGCGGGACGGGAAGAAGATGGTGGGTCTCCAGCGGCGCTGGCTCTGGCCCTGTGCGTGCGCACCGAAGAGCTGGCGTAGGTGTTCCACGAACTTGGCGAGCGCCTCTTCGAAGCTGACCATGAATTTCGCGGGTGCCACGACGTACTTCCCCCACGCTTCCCGGAGAAATTGGAACGGCAGACCGACGAGGAGTTCAAAGGCGGCTCCCGGATCGCGCCCGTAGATCGTCTTGTGCAGGAAGGCCGAAAGCACCGTCGCGACGTCCGGTCGTTCCTCTCCGAAAAGCAGCCAGTGGATGTAGTCGTAGAGGTCCGCAACGTGCCGCCGCTGGAGCAAGCACTTCAGCTTCGACGCGAGGATCTCTTCGAGGCGCACGCATCGGATCGATCCCGCGCAGCGATCTGCGTCCGAGTACGGATGGATGAGCGGTCGATCGACGGGGGCGAACAGCAAGCGTTCGAACTGCGTGATGTCCATGCGCAGCGAAATGACCATCCGCCCAGCCTTCCCGTAGAAGTCGCGAAAGTAGATTCGTGCTTCCAGTACTTGCAGGTCCTTGTCGACCCGTTGCTTCGGCTCAACCTTCATTCGGTCGACGTCGAAGTCGACGGAGGTCTGCTCGTGGACGAGCCGACTTGCTCGAACCAGCTCGGTGCGCAAGCTGTCCGCCGACAGAGTTCCTTGCGACGCGAAGTCGAGATCCGACGAATACCTGGTGTTCGGAAAGTACCCCTTCCTCAGTGCATTGCCACCCTTCAGCACCAAGCTCTTCGCCAACGGACCCTGGAAGATGCCGGACAGGAACCAGCCGAACAGGTAGTCACGCTCGATGTCCGTCGGGAGGACCTCGAGCTCTCCAGCCACGTGCTGTATCTCGTCTCGTCCGATCACGTCTCGCTCCGGCTTGGTATCTGATTGATTTTCTGAGCACGAGGGTGAAGAGACGGTCATCGACCACTACTCCAACCTCCATTATCCTTCCGGATAACTCCCGTTCACTATCCCTCGTACCTCATGACCAGGCTCTCGCTCACGAGCTGCCTCCACTGGGCCCCCAGCTCCGCCGCGAAGCCGGTGTCCTCGATGAGCACCCCCGCCTCGATGTTCCGGGTCTGCCCCCGGTCGGTGAAGTTCGCCGAGGTGATCAGCGACCGCTCGTTGTCGACCACGATGCACTTCGCGTGCAGGCTCGACCACGGTGGTCCAGGAATCGCAGTCCGAGGGTCGTAGTACACGTCCGGCTTCGGCAAACCGAACGTCCAGACGGTTCGGAAGAACCGGTCGATGAAGGCCGTGGCGAAGGCTTCGGCTCCAGCGGCCGTGGTCGCCGTCCCGTCGATGTCGAGGAAGAGCGTCACGTCGACGCTCCGTTCCTTCATGGCGCGATACAGGGGCTCGAGAATCTCGGGAGCATCGAAGGCGTACCCGCCAACGACGACCGACCGCCGTGCGGACTCGAAGAGCCGCTCCACGACGAGGCGCGTGCTCCGTGCGACGCTTGCTCTCGTCTCAGGTCCCGTCCAAACCAGATCCAGCCTTGGCGGAGGTCGGTCGAGACGCTCCGCGATCACCATCCGCAGCGCTCCGACGACACCGGCCGAGTCGATCCCGGCGAACGCCGTCACCACGTCCTCGGCGAACCCGTGGAAGCCGGTGTCGACGAGATCCGCCTCCGAGAACGGAGCCTCGAGCCGCCGGCGCTCCATCGCCAACAGGAGCCGCTCCAGCATCGGCAGCGGGATTCGAGTAAGCCCCCCCGAAGTTGTCATGGTCGCTGTGAGAAGAACGCGAGCTCGGCGGGATGCCCGATGGACGGCACAACGAGCGACCGGTCGAGGTAGCGATTGAACCGCTCGCAACTGCACTCCGCGATGAAGAGGCACCCGTGGCATGCCGCCCCCTCGAGAAACCTTTCGGCCTGATCCTTCTCTGGCGAATGGGTCGCGCAGACTGGATCGTTCGAGCAGAGGCGGCCCATGTCGAACGCGGCTTGCAGGTGAGCTCGGAGCTGCCGTCCTTGCTCGACGAGCCCCCCGAGCGTGCCCTCCGTCCCGGAGGTTCCCGTCGAGAGCAGGATCGCCGCCATCGGGGTGGGATCGCGATGCGAAGGACCGCAGTAGATACGCTCTCGGAGGGCGCTCGCTGCGTACCCGCACTCCAAGCTGATGGCCGACATGAGCAGGTGGGAGAGCGAGTGCAGCATGTAGAACCTCACCCCTGGGAACGGCGGCGCAGCCTTCCTGGCCTCCGCATCGACGAGCGTCCCGCACCAGGCTTCGTAGCCGGCCAGGAGCTGCTTCCCCCGCTTCAGGACCGCCGGCTTTTCCTCCCACGCACGGACCGCGTCCTCGTCGAACCGGATGAAGACCCCCTCGCCGCGGAACTCGGAGGCCGGCAGCCAGTTCGTCGTGAGCCCGAGAGCGGCCGTCTCCACGCCGAGGTCGTACTCCCCCTGGAGGTCGGGGCTCACGGGCTCGAGGCGGGTGAAGCCGATCTGAGCGACGACCTCTCGGAGCTTGGAAGCGACGACGAGCTGAGCGACGCCTGCGGGTAGACCGTCCTTCGGCCTCACCTCCCGAGCGAAGAAGTCGGTTCCGATGGGGGCCAAGTCGCCCTTGGCCTCCGGCCTCGCCGAGGTGAGCTGGATGAACTCCGCCGTGCGGATGGGGCCCTGCGTGATGGGCTTGTCCTCGTGGATCGCCGACACGGCGAGGAGGACCTCGTCGTCGCTGAAGTCCCTGAGCGCGATGCGCACCTTGTCGATCTGGCGGAACGCCTGCAAAAGCTCCTTCGTCGACGACTTCACGACGTCCCAGACGCTCCGCACCTTCTCCTGCAGATCGCCAGACGGGTCCGGAATCGAAAGCGCGCTCACGACCTGGGGGAAGTAGGAGTTGCTCGCCGTGCGGACGAGGAGCCGGATGCTCTCGGAGCACGCCTCCTTGCCCTCGGGGCCGAGCCAGGGTCGCGACCCGAAGCACGGGAGCTTCAACCCGTACGTTGCGTTGAGCTTCTCGTTCGCGCCGCACGCGCACACGATGCGGATGTCGTTGAAGTCGCCTGTCGCCCCCTCCTCAAAGGTGAGCGACGGGGCGGCGCACCGCTCCTTGCCGGGCTCCTTTGATTGTGCGGCATGAACGAAGGCGATCCAGTGGAACTCGTCGATGTGCCCGCGCTTGCAGGCGGACACAAAGCGGACGGGCACGCACTCCGCCTTCGTCGTCCGCTCACACTGGTGAATGTAGCGATGGCTCTTGAGCTCGAGCCCGTCCCGCCGCATGAGCGAGCGGCATCGCTGATTCTGGCAGACGAACCAATGAGGGAACTCGAGGACCTGCACGCCCGCAAACTTCGACGGCTCGCGATCGTTCCCGACGGGGGGGGCCCGGAAGGGTTGATCGGGGCTTAGCTCGCGTCCGAGCTGGCGGAAGCGCTCGACGATCGCATCACGAAGACGCGGCTCGTTGATGATCGGGACGGCGTAGTTCCGGTCGTAGCTCCAGAAGTCGAGCCCTCCAACCAGGACTGCATCGGTCAGGAGATCGACCATCGCGCCGGGCCCGAAGGTGGTCACCACCTGGCTCTGGCGAGCGGTTCCATCCGGCTGCTGCTGCATCCGGGGCGGTCCTCCGCGCATGGTCATCGCCTTCCTCCGAGCGACCGGCGCTCCAGCCAGAGATGAACGGAAGGCTCGACGTCACGCATCGACGTGGGAGCGGCAAACCTCGCGTCATCCGAGTGGGGTTCCGGCTGGTTGTCGTCGATGACCGTGTAGAGCAGCGGCTTGCCCGCGGTCTTGTCCTTGTCGAAGGGCGAGTAGCTCCGCTTGCCGGCGGCTTCGTGGCGCGCCACCTTCACGAGCTTCTGCCACGCCTCGATGACCTTCTCCCCGCGGTCACGGAGGCTCTCCCTCATCTGGATGGCGTCATCGTTGCCCCGAGGCTGGCGTCCACCGCGCTCGGCCAGGGCTCCGACGCAGGCTTCGGCGTACTGCCGGTGCGCCTCGATCTCCATCGCCGACGTCGGTGCGGTCAACCCCGGGTCACCGAGCCGGGCCATGGCCACGAGCGTGCCCGAGAGCCCCCGCTCGAGAGCGGGCCCCGAGAACGGCGTGAGGCTCGTCGCCTCCACGTAGCGGTAGAAGCTCTCGTGGTAGGCGACGAACCGCTCGTAGTGAGAGCGATCTCGAGGACGACGCACGTTGAAGCACGTCACGACGAGGCCGGGGTACTGTCGACCTACGCGGCTTGATGCCTGGATGTACTCGCTCGTGGACTTCGGTTGCCCGGCCACGACCATCAGGCCGAGGCGGTCGATGTCGACGCCGACGGAGATCATGTTGCTCGCGAGGAGCACGTCGACATGCTCCTTCGCCGCGTGGGGACGATTGAGCCGGTCCTTCGCTTCCTTGATGGCCCCCGCCTTCTCGCGGGAGGTGAGCTCGACGGGCATCTCGAGGGGGCGGTTCTTGCCCCACGGGTGCGGACCCTTGTGCTCGAAGGGGACGCGTTCCTCGATGTTGCCGCAGCGCTTGCGCACGTCGTCCTCGACGAGCCGTCTCATGCCGCCGAGCTCGCGGAGGCTGTTGAAGTAGCCGGCGAGCGTCATGTAGGCGTCCGCCGGCTGGTCCTCAGGGCCGTTCGCTTGGTACTGTCTCTGCGCCGCCGCAAGCAGAGCGACGTATGTGCGGAGCAGGATGGCCTTGAGCGGTCGGCCTGGTGCCGCCACCCCGAGATACAGACGCCCGGGGGATTCGGTGTCGAGCTTCGCAAAGAACGTCTCCGAGGCATCCACGCTGGGTGGTGGAAACTGGGACATGCCCGATCGGCCGAACAGCGCGCAGATCTGCTCCCTGGCTCGGCGTACCGTCGCCGTGGATGCGATGACCTTGGGCAGGATCTTCTTGCCATCGATGACCCGGGTCGACAGCCACTCAATGGCCGTCTCGTACAAGCCGACCATCGTCCCGAGCGGACCCGAGATGAGGTGGAGCTCGTCCTGCACGATGAGGTCAGGGGGGGGCAGCCCCTGCGGGAGCATCAGTGCGCCCTTCGGCGCGTGGTCGATCGGGCCGTAGCACTTCTTCCCGTCACGGGCAGACGCCTTCCCGAAGAGCAGCGCCGTCTCCCCCCTCCAGGGGAGCATCGCGAACTTGTCGACCGTGGCCACGATGAACGCGGGGAGCTCGCGGTAGATCTGGTCGTCGACGAACACGACCGGGAGCCCCTCCCGGTTGTTCCGGGGCGCGAAGGCGCAGTCGCTGGGTGGCTGCCCCGACACGGAGACGCAGCTCACGACGACCTCCTCCGGCGAGGTCTTGTTCGGGGCGAGCACCAGGCTGTCCCGCCCAAGGATGCGCCCGCACCAGGGGCAGGTCGCGAGCGGGAACGGCGACGGCGCCGTCTTCGAGGCGCTGTTCTTATAGTCGATGATGAGCTTCTTCACCTGCTCGAGCGTGTTGGCGGTCGCGGAGCGACCAACCCACAGCCCGACGGCGAAGCGAACCTCCCCGAGCTTCGTCGTGTCCTTCTGCCGGAGCAGCTCGAGCGCGCAGATAAGCGTTGCGGCACGACCGAGTTGATCGAGGGTGAGGAGGCGCAGCGTGTACCGGAGAAGAACGGCTACGCCGAGCCCCCCATCGGGTCGCTTCTGGCCGTGCATCCTCCGCAGCATCAGCGTGAAGCCGATGACGCCCAGGTACGCCTCGGTCTTGCCGCCGCCCGTCGGGAAGAAGATCAGCTCGACCTCGTTCCGCTCGGCCTCGTTCGACGGGTCGGCAATGCCGACCAGGTTCAGGAGCACGAAGGCGAGCTGGAAGAGACGCCACGCGGGCTTGTTCTCCCCCGTGTACCGCTGGGGGCTCCGCTGCCGAGCGGCCATCGCCATCGCCCGGTTCATGAGCTGGAAGGCTTCGCGTGCGGCCTCGTCCTTGGTCAGAAGAACGATGCCGGCCCGTATGCGATCCTTAGCTCGACGAGCGTTCTTGAGGAGACGCTTGCGGGTGTTCTTCCGGTCCTCGCTGTCGAGCGCGATGGTTCCCTGGCGTTCAATCCAGGCCCCGTACGCGTCGATGAGCGGCGTGAGAGCCTTCTCGAGGGCCGCCCCGTCTGCGAGCTCGGCGAGGTCCTCCATCGCAGTGACGACATTCGCCTCCTCGTGCGTGTCGACCTTCCGAACCTCGCACCTGGGCACCCACGTCGTGCGGATAAGCGTGACCTTCTTCTTGCCGTCGGGGATCTCGACGGCGACGCCGTGGCCAACGGCCCACTCCCGGTGATCGCGGAACTGGAGATCGGCGGTGTCGTCGTCCGGATGCTCCGAGCCCTCTCCGAGGCGGTTCGGCCGGGGGACGAAGCCGGGCTCGAACGCCACCTCCATCTGCACCTGGAACAAGAACTGCTCGTCGTGGCGGCCCCGCTCCCCCGGTGTCCGCTCATTCACCACGAAGAGCGAGAGCGCTCGTGTCCCCGCGTCTAAGCCTGGGGCATCTGCTGGCTCGAGCTTGCCGCAGATCCGCACGTTCGGTGTGTCGGGGAGTGCGACGCCCTTCTCGACCTCGACGGCATCGAGGCGGACCTCAACGGAGCGCGTGGGCTGGGCCACTCGCCGCCAGACTTTTGCCTTCTTCTTCCGCTCCCCGGACTCTCGTTCCTCCCGAATGTACTCCGCGAAAGACACGGTCACCTTCACCGTGTCATGCCCGCCCGTGGGCCCCGGGAGGAGGACGGACATTCCAAGCGAGGCCGGGAAGTTGTTCTTCTGCTTCGGCTCGGGCTCGGGGGCCGCCTCGTTCTCGTCCTCGTCGTCGGTCCCGGTGCCGAACTCCTCGTCGGCCGTCGGGTCTTTCGTGTCGCGGTCAGCCTTCGGGGCGAGGAAGCCGGTGAGGTACCAGCGTGACGGGGCGATCGTCAGCACCTCCTCGTTGGAACCTGCCTCCTTGCCAGCATCGAAGGGGCCGACCAGATCAGCCTCAATTGCCGCGAGAACGGACGCTCGGACATCGGTGGACGCGGTCATGGAAGATGGACGATCGCCCCGTGAGCCGAGGCATACAAGTCCATCGTGGCCTCTCCTTGCTGGGCCGGGCTGCTACGCCGCCAGAAGATCCTTCATCGCCTGCCGATCCGACAGCGCGACCACATCAGAAACGTCCGACAGACGGCGCAGATCGTCCTCGCGGTACACATCGAAGCGGTCGTCAAACACGGTCACCCGGTTCTCCTTGCGATCCGGAAAGTCGAGGTCGTACCAGCGCCGGAAGATCTCGTTCGCCAGCACGTGAGCCTGCGAAGTGTTTCCCGACGCGAGCGCCAGGAGGGCCGACGTCACCTTCGGCCCCTTCACGAGAAAATCCACGCGGACCTTGGCGCCATGGCGCCCAACGAGCTCCTGGTTCGGCTCGAAGTCGAGCTCGGAGTCCGCCAGAAACTCCTCGAGGTCCTCGGTCACAGACGTCTGGAGCGCGCTACGCCGGGTGTACGTGAGGTCGGCGACTCGGACACAAGCCTGGCCGAGTCGAATGACTCCATCGACGAGGCCGTCCGTCGAGGCCAGCTCCCGCTCGAGCGCCCCACCCACCTGTTTGACGTCGTAGATGCGGAGGGCGTCCTCCATGAAGCGCTGACGCTTCTTCGAGAGCCACGGCTTCACCTGCACATCGAGCAGCCAGGACGTCGTCTGTCCGAGGTCGCTGACCTTTAGGTTCCGGAGGAGCGGGCTCTCCTCCACCACGAAAACGTCGACCGAGCTGCCGTCGGGGTAAAGAAACGCGGTCTCGAGGCGCACGTGCCCTTTGGGCACCTGATCGATGCCCCGAATCAGGCTGTGCCCGTCTACCTGCTTCTTGATTTCACCGACGTCGATCATGGCGCCCCATCTGGCGACTCGAACGTTCCTTCACACTGAATGTTCCCCAACTTACAGAAGACGTCGAAGACCTCACGGACCGACTTGCCCGAAAGGTCGGGCCGATCCGACACGTCGTCCGGCAGATTCCGGTCCGGGCATCGCTCCGACCGGAGCGCGTGCTTGTGGGAGCGCCCCGCGGGCCGATGAGCGGGTCCGTCGACATCAAGCCGACAGATAGGCCCGACGCCGGGAACATGCACGTTGAAAGTCTTCGATCCGACCTCCGGGTTGAACGTGATGTTCAGCCGAAGTTGGACCCCATGTGCATTCTCGATCGCGATGTCGTCCGCGACGAGAGCGGGCGACGTCGCCTGCCGCCGCGAGAGCCGAACGTCCCCTCGGATGACCTTGTCGGGGATGCCCCGAAGTGCCTCGAACTCAGTGCGGTTCACGCCTCCAACCTACCACGCCGTCCGGACCGCGGCCCAGAAGCCGCGAATCGCTCACGAGCTCTCCGGGGCGGGCTTCCCGCCGTCCCCGAGGCCGAGCTGCCCTTCCGGCGCCATCTTCTTCCCCCTCCTCTTCTCCCCCTTCGGCCTGGCCGCGCCCTTTGCGATCTTCCTCTTGCCCCCGGCCGCGCCGCCGCCCTTGATCTTCTCCTCTTCGGCACGCTTTGCGTTGAGCACGAAGAGCCGGTCGATGACCGCGCCCTCGAACAACTCGAGCTTCTTCTTGTCCTCGTCGTTCGTCGGACAGTACGGCGGGACCTCGACCTCTAGCCAGCCGCCGTCTCGGTCGCCCTTCGCGTAGGCCT
>CALFNG010000063.1 GCA_937902985.1 uncultured Myxococcales bacterium
GGCAGCACGCAAACTACGTGGACGTCGAGGGCGTCGTCGAGGACGATGGCGTCGGGCATCCCGGGGGCGGCACCGGGAAGCTGATCGCCAAGCTGCCCCGTCGCATGCGGCACGTCTACACGCTCCTGTACGTCAAGGATCTCTCCCAGCGCGAGGCCGCGGCGAAGCTTCGTGTCACCCAGCCGCGGGTCGCTCAGCTCCATCGCGAGCTGCTCGAACGCGCACGCGCGCTTGTGATCGCCGCTTAGCTTTGGATCGCGAAAGAAACAGACCGAATACCGTCGGCTTCACAAAACGAGGCTAAAAGTGAAAAGGCCGAGAAATGAGCACCAAGAAGAACTCGAAGGACCCCGCCATGACGATCGACACCATCGAGCGTCAGCAGAAGTACGTCGCGGAGCAGGCCAAGAAGGGGAAAGGGCTGGGCGTAGTCTTCGCCGACGCGTTCCTCCGCGGAATGCGCGACATCGGCTACAAGAACCCCGCTTGGGCCCTCTGCGAGCAGGTCGACAACGCGTTCCAGGCTGGCGCGACGACGGTCGCCCTCAGGTTCGGCTACGCGGCCGACAACAAGGGCCAGACCAAGCCTGACACGATCGCCATCTGCGACAACGGCAACGGAATGATCCCCCCGATGATCAGCTTCGCGGTCCGGTGGGGTGGCACCGATCGCGAGGGTGATCGCGTCGGCTTCGGCCGGTACGGGTACGGCCTGCCTAGCTCTGCGATCAGCATGGCGAAGCGCTACACCGTTTACTCGAAGACCGCCGGCGCAGAGTGGCACGCGGTCACAGTTGACATCGAGGAACTCGCCGAGGCTTCGGGCGACATCGACAAGACGGAGAAGCTCTTGGAGGCGCGCGAAGCGTCACCGCCCGTCTGGGTGCTGAAAGGCAAGGATGCGCTCGATCTCTCGAAGGCGAAGTCAGGCACGGTCGTCGTTCTGGAGGACCTCGATCGGCTGCGCAGCACGCCGGGCTGGATCAAGAGTGAGTCGCTGAAGACAAAGCTCCTGCAACACTTCGGCGTGGTCTATCGGCACTGGATGCCCCCTCGGCACGTCATCGTCGACGGCGACGTCACCCAGGTCGTCGACCCGCTCTTCCTCATGGAGCACGGTCGCCACTTTGACGAGACTCCAGTGAAGGCGGAGCGCCTCGAAACGCGCACCTTCGAGGTCGAAACGTCGCGCGGCACGAAGGGGATGGTGACGATTCGCGCGTCCCTGCTGCCCCCGCACTTCCAGGCCGCCGATCTTGAGAACTTCAACCCCGATGACGCGCGCGGACAGAAGGTCAACAAGCGCCACGCGATCATGCGCGAGTACAACGGCTTGCTGATCTGCCGTGAGCGGCGGCAAATCGACTGCGTGACGCCGCCCTTCACCAAGTTCCAAAACTACGACATGAACGTCAAGATCGAGATCGACTTCGACCCCGAGCTGGACGAGTACTTCGGCATCACGACCGCGAAGCAGCAGATCTCGATCGTCGACGAGATGTGGGAAAAACTGAAGCACGGGGGGAAGGGCGGCGGCGATCTGATCGCCCTCGTCAAGAGCATGCGCCGGAAATTCGACCAGCTAAAGGACGAGTTCGCGGCCAAGGCGGAGAGCGCGTCGAAGGAGGGCCAGCCTCGCCCGAGCGTGCTGGCGATGGAGGAATCGGAGAAGTTCAAGGGCAAGAGGCCACCGCCGTCCCCCGCGCAGCACAACGACGCCCAGAAGAACCTCGAACGGGCCGCGCAGCGAGAGGCAGGGAAGACGGGAAAGCCGAAGGAGGCAGCCCTGAAAGAGCTCGAGGAAAAGACGACGAAGCACCGCTGGGAGGTCTGCTTCGACGCGATCCCGGAGGGGCCGTTCTACCGCCCTGTGCGACTCGGCGAGCAGAAGCAGGTGATCCTCAACACGGACCACCCCTTCTACGCCAAGATCTACAACGTCCGACCCGAAGGGCGCGCGGCGCTGGAAGTTCTCCTGTTCGTGCTCGCCGAGCGCGAGTTGGAGTCCGACGGGGACGCGGAGACGTTCTACAAAGCTGAGCGACAGCGATGGTCCGAGCGACTGCGGCACGCGCTCGACCACCTCGTGCACGACCAGGCGCTAGTCGACAAGGCGTCGGCCGTGGCCGAGGATCTCCACGCTAACGCGCAGACGGCACCATCCGCGAACTAGCGGCGCCGTTCGCCCACAGCTTGTCCACAGCGGAGAGAGGCGCTCAGCCTCTCTCCTCTGTTCCTGTTGGTGCGCACATCGGCTAGGAGTCGACCATGCAGAGAGGCTTGCAACTCGTCGAAGACGGTAGCTCGGACGCTTCGACCGACGTGTCTATCGTCGCCGTGGAGAGGTTCATCCACGCGACGCGTGACTCGGGGTACAAGGGCACCTCCAGCGCAGTCGCGGAACTCGTCGACAACGCGCTCCAAGCGGGCGCAACGCGCGTTCATATCGCGATCGCGCGCCAGAGCGACGACTCGCTCACGTTGTCCGTGCTCGACAACGGCACGGGCATGAACGCCACCACGCTCCGGCAGGCGCTCCGCTTCGGCGGCTCCTCGCGGTTCGATGACCGCGAAGGCCTAGGGCGGTACGGGATGGGGCTGCCAAACAGCTCGCTGAGCCAGGCTCGTCGCGTAGACGTCTTCACATGGAAAGAGCGGGGACGGATCCTGACGTCGTACCTCGACGTCGACGAGATCGCGTCCGGCGCCATGACGCATGTCCCTGCGCCGCGGCGCGCGCATCTGCCTCCGGCGTGCCCTGAGCCGCCGGAGGCCACCGGGACGCTCGTGGTCTGGTCGCGGTGCGACCGCCTGGATCACCACCGCGCATCGACGATCGCCCGAAAGCTGAGCAATTTCATCGGCCGTGTCTTTCGCGACTATCTGTGGGACGACGTCACGATCCTGATCGACGGCGAGCCGGTACGCGGTGTCGACCCGTTGTTCCTGCACCGCAAGTCGCTCCTGCGCGGCGGCGAAATCTTCGGTGAGCCTATGACGTACACGGTCGAGGCGCCGGCGGGGGCCCCCGCGCCGACCGGCACCGTCACCGTGACCTTCTCTGAGCTGCCGGTGGAGAAGTGGCACGACCGGGCAAACAAGGAGAAGCAGAGCCTGGGCGTCACCAAGAGCGCTGGCGTATCCATCGTCCGCGCGGGGCGCGAGATCGACTACGGCTGGTTCTTCATGGGGGACAAGCGCAAGGAGAACTACGACGACTGGTGGCGCTGCGAGGTCCGCTTCGAGCCGGTGCTCGACGAGCTATTCGGGATCACCCACACCAAGCAGCAGGTTCGGCCACGCGAGCAGCTCCTCGAGATCCTAAGCGACGACATCTCGTCGACAGCGAAGCAACTCAACGCTCGGGTCCGGCGGGCGCACCTTCGCATCAAGGCGCGCGCACAGTTCTCAGAGTCCGAGAAGGTCGCGTCGGCGCGAGATCACCTGCTACCGCCACTCCCCAAGAAAACTCTGGCACCGACGCTGAGCGGGCTGGAGAAGTTGATCGCAAAGCTCCCGCCCCCGCCGAAGCAGCCCGCCGGCCAGGCGAGCGCCGGCGCCACATACTCGATCGTCGAGAGCGAGATCGCGGACGCCGCCTTCTTTCACTCGTTCCGACACCAGAACCGTCTGGTGTTGGTGCTCAACCCGGCCCACCCCTTCTACAAGAAGGTGTACCGCCCCCTGTGCGAGCACGATCACGAACTCGCGCGGGCGCTGCGCGGACAACTCGAGCTAATCCTCCTCGCTGCCGCCCGCGCCGAAGCGCTGGCGTCCAAGGGTCGCAACCATCGAGAAATCGCGAAGCAGCGCCTCGCCTGGAGCAATGCGATCGCGAGCTTTCTGAGCGGTTGAGCGGCCGTGGAACGCGAAACCTCTTGGGTTACGCTCGACCCAGCGGGCCTTAAGGCGCCCGCGCGTCGGGCCTTCCTGGCGTACGCGCGCACCCTCGTAAAGGCATCTCGGACGATGGGCGCAGCGCCGGCGAGGTCGCAGCCCCTCTCGGAAGCGCGACCGCTCGGTCAGAGGGCGGCGGAGCTCGTCTTGCGCGATCTTCTGCGTCAGGGCTGGCGCGCCCGTTTCCGAAAGGGCGCCATCGAGGTGGCGCAGCCCGACCAGCACGAGCTTGTCGTCGCCGAGAAGGAGCGCGTCCGCGCGCAGCTCAGGGTCGAGCGCGACGAGCAGCTAGCGCAACCACCGGTTCGCTCATTCATTCGTTCAATGGAGGTGCGCCGCATTCACGCGGGACGCGCCGTCTCAATCTTCTCGTTGATGCGCGACGGGCCTGACCTCGCGACGAAGCTCGAAGACGCGCGGCGGGCGCTGAGCCCGGACGCCAGGGATCGCGCCCTTCAGTCCGCGATTTCGCCGTACATCCAGGTAGTGACCGGCGACGCGCGGTGCGAGTGGACTGGCGAAAAGCTGCTCGATATCTGGCGGTACTTCCGTCACACATGGACAAGCCCGTACCGGAGCGTGCCGGGCCGCACCATGA
>CALFNG010000064.1 GCA_937902985.1 uncultured Myxococcales bacterium
AGGCAGCGGATCGCGCTCAAACTTGGAGCGATCGGCGCTTAAGCGATCGGGCATGCCCCTGCACCTCAGCCTTCCTTGGGTATTCCACATCATCGCGACGACATCGGCGTCCGCTTCGCTGACGCCCGACATTGTCCAGAGCGGCATACACTGCACCGCGAGCGCAGTTAGCAGAGGCGGCGTGTTGAGGTTATATACCGCTGCGCACTGCCTTATTCTCCCGGGCAAAATAGTCCCAACTGCGCTATGGATTCAGCGAAATAATCTAAATCCTTCCGTTGCACGCCTGCCGGTCGCAGGTCCGCAAGTCCAGTTTGCGTCCGCAGAAGTGAGCTCTTGGCTGTCGCAGGGCGCAACAGGTGACCCGGTCCGCGACGACATTCTTCGCGTATTGGCACCTGACGTTCACAACCCGGAAACATGGCGCACCGATCTCGCTGCGGTCCAGGTAAACATGAGCCAGTGGCCAGCCAGTTGGGACCGCCGCGTTTCCATTGGCAACTGCCGCGGACAACTATCTCGTCAAGCATGGTGACGAGGTCTTGGTGGTAGGCGGAGGCTGCACGAGTCGCAATCTGCCGGACTGCGCGGCAAGTACCTCGTACTCGATATACGCGGATAGTTTCGCCGTCGCCGACGTCTATTCCAGCCGTTTTTCCGTAATTCCGCCGGCTATCACTGACTCCCTAACCCAGTTCGGCGACTCGGGCGGTCCGGTCGTCGTCGGGTCACATTTTTTGGGAATACTTTCGACCAAATTCGGGGCCTTGACCTACGTCCAGCGAATTACCGGAGGGAACTTTTGATGGCGAAATCGTTCGGAGTGGCATTTCCCGTGGCCGCAGCGTCGTTTGTCGGTACATTTTTAGTATGGGCGTGCGACTCAGCCCAGAAGCAAGTGCAAACTCCAATAACCCCCGTACTTGACTGCACTGGCGCTTACGACGTGAATGCTATATTTCCGCCCTTGGCGCCTGACGGTGGTCCGGTTCTCGAGGCTCTGGGTTCTATTCTGGGGCAATTCGCCGGTGGGGGCCCTGACTCAGGACCGGCCTTTTCCGACCCGCGCGCACGCCGCCGGGCGGCGGAGGTTTGCGCTTGTCGCGCGCGTAGAAATCGTGGCCAATCCGACACCGCGTCGACGTGGGCCAACATATTAGCAATTACTGGAGGGGCTGGAACGATCGGCGGAGGGGTACTCAATGGTGTGTCCGCAACCGGTGTGGACGACACAACGCGGAAGACTCTTTTGAGTACAGGTATCATTACTATGGGGATAGGAGCTTTGGCATTTGGGGCGGGCACTGCGCTTGCTCTTACGAAGACGGCTAGCTCGTTCGGATCCGCAGCCTCAGATCAAGAGTATGCCGCCGCGGTTCTCTGGAACGATAGTGCCGCTCCGACCGATTGGGACCGCGCCTGGTCGGCGTGCGTCGTTGCCGAAGGAAGCGACAAGCCTCTTCTGCCGGAGAACCCAGCGGCGTCCTTTTCGTTTGACGCTGGGTTGGCCGTTGCCGTTGACGCGGGCGCCCCAGCGGCAGCAGAGGCCGGGGCCGGATCGAGTCATGTCAATAGCCTCGTCGACAGTGTTCCCACTGCGACGATCGATGCCGGGAAGAAGTAGACGCCGCTTGGCCGATGGCGGCGCGGAACACTGAGCAACCTTCGATGCGCGTCGGGGGGGAGGAATACATGTCCGCAGCGCGCGGTGCGCAAAGCCGGTCGAACGGCCGGCGGCTGCCCGACCTGAGCGTAGACAGGAAGTCGAGTGGGGCCCCCGGGGCTGCACAGCCGCGAAGGCGTCCAATCCCCGCCCGTGTGGCCCGTGCGTTGGCGAAGAAAACCGGAGCCCTTATACGCGACCACGCCTCGTGGCGCTCGGCGACAGGTAGCCGGCTCTTCAACGGCGCCCAGGAACGCGCGAACCTGGCCAGGGGCCGCCAATCTCCCGGCCTTTCCACGGAGGTCCCTCTCGAGCGCGAGCTCATACCGGCGTCGACGGTCTTCCTCTTCTGCGCCTCTTGGCCTCCTCCTCGATCCGTCGGCGTTCGGCCTCGGCCCTCCGGCTCCCGACGGCGGTGCTGGGCTTGGACGCGCGCTCGTTTCTCCGCTGACGCATGAATCGCCAGGGTCGGCATACCGGAGGAACCTGCTCGTCTGGCCGTCTTTAGCAGGCGGTTGGCCGTGAGCTGACAGTGAACGAGCGCGTGACGACGGCGCTACCCCCCCCGGGCCTGGAGGTTCGCGAGTGGATTACTGAAGTGTGCCCCTGGATCGGCGCGATGCCCACGAGGCTTGCTCGACCGCCCGTGTCGTCCAAAAGCCCTCGACGATGCCCAGTCTCAGGTCGAGCGCCGCGAGGGCATGGGCCGTCGGGTCGCGACGGTCCTTGTACAGCCACCGCTCGATGCTCACCGGGCCCGCGGCCGTCACATACGTTTGCGTGCTGCGCAGCACGCGACGATGCACCCGACCCTCGATCTCAACTGCGTCCGCGTCCACGTCCGACGCCGACATCACGCTACCGATGACTTCGCGCTCGGCCTCCATCAGGGTCGAGGAACATCATCGCTTCGTGCTCGAGATGCAACTCGCGCGTCTCGAACAGCTCGACGAGCACATCGCCAAACTCGATGAGCGCATCGACAGCAAGCTTGCGCCCTATCGCGAGCAACACGTGCGCTTGGCGAAGATCCCCGGCGTCGACCGCATCCTGGCCGCAGTCATGAGCGCCGAGCTTGGAACGGACATGAGTGTCTTCAAGAGCGGCGCTCATCTTGCCGCCTGGGCAGGCGTCTGTCCTGGCAACAACGAGAGAGTGCGGGCAAGCGCAAGCGCGCCGACACCCGCAAGGGCAACGTCCACCTGATGACCGCCCTGGTGGAAGCCGCCCACGGTGCTTCGCGCACCAAAGGCAGCTACCTCAAGGACAAATTCTCGCATCAAGGCACGACACGGCTACCTGCGTGCCGCCGTCGCCATCGCGCACAAGATCCTCCGCGCCGTCTACACCATGCTCTCCACCGGCGCCGAATATCGAGACCTCGGCGCAGCGTACCTGGACGTCATCGACGCCAACCGCGTCACTGATCTTCCCCCGCGGCCGTGGACATTCGGACTATGCCGCAAGCGCGGCGATTTGTGATCTCAATTCGAACTCAATGGGGCTGACATAGCCGAGCGACGAGTGTCGCCGGGCAGTGTTGTAAAAGCGCTCGATGTAGTCGGCGATGGAGGCGTGAGCCTGTTCGTGCGAGCCGAAGTGTTCGTGGTCGACATGCTCGGTCTTGAGCGTCGCGAAGAAGCTCTCCGCGACAGCGTTGTCGTAACAGTCGCCTGTCCTGCTCATGCTGGCGACGAGGCCGCGTTGCGTGAGCGCCGCACGATAGTCGTCGCTCGCGTACGGGCTTCCGCGGTCGGTGTGATGCACGAGACCGGAGCCGGGATGCCGTTTGCTGACGGCCTGGTCGAGCGCCGCCAGGGCGAGGGCTCGGTCGTTGCTGGCGCTCGTTGCCCAGCCCACGACGCGTCGAGAGAAGAGGTCGAGGAGGACCGCGAGATAGAGCCAGCCGTCACCCGTCGCGATGTACTTCACGTCGCCGACCCAGACCGCGTTCGGGGTCTCCCTTTCGAAGTGACGGTCGAGCAGGTTCGGCGCGATGGGGAACGCGTGCCGCGAATCGGTCGTTCGAACGAATCGGCGCTTTTGCCGCCCTTGCAGGCCGCTTTCACGCATCAACCGCTCGACGCGCTTCTTGCCCACGCGGACGCCGTGCGCGCGCAGCTCCTGATGCACGCGGGGGCTTCCGTAGATGCCACGACTGCGCTGGTGCGCGACACCGATTTCGGCCGCGAGCCGCGCGTCCGTCGACCTTCGAGCGGACACCGGTCGCTTGCAGAATGCATAGTATCCGCTGGGCGAGACGCCGAGCACCCTGCACGTCGCGCTGACGGGGAAGGCCACCTGCTTCGAGGCGATGAACACGAACTTCATTCGCTCTCCTTCGCGAAGAAGGTGGCTGCTTTTCTCCTCGCGCTCGACGGTCGTCAGCACGCCGGGCGGGCCCTTCCCGGCGTCCACCTCCGCCCGCTTGGTCCACTCGCGCAGCGCCGTCTCGGTGAGGTAACTCCGGCGTGAACTTCCTTCGCTTCCTTCGAGCCATGAACAACTCCTCGCGCATCTTCGCGCTTTTGGGGTCGTCCACAAACCGGGGCGAGGATCACACCGGCAACCTCGTCCGACGCCTACAGCGCCTCGGCTTCGACGTCACCATCGCGCCTCGGCTCGCCCCAGGTCTCCCGGCCCCACTGGAACCCGCGGGGTAATTCTCATGGCAGTATTAGGAAGGACTGCGAGGTCTGGTACGACGAGTTCGCGCTGCGAGTCGGCGACAACCTCCGCAAGAGCACCGAGAGCGGTCTGATGACCACGCGCTACTGCATCCTGATCCTGACGCCGAACTTCTTGTCGACGGAGTCCGGATGGCCGGCGACGGAGTTTGACATCGTGTTCACGCGCGAGGTGAATGAGGGGAGGGAGATTATCCTGCCGATCTGGCACAACGTCACGAAGGAGCAGGTGATAGCCTACAGTCCAACGCTTGCGAATCGGCTCGCGGTACCCCCCTGCGTCAGGATAGATGCCGCCTCAACGAGACGAGACCTCGGGGGCGCATAGGCCTGGGAGATGACCGAGTACAGCGACGGGTTTCGAGCACGGATGGTCCAGAGAATGACGGGTCCGAAGAGGATGTCGGCGAACGCGCTGGCGCAGGAGGTGGGTGTCCAGCAGCCGACGCTGTCGCGGTGGTTGCGCGAGGCGGGTACCGTCGAGGACGTGTCCAAGAAGAAGCCGAAAGCGAAGCGCCCGCAGTCCGAAGGACGACGTCCGTCGGAGTGGTCCGCGGAAGAAAAGGTCCGCGTGGTGATCGCGTCCGGCGCGCTCGTCGACACGGAGCTGGGCGAGTTCCTGCGGCGAGAAGGTCTCCACGAGGAAGACCTTGCCCGTTTCCGCGACGAAGTGCGACATGCAGCCGTCGCAGGGCTCACCACGTCGAAGAAGCCGCGCAGCGATGAACAGAAACGCATCAAGGATCTCGAGCGCGAACTGAAGCGCAAAGAGGCTGCGCTCGCGGAAACGGCGGCACTCTTGGTCCTAAGAAAAAAAGCCGGTGCCCTCTGGGGGGGAGAGGGCGAAGACACGTGAACGAGCTCCGCACCACCACGCTCACCCTGATCGCCGAGGCCGTGGACAACGGCTGCCGTCTCTCATCGGCATGCCGCGAGATCGAGTTGGACCCACGCACGGTGCAACGTTGGCGCAAGCAACGCGACGGGGCCGGCGACCGACGCAAGGGACCTCATACCACGCCGCAACAGAAGCTCACGGACGAAGAGCGCAAGGTCGTCGTCGAGACGGCGAACGCTCCAGAATTTCGCGACCTGTCGCCAAAGCAAATCGTTCCGCGCCTCGCCGACCGCGGCCAGTACGTGGCCTCGGAATCGACGTTCTATCGCGTCCTTCACGCCGAAGGACTGATGGCGCATCGTCGTCCGAGCAAGCCTCGAACGGTGCAGCGTCCCGAGGAGCTCGTCGCGACCGGCCCCAACGAGGTTTGGAGCTGGGATATAAGTGTGCCGCAGAAAGCAAGGTGAGAGATGAGGGAATGACCCTGGGAATGACCCCTCGCAATCGGCTTGCAGGAGCAGGTTGCAAACCACCGCAAGCGGCTTGGGTCAAAAGCCCCGGTCGTGAGCGTTGCGGAAAAGGTGCCTGAAGGCATCAGGTGAGGATCAGGAAGGCGAACACAAGTGAACTGCCGTTCAATTGCCGAAAGTGATCAGACGACGTCAAAACCGGGCGTTGATGTTAACCCGGGATCAGCGTGGCGGGTGCCTGCCTATTGGCCGCGCGGCGTCCGGCATAGAGGCAGCGCCAGCCTGATTCGGGCTCTCAACGTGAACTGCGGGAACCTTCGGTCGCGATGCAAAGGGAAAGGCACAAGCGCAAAACGCGAGGCCGACAATACCGATGCGCGACCAAGGGGCGGAGCGACTCGTAGTAGCGCCGAAGCCATCGTAATGGTGGTGGAGCGAAGGGGTCGCGTTATCGAGTCAGACGTTCATGTCAACTGCGTGAGCAGGAGGAACGTGGGCCAATGACAAAGCCCTTCGAGATCCCCAAGATGCTCGTCTGGAAGGCATTCCAGCGGGTCAAAGCAAACGGAGGAAGTGCGGGTGTAGACCAGGAATCGATCGAGGAGTTCGAGCAGAAGGTCGGCGACAACCTGTACAAGCTTTGGAATCGAATGGCCTCCGGCAGCTACTTCCCGCCGCCGGTCAAAGCTGTACCGATTCCGAAGAAGAGCGGGGGAACAAGGCTGTTGGGTGTTCCGACAGTCGCCGACCGAGTCGCACAAACCGTGGTAAAGATGGTCCTCGAGCCCGTGCTCGAACCAGTCTTCGATCGCGACTCATTCGGCTACCGGCCGGGGCGTTCCGCCCTGGACGCGGTAGGTTTGGTGAGGCGCCGAAGCTGGAAGTATGACTGGGTTGTCGAATTCGACATCAAAGGCCTATTTGACAATATCGACCACGAGCTGCTTCTCCGAGCAGTACGAAAACACTGCGGGACGGCATGGGTACTCTTGTACATCGAGAGGTGGCTGAAAGCACCCATGCAGACACGAGATGGAACGCTCGTCGCGCGCGATCGAGGAACCCCGCAGGGGGGAGTCGTGAGCCCGCTTCTGGCGAATCTATTTTTGCACTACGCCCTGGATGCATGGATGCGCCGTGAAATGCGGAGCGTTCGATTCTGTCGCTACGCGGACGACGGGGTCATCCATTGCCGGAGCGAAGTGCAGGCCCGACTGGTGTTGAGGAGGCTTGGAAATAGGCTTCGGGAGTGTGGGCTTGAGCTGCATCCGGAGAAGACGAAGATAATATACTGTCGAGATGTCAATCGTACAGGTAATTATCCAAGTATTCAGTTCACGTTTCTCGGCTTTACGTTTCGGCCCCGAAAGGCGCTCGACAAGTACGGCCGCATCTACGTGAACTTTTCTCCTGGAGTAAGTCGCGAAGCTCTTACCGTCATGCGGCAAACCGTGCGGAAATGGCACGTACAGCTCATGAACGACAAAGGGCTGCGAGACCTGTCGAACATGTTCAACCCAGTCCTTCGTGGCTGGGCGAACTACTACGGCCAATTCTACGCATCAGCAATGAGACCGCTGTGGCGACATGTTAACGACTACTTGGTCCGATGGATGCAACGGAAATACAAACGGCTGGCGCGCGGAGTGATCCGAGCGTCCCGCGCGCTTGGACTCCTGGCAGAAAGCGCTCCAAGGTCGTTCGTGCATTGGGAAA
>CALFNG010000065.1 GCA_937902985.1 uncultured Myxococcales bacterium
CCCGTCGTGTGCCGAGAGATGACGAGTCATCACTCGAGCGACGAGCGGTCGTGTGGCGAGAGATGGCGAGTTGTCACTCGAGCGACGACCGTTCATCACCCAGCTTCAGTTATCGATCAGGGGCGGATCCGTCGGCTCACGAAGGCGCGATCCTCGACCTAGCAAAGGGCCCTCATGGCAAGCGCCATGACCGGTCATCACCCACGCGATGACGACGTGTGGCACGTGGCACGCAGTGTCTGCGTTCTTGCGGAGGCGCGCTCCGCACTCGTCCATCGTGATGGTCGTTCCGCCGACGTCCTTGCAGAAATCGAGGGGCGGCGTATCCGGGACGGCGTCCTTCGCCGCGGCATGCGAGAAAATGGCCTCGCGCGAGGCGTCGTCGAAGCAGCCGCTGACGAGAGCGCGTGCGCCCGGGCCGTCGGCCCTTCCGCCGATCCCGTCGATGCGCATGACCGCGAGCGTCGCGGTTGTCGGTCACCGGAGCGCCTGCGTCGACGACGCGGACCACCCACGGTGCGCCCTTCCCGAGCTTCACTGTGATCGTCTTCTCGCCCGCGGGATCGGTCCACTCGCCCACGAGCCCGTCGTCTCGAGCGCGCAGCCGAAACGCGCCGGTGATCTTCCCGTCAGCCCTCTCCGTGAGGCCGAGAGCGCCCGCGGCGTCAAGGGTCCCGTCGAGACGGATCGGACGCCCGACGGCCACGTACACGTACGAGCCCGTCACCGCGGCGCCCTTGCGATCGAGGTGCATCGCGATCGCGGTCCTCGCCCCCAGCTTCGCGGGTCACCGTCCGCCCGTGCAACGGATACGGCTTGCGTTCGTAGGTCACGAGCTCGAAGCCCTCGTCGCGAAGCGTCGCGAGCTGCTCGGTTCATCGTGAACGTCACGCCGTCCTTCGACAAGCGGAACCCGTGCGCCGCTCGCGCCGGTCAACGATGGTGACTGCCCCCGCCATGAAAGCCGCCCCCGTGGAAGCTGCCGCCTCCGTGGAAGCTGCCCCCCCCGTGGAAGCTGCCGCCTCCATGGAAGCCGGCCCCGCCGAAGGTGCGCGGGCCGTTGAAGTGTCCTCCGCCCCCGTAGAAGCGAGGCGCGACGCGAATCGCGCCGCCGAACCGGGGAGCGTACGCACGCGGGGCGAAGTGAACGGCGCCGCCGCGCACGAACGGGGCGTAGTGTCCGCCGGCCCAGCCGTGTGGCCAGTAGCGGGCGCCCCAGGTGCGTCCCCATCCCCACGCGCCGTAGTGGAAGGGGCCGACTCCCCAGGGCGAGACGAACCAGCGCCACCCGAACGAGGGCGTGTAGAGATAGGCGTACGGCTCCTCGCTCACCGTCGTGGTCGTCGACCCGTAGGGCACCCAGGCCCAGCCGTACTGCGCCGTGTAGACCCACTCGCCCTGCGAGGCCATCTCCGCGCTGACCTGAGGCGCGGGAGCGGGAGGAGATTGAACCTGCGCGGGCTCGCCGGGCACCTGAGCCTCGGGCGCCACTCCGGGAGGCGGCTCGGAAGGGGGCGCCTGGGGCACCGGGGCCTGCTGGGCAGGCGCCTGCGGGGCGGCCTGCGACTGCTGGGCGGGCGCCTGCGGGGCGGCCTGCGCCGGGGCCTCGGGAGCCCCGGTCCACCAGGGCTGATCCTGCGCCATCGCGTTCGTCGTGAGCATCAGGACCGATGCACACGCCACCATTCCAAGAGACGCTCTCATTGCCATCACCACTTATGCATAAGACTAACCATCGCTTCGCCGGATTCACTCGCGGCGCGGACGGTGGCAACGGGTTTCAGCTCAGGCATTCCCGGGTCCGCGCGTGCGGTTGCGGGGGGCTCGCGAGGGGAGCACCCTCGAACCGCGCGGCGTCCGGGCTACGCGAACTCCAGGTAGTTCGGCATCGCAAAGATCCCGCGGCGTCGAAACGGCTCCGGGCTCTCTCAGACCGCGGTCCGGTTCCCTGTCAATTTGGAGAGCAGCAGCCGGGCATCGTCGAAGTCCACGGAATCGCGCCAGGCGCATAGCTTCATCGCCAGGAGGTGCTCCGGCGCGAGGGCCCGAACTGTCAACGAGTCGCTCTCGAAAGACCGTTTCGCCCAGCGCGAGCCCATGAATGAACCCTTTCGCAGCGTCGTTGAGCCAGTCACCGCGGGTCGAAGTGCTCGGCCTCCCGTCCTCGCTCTGCCCTGTAGTATGCTCTGGAGGTCGTGACGGACCTCCGCGACCCTTCGCACGATCGCCTCCGGGCTGCCCTCGCCAGCGGGCCGCCGCTGCGCCTGGCCGTGCTCTTCGGCTCACGCGCAACGGGTCGCGCCCGCGCGGGAAGCGACTTCGACATCGGAATCGTGCCGGTCGGTCCCGAGCTCTCGCTGAACGAGGAGCTGCTCCTCGCTTCGACGCTGTCGGCTGCGGTCTCGGCCGAAGTCGACGTCGTCAGGCTCGACGACGACGCGCCCCTGCTGGGGGCCGAGGTCGTCCGCGCCGGAATCTGCCTCTTCGAAGCCACCCCGGGCGCCTTCGCTGCGTATCGGGCCGCCGCGATGTCGCGATGGATCGACTTCGAGGAGACGATCGCTCCTCACAGAGCGACGTTCCTCCGGCGCCTCGCCGAGGGACGCCGGTGACGAACACCGCACTCGTCGCGAGGAAGCTCGCCGTGCTGGAGGAGCACCTGCGCCGCCTGACGAGCCGGCGGCCAGCTGACGTGGCCGCGCTTCGGGCGGACACGTTGCTTCAGGACGCCATCGCCATGAGCGTCCTGGTCGTGGTGCAGGAGGCGATGGATATCGCTCTGCACATCGCGTCCGACGAAGGATGGGAGCTTGGCTCGACCTACCGTGACGCGTTCGTCATCCTCTCGAGGCATGCCGTCATCACGACGGAGCTCGCGACGTCGCTCGGCGGGTCCGCCCAGCTACGGAACCGCATCGCGGCGCGTAGGAACTCTTTGGCCTGTTCGAGCGTGAAGGCCGCGGACGAGTCCACGTAACGCCCAAACCGCGCCTTTC
This sequence comes from uncultured Myxococcales bacterium, assembly GCA_937902985.1. Lineage (GTDB taxonomy): Bacteria > Myxococcota_A > Polyangia > Polyangiales > Polyangiaceae > Palsa-1150. Next base: position 2,997 of record CALFNG010000065.1, read on the forward strand.
CCGATCCCTCGTTCGAGAACGCCGACCAAGTTGAGCTGGGGGCACGCGGCCATCATCCAGCTCCTGGGGCCCGGAAACATCACGACGGGCCAGTACCTCTACATGCTCGACCGGAACACCCACTTCATTCCGGGCACGACGACGGAGATCGTCGACGGGAACCCGCTCTGAGCGATCAGCCTGGCGAGCCTCGCGAGCAATAGAGACGTGAACCCGGCCGGCGGATCGTCCAACAAGTTCCCCATCTGGAACACGAACAGCACCGGTCCAGGCGCGAACGACATCAAGTCCATCAGCTCGACCCTGAACCAGACCCCCGGCTCGGCCACGCCGATCACCGTGACGCAGACGGTGGGCCTCGCAGCGCTTACCTGACGGGTTCATCCCGCCTTTTCCGAACACGCTCACCACCCCGGCCATTGGGCCAGAGCAGCTGCCGGTGGTTTGGGCCCTGGTCCTGCAACCCGAGCCCGAGGGACCTGCCCTCATCTCTCATGCAGC
>CALFNG010000066.1 GCA_937902985.1 uncultured Myxococcales bacterium
GTGGGCGAGCGCGACCCGCTCTTTCAGGTCGGCCGCCGGAGAGGCCCGCCGGCCGCGCCACGCGCGGCGAACCCGGCGCCCGATCCGCCGGCCGACGACGGCGAAGGCAAAGACGAGCGGGGGCGCGGCGAGGCCCCCGATCCAGAAGAGCGCCGAGTCGTCGGCGTGAGTGCGGGCCTCGCGACGCCCGGCGAGCGCGCCGCGGGGATCGGGCAGGCCCGGTAAGATCGGCTGCGCCGCCTCCGCGGAGGCCGCGGCAGCAGCGCCCGCGGCCGGCGTGACCTTCACCACCCCGAGCGGAGCGCGCGCGAGCTCGTAGCGTTTGAGCTCCGGATCCCAGTAGGGCAAGGTCAGAGTCCCGAGATCCACGGCCCCCGCCTTCTTGATGCGAACGACGTAGTCGAACGTCCGCTTGCCGCCGTACGCGTCGTGGGCCGTCGGGCCGACCTCGTCGTGCACCTCGGGCGTGAGCCACTCGACCCCTTCGCGCGCGCCCGTCGCGAGACTGCTCGGGAGGTTCCCCGTTCCCGAGAGCTCGACGTGCACGCCCAGGGCCCCTCCTTGCTCGAGCTCGCGCGGCGTCACCTGCGCCGCGAGCGCGAAGCGCCCGACGTCGCCGAGCGCGTACCCCGGCGGCCGACCCGCGCTCGGGGGCTCGCTCACGTGCACGTGGAACTCCTCGGTGGCGCGCCCCTGACCCGCGACCGAGCGCGGACGCACCAGCGTCTCGGTCATGGGCCCGATGTCGAGGACCCCGGTGCGAAGCGGAAACAGCGCCCAGCGCCTCACGAGCTTCACGACCCACGTCTTGCCGCCGGCCGACGCGTAGCCCGCGAGCTGCGCGTCCTGGTCCTCGCGGAGGAGCGGGTGCTTCACGAAGTCGGGCACCTGCGCGTCGCGGGCGTCCTCGGCGATCGCGACGTCGGTCGCCTCGACGTCGAGGTACTCGTAGACGCTGAAGGTCACCTGCTCGCCCACGACGGCGTTCGGCTTGTCGATCGTGGCGTGGAGGAAGTAGACCGCGCCGCGCGGCGGCTCGACGGTCAGCTTCGGATCGGTGGGCGGGGCCGAGGGCGTCGGCTGCGCCTGATCGAAGGGATCCATCCCGGGGATCAGCGTCTTCCACGGATCGAAGGGCGAGAACGCCCCGAACGGGCTCTGCGCCGGCGGCGGCTGGCGCGGCGCGCGGCGCGGCGCCCGCCCCGCCGGCACCACGCGGATCTTCACGGTCTGGGTCGTGAACCGCGAGCTCCCGACCGAGACGCTCGGCGGTCCGAGGCTGAACGCTCCGACGTGCTGCGCCTGGAGGGCCCAGTCGACGGTCAGCGAGTACCGGTCGGAGCGGTTGCCGTTGATGCTGATGTGCGTCTGCGTCGGCGACTCGTTCTCACCGCGCACGGCGAACCCCGGTGTCGCGCCGATCCGGGGATTGGTGGGCATCTCGTCGGGGCTGGTGACGGTCATCTCGAGGCGCACGACGTCGCCCACGCCGACGGTGTCCTGTTCGAGCGTGAACTGGATCTGGGGCGCGCTCTGCGCGAACGCCGGTGACGCCGCGGCCAAAACCAGGGCGAGGACCAGGGCGAGGACCAGGCCGACGGGCACGAGGGGGAGGAGCGAGAAGATCAGGGAGATCTTCTTCACTTGTCGGCCATCCCGCGCACGCGCTTCTTGCCGAAACGCTTCGCCTCTTCTTGCTGGAGCGTGGGCGCGTTCTCGAGCTGATCGAGCATGCGCTGGTCTTCGTCGCGGCTCGCGGGCGGCGCGGCGCCGGCTTCGCGAGGAGGCTCCGCCCCCGCCTCGGGCTGCGGCGGAGGCTGCGGGGGCTCGGCGTCGCGACCCGCGCCTTCGCCGGCGTCGGGCGAATGGCTCCCTCCGGCGTCGGCGCCGGAGTCCTTCGGCCCCTCGCCGCCGTCGGGCGAGCGCGAGGCGTCGCCGCTCGCGTCTTGCGATGCGTCGGAGCCGGAGTCCTTTTTGCTGTCGTCGATGCGCCGGAGCGCGATCGCGCGGTTGTACGCGGCGTCTCGCCCCACGGGATCGCCGCTGTCGGGCTCGCCCGGCGCGAGGACGAGCGCGCGATCGTAGGCGTCGACCGCGTCTTGATAGGCGCCATCGAGGAAGGCGAGGTTGCCCGAGAGGTAGTGCGCCCGCGCGCGGAGCTCTTCGGGCACGGAGTCATCGTTCGCGATCGCCTGCACGACCCGCCGGGCGCATTCGATCTGGGCGTGTCGCTTGGCGCGCACGGCTTCGCTGACGCCGCCGCCGTTCGTCCCGGGGGGGCTCTCTTCTTCGCCGAAGCGGCGGCCGAACTGCTCGCCGAGGCGGAAGAGGGACAGACCGAGATCGAAGGTCCCGTCGGGGCGCTTCTTGAGGCCGTCAGGGGTGCCGATGATCCCGTCCTGGCAGGGGCCGGTCGAGAGGTAGCCCTCGAGCAGTCCCGTCGCCGCGCCGGCTTCGCCCGCGTCGAGCTGGACGATCGCCTCTCTCACCTGGGGCGCGTCGCGGTCGAACGGCCGCGAGGGATCCCAGGCGCAGGCCGCGAACAGCGGCAGCAGCACGAGCAGCGAAGCTCCGAGCGCGATGCGGCCGCCGGAGACGTTCATCGCGCCCCTCCCCCCGCCTGCGCCGCGCGGGCCCCTGAGGCGCGCTTGCGTCGCGGCGCTTCGCCGATGAGCATGTCGGCGATGAGGAGAACGACCGCCGCGCCGAGAGGCCACGCGTACTCCTCGGCGTAGACCGTCTCGACCTTCTCGCTCAGCTCTTCGCGCATCATGCGCTGCAGCTCCTTGGCCACCTGATCGATGCCGGTCGAGCCGTGCTCGGCGCGAACGATGGTCCCGCCCGTGGCCTGCGCGACGCGCGCAAGCTGGGCCTCGCCGTCGGCCGAGAGCTGCGTGGTCATGGCCTTTCCGTCTTCGTCGCGGCGCATGCCGCTGATCTTGCCGTCGCTGCCGACCTCCGGGATCTGCTCGGGCGCGCGGCCGCCGATCTGCACGACGTCGATCCGCGTCCCTTCTTGCGCGCAGTTCTGGGCCACGCTGACCGGATCGCCCTCGAGGTCTTCGCCGTCGGTCACGAGGACCATGACGCGGACGTGGTCCTTCGACTTCGGGTCGCGCGCAAAGATCTGGCGCCCGGCTTCGAGCGCGCGCGCCGTGGCCGTGCCGCCGACGGGCATGTCGTTCGGATCGAGCTGCCGGAAGAACTGCGCGATCGCGGCGCCGTCGCTGGTTAGCGGGAAGCTCATCGGCTCGCCCGCGAACGCCACGGCTCCGAACCGCGCGCCGGGGAGATCTTGAATCAGGCGCGCCACCTCGGCCTTGGCGCGCGCGGTGCGGCTCGGCGCGATGTCGCGGGCGTACATGCTCTTCGAGTAGTCGAGCACGACGACGACATCGAGGTTCGTCGCCGGAATGAGGCGCGTGCCGCTCCCGAACTGAGGGCGCGCCAGGGCGACGAACGCGAGGAGCATGGCGGCGACGAGCAAGACGGCCTTCACCGCGCGGCGCGCCGACGCGTCGTAGGTCACGAGGGGCGCGATGATCGACGGATCGCCGAAGCTGCGCGTCGCCCGCGCGTGCTGGAGGCTGGCCCAGGCCACCGCGCCGGCGTAGCCGAGGAACGCCACGGCGCAGAACACGGCGATGATGACGCCGGCGAGCGAACCGAAGTCGTGCCCCCACCTCACGGGAACCTCCGCACGAGGGCGAGCCGCGCGAGGGCTTCGAGCGCCAGGAGCACGACGGCCGGCACCAGCAAGAACGGGAAGAGGTCCTCCATCGTCGAGGCCTCCGACTCGAACTTGGTCTTCTCGAGGTGATCGAGGATCGAGTGCATGCTGTTCTCGAGGCCCGACTTGTCGGTCGCGATGAACGCCTCGCCGCCGGTCTCGTGCGACATCGAGCGCAGGAGCTCGGGGTTCACCGGGAAGCGCTTTCGCGCGTAGACCGGCTGGCCGAAGAGGTCCGTCCCCGTCTGCACGTCGACGTCGTCGCCGTTGCCGATCTGCACCGTGTAGACGCGCACGCCCTCTTTCTGCGCGAGGTGGGCGGAGTACTCGGGCGAGATCACGCCCTCGTTGGAGTCGCCGTCGGTGAGCAAGACGACGGCCTTGCTGCGCGCGCTGCTCCGCCGCATCCGCGCCACGGCCGTGCCCACCGCGTCGCCGATGGCCGTCTTGCTGCTGTCGATGACCCCGAGCTCGATGCGCGACACGAGCGACGCGATGAGCGCATAGTCGAGCGTCGGCGGAGAGAGCACGAAGGCCTGCTTGGCGAAGACCACGGCGCCGATGCGGTCGGTCTTCCGGCGGCGCACGAAGTCGATGAGCACGTCCTTGGCGACGTCGATGCGCGTCGGCCGGTGCGCGGCTCGCGCGCCGAGGCCGGGCACGAGGTCGTTCGCCGGCGCGTCCATCACGGCCGCCATCGAGCCCGACAGGTCGAGCACCAGGACGATGTCGATCCCCTTCTCTTCGAGGTTCTCGCCGCGCAGGACGCTCTGCGGCCGCCCGAGCGCGAGCACCGCGAGGACGAGCGCCGCGCCGCGGAGGATGCCCGGAAAGTCGCGGAGCGGTGTTCTCCAGCCGCGCGGGCCCACCATGAGCGGCGCGAGCGTCGGCAACCCGAGCCGGGGAACGCGGGCGTCGGCGCCGAGGGTCATTCGCCACACCGCGTACGGAACCGCCAGCAGCGCCAGCCCGATGGCCCCGCACCAGGCCGCGCGCGTGGCCCACGCGAGCGTGTCCGCGGTCGACGGGTGCGCGCCGAGCACGCCGGGCCACGCCGTCCACTTCGCGCTCTGCCACGCCTCGCCTCGGGCGAGCACGGGCCAGACGAGCCCGAGCGTGATCGCCGCGATCGTGCCGAGCGCGACGAGGGTGCCGCGGTACCAGCGGGCGGTCCGGGTCTTCATCGGGCGCCCCCGCCGCCCGGAGGCGCTGCGCCGGGCGGGCGCTCACCGGAGGACGGCATCGTCGACCTGACCATGCGCTCGGCCGCGGTCAGGGCGCGTTCGCACTCCTCGAGCGTCGGCGTCAGCGTCGCGAACTTCACCAGATCGCAGTGCTGGAGGAACCCCGCGACCTCCGGGATCGGCAGCCCGAAGTGCGGAGCGCGACGGAGCGCCGCGAGCGTCTCGTCGGTGGTCGACTCGAGCCCGTCGAAGCCGAAGCGCGCTCCGAGGTACTCGCGGACGGCGTCGTTGACGCGATCGAAGAAGTCGGCGAACCGCTGCATCTCGAGCAGGCCGGCGTGCCGCGCCTCGTGCAGTCGCTCGAAGGCGACCTCCCAGGGAACGCGCGGAGGGGGCGGCGGCGGCACGGGCTTCGGGCGACGCCTCCAGCGGAACGCCAGCCAAGCGAGGAGCGAGCCGCCGAGCGCACCGAAGACGAGCCACGACAGGCCGTGCTCGAGCGCGACCCACTCTTCGCGCTGTACGCGCGCCGGGGGGTTCGGGCGGGGCTGCGCGTCGGGGGTCGACGCCGTCGGATCCTCGATGAGGATCGAGTGCTCTTTCGTGCAGAGGGTGACGACGTCGCTGTTCGCTCGCGCGACCGACACGGGCATCGCGGGCAAGACGAGCGTGTGCCGGCCCGGACCGCTCGGGAGCGCGACGAGCGGGAGGTCGAGCGTGGTCTGACGGCGGCCGGTCCCCTTCGCGTCGCCGGCCGCGGGAGCGACGTCCGTGCTCGTCAGCCGGGCCGCGCCGCCGCCGTCTTGATCGGGCAGCGCGAACCCCGCCGACTTGAGCGCCCGGGCCGCGTCGCTCTCGCTCTGCAGCTCGAGGCCGCGCGGCAGCACCGTCTCGCCCTTCCCGTGCGACACCACCACGTGCAACGTCGCGACGTACCCGCTCAACCCACGCTCCGGAAACGCGTCGACCATCGTCGGCCGCTCCGCCCCCGAAGGCCCCGTCTCCACACACTCGGCGCCAGCGGTCGACGCCCATGCTCCCAGGACCGAGAACATGAACAGGAAGGCGGGAATCCCTCTCTCGTGGCGGAAGATCATCGCCGGATCCTCTTGGCTCGGCGAGCGAAGAGGTCGCGGAGGGGGCGAACGAACGAGCCGCCGGTCTCGATCTCGACGGAGTCGAGGCCGAGCTTGTTGAATGCTCCGTGGCGACTGTCGACGATCTTGGCCATCGCGGAGGCGTACCAGGCACGGACGCGAGCGTCGCCCGTGTCTACGACGACGCTCTCGCCGCTCTCGAGGTCCTCGAAGGTCGCGAGGCCGACGTCGGGCAGCTCGGCGTCGCGCGGATCGCGGAGCACGACCGGGACGACGTCGTGCTTGGCCGCGGCGAGGGCGAGCGTGCGCTCGTAGGCCGTGTCGTAGAAGTCGCTCACGATGAACGCGACGCTCTTCCGCCGCGAGACGCGCACGAGCGCCTCGAGGGCGGCCTTGAGGTTCGTGCCCGCTCCGAGCGCGACGCGTCCCTTGTCGCCCAGCGCGCGGGCCCGCGCGCCCGCCTCGATCTCTCGCGCCACGGGCGCCTCGAAGCCGAGGATCTCGCGAACGACGCGCATCACGTGCTTCTCGCCCTTCTTCGGCGGGACGATGCGCTCGACGCGGTCGGTCGAGATGATGAGGCCGACGCGGTCGTTGTTCCGGATCGCGCTGAACGCGAGGAGCGCGGCGACCTCGCTCGCGACCCGGACCTTCGCCGCGCGGCGCGTCCCGAAGCGCTCGCTCGCCGAGAGATCGACCACGAGCATCACGGTCATCTCGCGCTCTTCGACGAAGACCTTCACGAAGGTCTCGTTCATCCGCGCCGAGACGTTCCAGTCGATGGTGCGGACGTCGTCGCCCGGCTGGTACGGCCGCACTTCGCGGAACGCCAGCCCCTGGCCCTTGAAGCTGGAGCTGTACGTCCCCGAGAGCTGCTCGTTGGCGAGCCGCGCGGTGTGGATTTCGATGACGCGGAGGGCCGCGAGGAGGTCCTTCGGGATCACGGCCGTTCATTCCACTCGTGCAAACGCTTCTGCCGCTTCTGCCGCTTCTGCTGGTCCTGCCGCTTCGCCCTCTAGGGCACCTCGACGACCTCGAACACCCTCTTCACGATCTGCTCGCTCGTCACCTCTTCGGCGTCGGCCTCGTAGGTCAAGACCAGGCGGTGGCGGAGCACGTCGGGGCCGATGGCCTTCACGTCTTCGGGGGTCACGTACCCGCGATGCCGCAAGAACGCGTGCGCGCGCGCCGCGAGGTTGAGCGCGATCGTCGCGCGGGGGCTGGCGCCGAACTCGATGAGCGGCGCCACGTCTTTCAGCCCGTGCTTGGCCGGCTCGCGCGTCGCGAAGACGACGTCGACGATGTACTCCTTCACCTTGTCGTCGACGTAGACCTGCTTGCAGACCTTGCGCGCTTCGAGGAGCTCCCCCGGAGTCACGCAGGCCTGGGCGACCAGCGGCTCGAGCTGCGTCATGCGGTCCATGATTTTCCGCTCTTCTTCGCGCGTCGGGTACCCGACCTTCACCATGAGCATGAAGCGGTCGATCTGCGCCTCGGGGAGCGCGTACGTGCCCTCTTGCTCGATGGGGTTCTGCGTCGCCATGACGATGAACGGCTCGGGGAGCGGGTAGGTCTTGTCGCCGATGGTGACCTGGCGCTCTTGCATCGCCTCGAGCAGGGCGCTCTGCACCTTCGCGGGGGCCCGGTTGATCTCGTCGGCCAAGACCAAGTTCGCGAAGATCGGGCCGAGCTTCGAGGTGAACTCGCCCTTCTGCTGGTTGTAAACGACCGTTCCGACCAGGTCGGCCGGCAAGAGGTCCGGCGTGAACTGGATGCGGGCGAACTTGGCGTGAATGGCGTCGCAGAGGGTTCGGACCGTGAGCGTCTTGGCGAGGCCGGGCACGCCCTCGAGCAAGACGTGACCGCCCGTCAGCAGGCCGACGAGGATTCGCTCGACCATGTAGTGCTGGCCAACGATGACCTTGCCGACCTCGTTCGCGAGACGGTCGACGAAGGCACTCTCCTTGGCGACGAGCTCGTTCAGGGCGCGGACGTCGTACATAAGCGAATGGCTCCGATTGCGGATCGAGGGGAAACGGACCGGCGCGCGTTCTAACACGACCCGCGTCGGGGAGGCGCGCCTTGTCGTCGAGTTCTGCGGGCGCGGGGCCGACGCCCGGGGTAGGCGCTTTATTCCCGGCGTTTGTGCTCCACGCCCGGTTCGCGCAAGACCCCGAGGTCCGGCGGCGCTTTCTTCGCGAGGGCTACGTCGCGAACAAGATCGACCACCCCGGCGCCGTCGCGATCCTCGACGACGACATCGCGCAAGACGGCTCGCCGTTCCTGGTCCTCGAGCTGCTCGAAGGCGAGTCGCTCTCGGGCACGCTTTCGCGCGCCGGCGGAACGATCCCCGTCCCCGACGCCCTCGCCATCGCGGCGTTCGAGGAAACTTCGAGAACGAACCGGCGGAGCTCAGTTCACACAGACGCCGCCGCCGTCGGCGGTGATGTGCGTGCAGTGAATCGCGTCGCCCGTGAAGAGGAAGTTCTCGAGGTGGTACATGCGGCAGTTCAGCGTGTTGCCGCCCCCCTGGAGGTCGGACGCGTCGCCCATCAGGTAGGGGTAACCCGGATAGCCGCCGTCGGCGCCGCACGACTGCAAGCAGTCGCCCATATCCGCGTAAGACGTCGGGCAGAACTTGACCGCCATCGAGCAGAAGTCGTCGCACGGATTCGTTCCGCAGAACTCGGCGCCGAGGGGCCCGGCGTGCGGGCAATGCTCCTGGGGATTCTCCAGAGCCGCGTGAGAGTGCCACACCCGGCAATACACGCTGTCGCCGCTCGCAGTGGGGCTCGTGGCGCTCACGTCGACCGGGTTGTCCAGCCCCTGCTCGTCATAATGATTCGTGTGGAACGCGCAGAGCTGATTGCACACGTCGGCCGAGAGATATTCCTGATTCGCCATGGCCCCGCAGCTGATGGCCATGTCCGCGCAATAGTCTTTGCAGTCGTCCCTGGCGACGAACACGCCGCCGTCACCGGCTTCGATCGTGCCGGCCTCGGACGAGCCCCCCGGGCTCTTGGGCTCGGGGGAGGCCTGATCGATACCGAGCACCGCGTTGCACGCGACGAGCACGCCGGCGACCGCGGCAGCCGCTCCGAACGCGAGCGCGAACATCCCTGCCCTCGTGGCCGGCATCACCAGGCTCCTCTCGCGACGACGCCGCCCAGCGTCGGCAATACTTGCAGGCTCGCCGAGGCCGACCCCGCCGGCGACCGGGGCGCCGTGAACCAAAGAATCCCGCCCGCCACGATCGCCGCCGCGCCGACGCCGACGAAGACCGTGGCCAGGTTCCCGGCGGACCGTGCGTCGTCACGCTGCGAGAGCCCCGCGGCGGAGCAGAGATTCGGGCTGGCGGGCTCGCAGTTGGCGAGCGAGTCGTTGTACTTGCTCTTGGCGCCGAGCGCGAGGACGCCCCCGACGCCGAGACCGACCACGCCGACCCCGGCCACGATGGCGCCGGCCACGCGCTGCGGGCCGCCCCGGCCCGCAGCGGGTGCCGGTGTAGAAGTCGCCTCGGTCGTCGCCCCCGGAGACGAGGTCGCCGGTGCTTCGCCGGGCGACTGCACAGCAGGGACGGCCGAGGTCGAGTCGGCGGGCGCCTCGTCGAGAGCAGGGATGCCGACGGTGGATTGGGCCCCATCTTGCGCGACGTCGACCGTGATCGACCACGACTTGCGGCCAGGCGCGCTGGCCTCGACCGTGTGCGTCCCGGTGTCGACGGGGATCCCGAGGCTCCACTCTGCGGGGTCGACGAGGACCGCGTCGCGCTTCACTTGCTGCCCGGGAGCGGGCTGCGCGACGGTGATGGTCAGGCGAGCGAGCTTCGGCGCGAGCCCGTCGGCCCTTCGCTGCGCGGTGGCCAGATAGTCTTTCCTCCCGGCCGCGTTGGCGGCGCTGGCCGCCTCGCGGTACGTGGCCCAGGCCGTTGCGGTGCGACCGGACTTCTCCCAGCAATTCGCGAGATTGAGCAGCGTCGCCACCGACGGGCCGAGACGCTCGCTGTCGGCGAACTTGGGACAGGCCTCAGCGTACTTGCCTGCCGCGAGGAGCGACCGCGCCTCTTCGAAGAGCGCCTCGGCCGCGACGTTGGTGTTCGAGGCGGTCTGAGCGCGCGCCTCGGGTCCGGAGGCGAGCGTGGCGGTGATCCCGACCGCCAGCAGGATCCACGAGCTCGGCGTGGGACATCGCATCCCCCCTCTCTAGCCGAACTCCGTCAACGCAGCGCGGGAATGTCGTCGTCGAGAGGCGTGGAGTGAAGCGGCTCGGCCGATCTTGCGAGCACGGGCGAAGGCGGAACGAACGCCGGCTTCGGCGCCGTGGCGACCGCGTCGTTCGACAGCGCCGGCGCGACCGCGGATGACGAGGGCTCGAGGCTGGGCAAAACCACCTGGGCGATCGGTTCGGCGCTCCACGCGGGGATCGGCGTGACGGGTACGGGCGCAACGAGCAGCGTCGTCGAGTCCGCCGGCGGAGGCGCCGGTGAGCTCGATGCGCCGCCCGATCGCCGGACCGCGAAGAGCACCCCCACCGCTACGACGGCAAGGAACGGAATGGCGAGCCACACGCGGGCGCGATGACGCGGCGACGTGAGCTGCTGCGACTCGCGACGCCCTTCGGAGCCCCACGCCGCGGGAATCGAGGGCGTGAGAACCGGCACGCCAAAGGGCGGCGTCAACACCGGCGGCGTCAACACCGGCGCGCCGAGGGGCGGCGGCGCGCCAGCCGTCGCGGACTCGACCGATGACGGCAGCGAAAACGTGCTCAGACGAAGAGGCGAGAACGGCTCCAGCGCGAGGGCCAGCTCCGACGCGTTCGCGTAGCGCCTGTCTCGGTCTTTTTCGAGGCAACGTTCGACGACGGCGACCATCGCCGGCGGAAGGTCGGGACGGAGCGCGGCGAGCGAGAGCGGAGGCTCGCTGACGACCTTGAGACAGAGCTCCGGCATCGTCTCGGCCTCGAACGGGCTCCGCAGCGTGAGGAGCTCGAACAGCACGACGCCCAGCGCCCAGATGTCGATCCGCGCGTCGACGTCGCGCGAGGAGCGCATCTGCTCGGGCGCCATGTAGAGCGGGGAGCCGAGCACCGCGCTCGTCCTCGTGAGGGCGCCTTTGCCGCCGCTCGTCAAATTCGCCGACTTCGAGACGCCGAAGTCGAGCACTTTCATCTTGGGCGAGCCGCCGACGCTGCGCGTGAGAAACAGATTCTCGGGCTTGAGGTCGCGATGAACGATGCCCGCGGCGTGCGCCTCGGCGACGCCCTCGCAGACCTGCAACATCAAGACGACGGCCATGTCGAGGGGCATCGGTCCGTCGCGGATCAGAATCTGTCCCAGATCGCTCCCGTCGAGGAACTCCATCACCATGTAGGGAGCGCCGCTTTCGAGCTTGCCGACGTCGAGCACCCGGGCCACGTGTTCGCTCCGCAAGCGAGCCGCGGAGCGCGACTCTCGCAGAAAACGCTCGACCGCCTCGTCGTTGGCGAGCGACTCGTCGCGAACGAACTTGATGGCCACGAGCTGACCGAGCTCTTCGTGGCGCGCGGCGAAGACGACCCCCATCCCCCCGACCCCGAGCACGCGCTCGATGCGGTACTTGCCCGCAAGGAGGTCCCCTTCGCGAACCTGGATGGAGCCGAGCTGGGTCATCCGCGAAAAGTTCTATCACACGGCGCAACAAGCGCTCGCCGCGGGGCGCACGCGGCTCAGCGAATCGTGGGGATGTCTTCGTCTTTACCCCGTTCGCTCTCTCTACTTCCTGGTCCCGCTGCGCCATTTGCACCGCTTGCACCGCTTGCACCGCTTGCACCGCTTGCACCGCCTCGGCGGCCGGGCTCGCCCGGGATCGGGGGCGGGCTCGGGGCGGCCCTGGGGGTCGGGCGCGAAGGCCCCGTCGGCGCCATCGATCC
>CALFNG010000067.1 GCA_937902985.1 uncultured Myxococcales bacterium
GGGTTCGATCCCCCGTTGCTCCACCCGATTTTCACCGGGAAAAGTAGGGGATCCAGCCGTTCCGGTCAAGGCGTGCCACGGTTCGTGCCACGAACTTGGTCGAAGAGGGCGACCGCGGCGGCCTGGACTCCGGGGATCCAACCGTTCCGGTCAAGGCGTGCCACGGTTCGTGCCACGAACTTGGTCGAAGAGAGCGACCGCAGCGGCCTGGACTCCGGGCGCGAGGTGCATGTAGCGGGCGGTCGTCTGGGGGGACTCGTGGCCCGCAAGCGCCTGGATGGCAATCATTGGCGCGCCCATGGCGGCGAGCGCCGAGCACGCCGAGTGGCGCATGACATGGAGCCTCACCCCCTTCTGCTTGGGAACGCCAGCCCGGTCCCTCGCGGCGTCCATCCAAGTGTAGAGGTGCTGGGCAAGCGCCGGGCGACCTGAGTCTTGCCGGAAGATGCGCCCCTTCTTCGTCGACGACGCGTCCCGATGTTTCTGTAGGGCCGCGGTCAGCTCCGCGGAGAGATCAAGCACGCGCCCGTGGCCGCTCTTCGGGGTGTCGACGTACTTGGAGATGACCGCGCGGCGGATGGAGATCTGGCGCCGCTCGATGTTCACGTCTTCCCATTCGAGACCGAGCAGCTCCGAGCGACGGAGCCCCCCATGGAGGCCGAGCAGCACGAGCGCATGCGTGCGCGTGTCGATCTGCGCGGCGGCGTCGATGAGCCGTCGCATCGTATCCAGCTCGTAGAAGTTGGGGGGCGTACGCGCCGCCTTCGGGATCCGGATCTTGCAGGGCATGACGGCGAGCACGTCCCAGTCGACGGCCGTCCGGAGCAGCTTCGCGAGCGTCGCGAGGACGTTTGCGAGCGTCTTCCGACTGAACCTGGCCATGCTCGTGCACAGCTTCGCCACGCGCTCCGTGGTGATCCGATCGAGCGGCAGATCGCCGAGCTCCGGGATGATATGACGGCGGAGCATCCCCTCCTTGGTCTCGATCCCGCATCGCTTCTGGCGCAGGGCCTTGGCGTGGCCTTCGATCCAGCGCGGGGCGAACTCTCGGAGCGTGGGAACCGGCGGGGCGGATGGCTGCGTGGAGACGTTCGTCGTCGCCGCGACGCCGGCCTCCCCATGGGCGAGCACGTCGGCCGCCCTCGCCCCTGCCCAACGCAGCGCCGCGGAGCGACCCGTCACGTCCCGTGGGACGAGCCGACGTTCACGGTACGCGCGCCCACTCTCGGGCCACCGGAAGTAAATCGCCACCCGCCAGGGCGGGCCACCAATGATCTTCACCATGCGTCACCTGCGAGGCGACGCCGCTGCCGTTTCGTCCGGCAGAGAGGGTAGCTCCCCGCGACGGGTCGGCAACTGGGCGACGACGCGACGCGGCTTCAGAAGCGACGGTCGTCCGCTGGTCGACGGAGCCGTCGAAGACGGTGCAAGGCGATCCCGCAGGTAACGCAGCAGGTCGTCGCGGCAGACGAGGAGGCGACGGCCGTCGCGGATGGCGCCGGGAAGCAGACCGCGCTCGGCGCGAGCGTAGACCGCCCGGCGTGTCGTGCGGAGCAGGCCGGCCGTCTCCGTTGCCGTTAGCAGTAAGGGGAGCTGGTCGAACTGTGCCGGCCGCGCCCCGCTTCGTCCGTCCGTCTGCTGGGTCGTCGTGCCCGAGGAGTCCCAGGAAGTGGCCGCCGCTTCCGAAACCTTCGCTGGCGATGGCTCACGACGCTCAGCCACGGAGCCTCGCCGCGAGCGCGTCGACGCCGGAGCGGGCTCGGCGGGCGGTGGGAAGGGGAATCCGGTGTCCGTCCGCCCTAGCGCACGAATGGCCAAGACGCCGACGGAAAGGCCTATGGCTACTCTTCATCGGCCCCCAGCGCCGGCTCGGCGCGCGTGGCGGGGGCCGAGGCCTGATTGGCCGGGTTCGCGAGCTCGGCCTCGTCCGCGAGAACCTCACGTGGCAGATCGTCGAGCGCGGGCCGCCCTGGAATTGCTCGACCAGCCGCCGCTGGACTTGTGCGAACCGGCTCTCGGCCGTTCGGCGGGCGTAGTCCTTTCCGTCGTCGGGAATGCTGGGCGTGTAGGCGAACCAGATCTTCAACCAGAGTGCGAACGCCTCCATTTGGATCTCGAGATCGCGCTGGGTGCGCGCACCGGCGCGGCCGAGTCGGTCGAGGCGTCGCATGATGAGCGTCGCGTCGCTCGTTTTGTCGAGGTACTGCCGAAGGGCCGCCTGGACGACGGCGCTCGCCGTGACGCCGGTCGCCGCGCTGTAGGCAGCGAGCTGCTTGGCGAGGGCGGCGTCGAGGTAGGACTGGAGCCTGACTCGTTGGTATCGGCGGACTTTGCGGGCGCCCGGACGTGGCGTCGTCGTCGCGAAAAGAAGACGCGAACGAGGCTGACGCGCCTTGATCAGTCGGTGTCGGCCACCGGAGAAATCGAGGAATGCAAGCGGCTCCTGCCGGCGGGCAGCTGCCCGAGAGCGCTGGGCTTGATGTCGGCCTGGCGGCCGAGCTCGAGCGGCTCGTGGGCCTCCGAGATGGTCGTCGAGCTCACGAGATAGTTGAGCAGCTGCCCGAAAAAGGTTGACCGTGCATGCGGGCCCCGCGCTGGATTCTCGGAGGTCGATGGACAGCTGCGGCACCCCCGTTTATCGAGCGGATCGCCCAAGATGCTTCGCGAATTCGACCGCGCCCATGCGCCCATGCATCGCGACAGCGGAGTTTTCTTAGGGAAGCCGAGGGGTTCGCGACGCGGCGAAGCTTACGTGCGCGCCGGCCCTCCCTCGCCGGTGGCCGCGGGCTCAACACCCGCAGGGGCCAAGACTGGGGGCCGCGCGCCTCGACCTTCTGCCTCGGACGGAGAACGCAAAGTGTTGCTAACAATCGGCGGTGGAAATCCTATTGAGACGATCGACGGACCAGTTCGGCTGCGCAATCGATGCCATTCCGCACGATTGCATAATGGTGCCAAGAAAATGCACTTTGGCACAAAATGACTAGACACACTTTGTGAAGTCCGTGCGCACGCCGAGCGGACCTGTGACGTCCCGCAGGGAAGTCCTCAAAGGCTGGAGAAGCGGCGCGTCTGTCAACAATGCCTACGCGAGCGCGACCGCGATGCTGCCTTGTCGCGGACGCTGCCGGCCAGGCGCGGCTCAATATGGACGTGGACCGCGCTGGGTCTCGGCTCTCTCCCCCAAGCACCATTGGTGTCTCCTCGGATCACTCCGGCGAATTTTCCGGACAGTTGACGTCGCACCTCTGGTGCAGATCCAGCCGCCAACCGCTGCTCCATCGACGTCGCCCTCGCGGTCTCCACCAGGGCGCCTCCTTGACTCCTCGGTGTCGCCCTCGCAGTCGCCTCCACGGACGCCTCCTCCTCGGTGTCGCCCTCGCAGTCGCCTCCACGGACGCCTCGCCCTCGCAGTCGCCTCCACGGACGCCTCCTCGGCTGCCGCGACTTGTTCACCGCGGCGTACCCAGCTGCGAGCTTCAGCTGCAACGTCGCTCTGCGAGTAAGTGTCCCGTTGCAGCGACGTCGTCGTCACGGTGCCTCCATGGTCAGAGCGGAACCGATTTCCCTCAGCGGCCGATGTCTTTGTCGAGACCGGGACGGACGACGAGCCGCCCCTTTGCGTCACGCCCGACCGCAACGGACTGCCCCTGCAAGGCGCGCAGCGCGGGGGTCGCTCGCAGGACGACGAAGCGCTCTCCGTCCGAGACGACGGCGTAGGCGCCCGGTGGGCCGGCACGTTCGGCCGGCTGGATGCGCCCCCGGAAACCTTCTGGTACGCGCGCGAGGAACGTCAGGCCCGAGCGTGCGGCCATCTCGGCTCCGAGCCGGCGCCGCTCGAGCTCGCGTAGCTTCGCTACCCGGTCCGGATCGTCCGGCCCGATGCCGAGGCGACGTAGCGCCTCGCTGCGCGCTACGACGGCTTGGCTCACGTCGGCCCCCAGTCCCCAGTGGGCCAGCGTCTTGGTCTCGACGCTATCAAGCCAGACCGGTCCCTGGCGGGCGACCTGCTCCTTGAGCGACAGGGGCTCCTTGCGAACGAGGAGCCGGTAGCGAGGCGGCGCGTCGCATCCGCGCTCGGCGAGCCGGTCGAGAAGGTCCGGCGGCACCTTCCAGCGGCCAGGTCCCTCGGCCGCCACGAGCCCGGCTCGCTCGAGGTCGCGTAGACGCCGCGCGAGCCCCTGCGCGTCGCCGCCCGCGGAGGCGTCGACGGCGAAGACGCCGCCGCGGGCGCGGGCGGCCTCGGCGATCTGCCGGTCCGCGGGACGGACGGGCGTCTCGGGCGGCGTAGCGAGCGAAACGAGATCGCCC
>CALFNG010000068.1 GCA_937902985.1 uncultured Myxococcales bacterium
GATCTATGTGAATCTCATAGCCATCGAGATCCCCGTCGCCCGGTCCGCTCGTGAGAATGCTTGCGCCGCGACCCCGCGCCTTCACCTGCGCGGTGGTCTTGGTTCGCTCGAACCGCGTGCGGATGGGCAAAAGCTCCAGCCCGACGCTCGAGACCACAGCCGACTCCGCCCCGAACGGATCCTCGATAATCCCGCCGAGCATCTGGCATCCGCCGCAGATGCCGACCACGGGGTGCCCTTCGCGCGCGCGCCGGACGAGCGCCTCCGCAAGACCGCCTGCGCGAAGCCAGGCAAGGTCCGCGATGGTGCTCTTCGTGCCGGGCAAGATCACGAGATCAGCGGAGGCCATCGCGGACGGTTCGTCGACGAAGCGGACGACGACGTCGCGCTCATGCTCCAGCGGCGCGAAGTCGTCGTAGTTCGAGATGCGCGGCAATCGGATGACGGCAATTTCGATCTGATCCGCCGATGCGCGAGGGCGTCTCCGGCGGTCGTCGAGCGCCACCGAGTCCTCGTCGGCCACACGCAAGCGCGCCACGTATGGCACCACGCCGAGCACGGGGACGCCCGTGCGCTTTCTGAGAAAGTCGAGCCCGGGCTCGAGCAGCGCGATATCACCGCGGAACTTGTTCACGACGAAGGCCGCGATGCGCGCGCGCTCGTCGGGCTCGAGGAGCTCCATCGTCCCGACGAACGCGGCAAAGACGCCCCCTCGATCGATGTCGCCGACGAGCAGGACCGGCGCGTCGGCGACCCGCGCGACATGCATGTTCACGATGTCGCGGTCCTTCAGGTTGATCTCGGCCGGACTTCCGGCGCCCTCGATGACGACGAGATCGTACGTCTCCCGCAGCCGCGTGAGACTCTCCGCGACGATGCGCCTCAGCTCTGGCTTGTGGGCGTGGTAGTCGCGGGCAAACATGCTCCCGATCGGCTTTCCGAGCACCACGACCTGCGAGCGCGAATCCCCTTCGGGCTTGAGCAGGATCGGGTTCATATCCACCGTCGGCACGACCCGCGCCGCTTCCGCCTGCACGGCCTGCGCGCGCCCGATCTCGTGGCCGTCCGGCGTCACGTACGAGTTGAGCGCCATGTTCTGCGATTTGAACGGAGCGACGCGCACCCCCTCGCGCTGGAACATCCGGCAAAGTCCCGTCACGAGGAGGCTCTTGCCGACGGACGACGCGGTTCCCTGGATCATGAGGGTGCGGGCTAACATCGGGGGAGCTCTTCTTTCAGCGCGGCGAGCAGGCGATCTTCGTCTGCGAGCGGGCGCGCGCAGAGGCGGACATGGTCCCGCAGGCCGAACGAGGTGCAGTCGCGGACGAGCACCCGATGGCGCTCGAGCAGCCGACGGCGGAACGCGGTTGCGTCCCCCACCCGCGCGAGCACGTACGGCGCCGACGACTCGATGCACGGCAGCGGCACGCGATGCGCCAGCCGAGCGCGGTCCTCGAGCCATCGCGTCCGGCTCTCCGCGATGAACGCCCCCTCGCGCGTCGCCATGATCATCGCGGCTTGCGCGAACGCGCTCGCCGTCCACGGAGGGCGACTCGCCTCGACGCGCGCAGAGATCGCGCGCGACGCGAGCAAGTAGCCGACTCGTACACCCGGAATGGCGTGATCCTTCGTGATGGACCGCACGCACGCGACGTTCGGCGGCATCCGCCGTTCGATGTCGCGAAATCGCGTGCTCATCGACAGGAACGCCTGATCGAGCACGACGATCGTGCCGCAGAGATCGCGAGCGAAGATGGCCACGTCGTCGATCGGGACCGGCACGCCGGTCGGATTTCCCGGGGCACACAGGTAGACGAGCTTGGCGCGCTCGCGCACGACGACGCGAGCGACCTCCTCGAGAGAGATCGCGAACCGTGTCTCCTCCGCCGCGCACCACCCGACGGCCCGCGCCCCAACGGCGACGACCGCACCGCGAAACTCGGAGAACGTCGGCTCCACGATCACCGCGGCGCTCGCCCGGTCGAGGAATGAGCGGACGATCGTCCACAGAAGGTCCACCGCACCGTTGCCGAGGACCACGTCCTGCATGTCGACGTCGAGGGTGCATGCGAGCACACGTCTTGCCTCGGTGCTTGTCGGATCCGGATAGCGATGGATCGGAGCCCCGCGAATGGCGTCAATCATGTCCGACGAGGGTCCGTACGGATTCACGTTCACACTGACATCGAGGACATCGTCCGGCGTCACACCGAGCCCCGCGAGCTCTCCGTCGAGCAACCCGCCGTGGGCGACCGGCTCCAGCGCCTTGGAGTCAGTGGAAGAGAGCATGCTTCGCTCCAAGGGCCACGAACGCCATGGCAAGCGCGAGAGCGGCTGCTGCCGCCGTCACCGCGCACGCCTCCGTGATCTTCGAGATATCAAGACCATCGAGAGCGTCCCCCAATCGATAGTGCCCGTCCTTCGCGAGCTCGATACGCAAGAGCCCCGCCATCGCGGCCATCGGTCTCCCGGCGTTCGGGCTCTCGGTGAGCGCACCATCCCGGCGGAGCACGAGCCATCCGTGCGCCGCGTCCTTTCGCGACAGCAGCCCTGCGACGAGCAAGAGCGCCGCCGTGATGCGCGCGGGCAGAAGGTTCAATAGGTCGTCGAGGAGCGCGGAGGCCTTGCCGAGCCACTCGTAGCGCCCGCGGTAGCCGATCATCGCGTCGAGCGTGTTGACGGCCCGGTAGAAGACGGCGCCAGGGACGCCAAGGAGGACGAAATAGAAGAGCGGTGCGACGAAACTGTCGGAGGCGTTTTCGGCGACCGATTCGACCGTGGCGGCGACGAGCGCGGCCTCTTGCAGCGTGCTCGCGTCGCGGCTGCACAAGCTGCCGAGCGCACGCCGGCCTTCAAGGAGGTCACCTCTCACGAGTGCGCTCCGCACCACGCTGGCGGCAGCCGGAAGAGCACGGAGGCCGAACGTCGCCTTGAGTAGCAGCGCTTGCGTCACAAACAGGGCGACTGGATACCCCCGCAGTCCCCAGAACACGGACATACATAAGGCGACGGCCGTGGATGGCACCGCGAGCGCCAGCAACGCACCGGCCACGAGCTGTTTGCCAGCGCCGCGCTTCGGCGCGATTCGCGCTCCCCACGCGATCAACTTGCCCGTCCACGCGACCGGATGCGCGGCGTTCGGCGGCTCGCCGAATACCAGATCCACCAGGACCGCCGCCCCCAGCGTACCGATGGAGGCGATCACGGCCGCTTGCTCCGAGCGCGGCTCATGCCGTGCCTCGCTCGGCCTTCCACTCGGCCGCCCCTCGCCGGACGGCTTCCGCGACGGCGGCGGCAACAACGTGACCGATGCGCGTGTGCTTCCCGGCGTACGGTTCGCGGCGGCCCGCCAAGGGCGTCGCCATGACGATGCAATCGGTTCCCGTGCCGGTCGCAGGGAGCCCGCTTCGGAGGCTCGGTACGCCGGCGTCGAGGATCGAGGCGGTCCTCGCCTCCGTCGCGATGGACATGGCTTCCAGCAGCGCCTCGTCCGTGAGCGCCACGTCGATGTGACACAGCAGGTTGATCGTCCCGATGCGCGCCGCGGGTCCCGGCGGATCTCCGGCGCGCAGAGCGTTGCCTAGTCCTACGGTCGCGATGCACCGAGACCGAACGTCGCGGTCGTGCGACGCTGCGTCCACGAACGTCGTCACATCGCGGCTCGTGAGCAGGCCCACTGCACCCACTGCGCCCGCTTGGGCGAGGCGCGCGCGCAGAACGCGGCGCGCATCAACGGGCGGCTTCAGCTCGCCGTCCCGCACCTCGATCCATCCGACCGCTTGCGCGTCGGTGAATCCGCCATTGACGATCGCCCAGCTGCACATTCGCTGGGTCTCCGCGAACCGAACGACAAGTGAGCGCTCGCCGCGCGATAGCTCGACCGCACTGGCTGCCTCCACGGCGGACGCGCGCTTCATCGCGTTTCTCCACGGCGCGCCGCGCAGCTCGCGACGAAGCCTTCGGCGACGCGCGGGTTGGACGCCCAGTGTGCGTGCACGTACGAGGCAATCACGTTGCGCGAGCGATACCCTTCGCGGGCGACCTCCCCGCCTCGACGACGCCGCACGGTGTACACGCACGCGACGTCGCCCGGGAGGTCGCCGAGCTCGGAGTAGCGGAACTGGTGGCCGCGAAAACGAAGGCCCGCGGGGCCAAGCGGCGTCGCCTCCTGCGTCTCCACCTCGACGTAGCCCAAGGCTTGCAGTCGATCACACATCACCGCTTCTCCCGGCACAACGCCGACCATCGAATGGCGCTTTCCGTCGAGCGTGCGAATCGCATTCGTGAGGTACATCAGGCCACCGCACTCGGCGTAGACGGGACCGTCTGCCTCGACGAAGCGCGCGACGTCGGCGCGCAGGTGCTCGTTTCGCGCGAGCGTCTCCGCGTGCACCTCGGGGTACCCTCCGCCAAAGTACAGGCCGTCGACGTCGGGAAGACGGTCCGCACGCATCGGCGAGAAGCGCACAAGCTCGGCACCGAGGGACTCCAGCCGCCGCAGATTGTCGTCGTAATAAAAATGGAACGCTTCGTCGTACGCGAGACCGAGACGGCACACGCGCCTGGCTGTGGCTCCGGGCGATGACGTGTGCTGCGGTTCGGGAAGGGTCGGGGCGCTTCGGGCGATCAGATCGGAAGAGCGTCGTGTAGGGAAA
>CALFNG010000069.1 GCA_937902985.1 uncultured Myxococcales bacterium
AGATGCCTAAGTGACTGGAGTTCAGACGTGTGCTCTTCCGATCTACGCGACGGGCACGGGCACGACGCGCCACCACCACGTCGCGGGCGAGTCGCCATCAGGCGACCTCGGCGAGTTCAAGTCGAAGTTCTGAGAGGCCCGGCAGCCTCCGAGCGGCCGCAGCCCGTCCCGCGGCGCGCGCGTGCGGCGAATCGCCACGCAACCTCGCCGCCGCGGCGGCCGACAGGGGAGACGTGGCCCTCGATCGGAGAGCGCTCGTCGCGCTGGCGCTCGCCGCCTGTTCGCGGCCCCTGGCGGCCGACGCGTCCGCGTCCGCGGTTCACGTCGCATCCGGCGCCGGCTCGGTCGAGGCGGGTCTCTCCGGCGCCCCCGACGCCGCGGCTCCGGCCGACGATGAGCGTGCGGTCACGCTGTCCCCCGTGGTCCTCGGTGACTATCCCCCCCCTGAAATGGACCTGGCGCCCGGCGAGCTCCCGTCGCCGGCGTTCCCGGCCGGGACCGTCTACGTCGGTCGGGACCACGGCGCGGCCCTTCGTGTCACCGAGTGGAACCTCGCCACCCGGGCGCCTCGCCGCGAGGTGAAACTGCCGCTGCCCGACAGGGTCGTTCACGTCCGCCTCTTGCGGTCGGGCGAGGCGCTGCACGCCGTCGCCTGGAGCTTCGAGGGCGACGCCGCCTACGTCCGCCTGACGGCCGACCTTCGCGTTCTGTCGACCCGTCGGCTCGGAACCGTTTCGGCCACCGGGCCCATGGCTCTGGCGAGCGACGGCGCGCTCACGATCGTGGTCGCCAGTGGCGTTGCGGGCGAGACCGGCGAGACCGGCGAGACC
Source organism: uncultured Myxococcales bacterium (assembly GCA_937902985.1). Lineage (GTDB taxonomy): Bacteria > Myxococcota_A > Polyangia > Polyangiales > Polyangiaceae > Palsa-1150. The sequence continues at coordinate 831 of CALFNG010000069.1, forward strand.
GGTGAGACCGGTGAGACCGGCCCTGCAGGGCCCGCGGCCGCAGGTGTCTACGTGGCGGCCTTCGACGGGGCGGGCCAGCTCGTCGCGAGCCGAAGGCTCCGGCGCGAGGTCGCCGGCGCATCGCCTGTCGGGCTGAAAGACAGCGCCGTCGTGATCGGAGGGCACGCCTTCGTGGTGCTCCGTTCGCCCGCGGCGTCGGCGCTCGAGCTCTTTCGGCTGGATGCGCAGCTGAACGTCGAACGGCGCACGACCGTGCGCGCCCCCGAAGTGTACGCCGGCGGGGTCCGCGCGCCGGCGCTCGACACGGTCGACGTCGCGCTCTCCTCGGACGACCACGGCTTACGCCTCCGCGCACCCGGAGCCGCGTCGAGCGTCGAGGTCTCGTTCGACGGAGCGGAGATGCGGCGTGTCCCCGAGAGGCCGCAAGCCGCGGCTTGTTCGACCGCCACGCGCGGCGTCGGCCACGACGTCTGGGTGGGCGCGTCGCACGTCACGCTGTCTTACGGCCCTCAGAGCGGGCGCACGGTCCCCGTGTCGATCCGGTGGAGCGAGGCGAGCGGCGACGCCGCGCGGGGGCCGGGGTGCTCTGTGATCCTCGAAGACACCCTCGAAGCCGATCGCGACGCAACTTCGGCCGGGGGCGACCGATAGGTCAGACATGACCGAAGGAATCTCTGGTTGGCGACCGGACTGGGCGAACCCTCTGGGGCTGAACGACGGTCCGTCGCTCGCCCCCACACCCGCGCCCGTTCGCGATCCGTTCGAGCATCCCATGCCGCTGCTTCCGCAGTCACTGCCGCGCACGGCCCTGGCGCCGGCCGCCGCGGTTCCGGCGACCCCGGCGGCGCGCGACGCGCAGGTTCGCGTGAGCCTCGACGCCTTCCGGCAGGCGATGAACGCGCCCTACCACACCCCTGAAGGGGTCGCGTGGCCGGGGACCACGTTTCAGATGTCGACGCCGTATCCCATGCAAGTGACGGAGGTCCCGAGAAACGCGAGCGCGCTCCGGCTGGCCATCGCGAGCGCGCACCTCGATCCGGCAGACGCGGTCGACGTGCTCACGGCCCGCGGCTCGCCGGAGGCGATTCACGCCGTCACTCAGGCCCTCATCGATCATGGGCAGTTGCCGCCCGCCTCCGAGGGCGATCTCGACTCCCGTGTACGACTCATGACGTTCAATCACGGAATCGGCGTCGATTGCGCAGGATACGTGCAGCAGGCCTATCTGCGGGTCATGCGCCTCGATCGCGCCGACGCCGGGTTCAGGCGCAGCAACGAAGACCTGTCGACGCTCGGAGCCCGCGGGTACACGCGCGTCGGCGACCTCGCGAGCGTGCGGCCGGGCGACATCGTCGCGCTCGGGCCGCCGTTCACGCCGCCGGGCTTTCGCAGCGAGCCGGGGCATCGGGCCATCGTCTACGAACAGCATCTCGCGTCGGGCGGCGAGCTCGGCGAGCTCGGAGCGATGGGCGCCGCCGGGGCGCGCATGGTCGAAGCCGGTCCCGTCCGGATCGTCCAGGTCGATTCGTCGTGGGGCAGCGGCGGCGATCCGTCGATGGGCGGCGTTCGTCGCGAGACGTGGTGGCACTGCGAGACCACCGGCACGTGGGGCTGGGTGCAGCAGCGCGGTCCAGCCGGTCCCGGCTCGCTGGAGACGGCGAGCACGCCGCTCGCGCATCCTTTCGCGCCTCCCTTCGGCATCTTCCGGGGCGCCGCTCGCCCGTGAGATCGCCGGCGCAGAGTTCGCTTTCGCCGTTGCCGTTGGGCGTCGGAAAAATATCGCGAAGTGGGCGAAATGTTTGGCTCTCGCGAGCGCCCGGGGTACATAAGGCCGCGGCGAGCGCCAAACACGGAGACCCGCGAAGAGGAGGCCACCATGCGACGAAGCGCTCGATGGGGGATGGTGACCGCGGGCCTGCTCATGGCCGCGCCGCTTCCGGTCCGGGCCGCTGACGACAAGGCCACGAGAGAAGCCGAAGCGCGCTTCGCCGAGGGCCTGTCGCGCGTAAAAAAGCAGGACTACGAGGCCGCGCGGCTGTCGTTCGAGCAGGCGTACGCCGTGCTGCACAGGCCGCTCATTCTCTGGAACCTGGCGCTGAGCGCAGAGAAAAGCGGCCACCCGCTCGACGCGCTCGCCCACTTCCGTCAGGTCTCGCACGAAGCCGCGAGCGACACCGACCGGGCGAGCGCGCAAAAGCATGTCGACGCGCTGCTCGCTCAGCTCTCGCGCATCGACGTGCAAGCGCCGAGCGGAACGTCCTTCGTGCTCGACGGGACCGACGTCGTCGCAACCGCGCCGCTCGCCGACCCGCTCGACGTCGTCGTGGGCCACCACGTGGTCGTCGCCAAGTTGGCCGCCGGCGCGAGCAAGACGTCGGAGGTCGACGCGATCGCCGGACACGTCGCGCACGTGACCTTCACCGCCGACGCGCCCCCTCCGGTGGCGGCCGTGGTGTCGCCTGCTCTCGCGGCCTCGCCCACGGAGGCCCAGCCCCTTGCTCCGCTTGCTCCGCCGCCGCCCGACCAGCCTGCGACGAGCCAGCCGTTCTGGACGCCGCGCACGATGACGGCCGTCACGCTCGCTAGCGGCGCGGTCGTCGCCACCGGCTTCGGCGTGGTCTTCGGGCTCGAATCGCAGCACAACAAGAGCTCTGCGAGCGCGTTCCAGCAGAAGGACGGTCAGGGCGGGTGCTCGGTGGTCGCGCCGCCCAACGCCGACTGCCCGACGTGGAACGACGCCGTCAACGCCCAGAACCGGGATGCGAACATCTCCAACGCCCTGTACTTCACGGGCGGTGTGCTGGCCCTCGGCGCCGTAGTGAGCTGGTTCTTCTGGCCGAAGCACGGCCACGCGGCTTCGTCGGCGTGGGTCATGCCCGAGGTTGGGCAAGGTAGGGCAGGGGTCGGGGCCGGAGGGCGCTTCTGAGATCGCTTCTGAGACACTCGCAGGGAGGACCGCCGCATGCGTCGTTGGATGCTTTGGTTGGGTGTGACGGCCGCAGTGCTGCTCGTGGTGGCCCTCGGCTACGGCTGCGGCGAGACCAGCTTCGGAGGCTGCGCCGACAACGGCACCTGCCTACCCGATACCGGAACCTTCGATAGCGGCGCGCCCGACGTATCGACCGCGCCCGACGGCCCTGCAAGTGGCGACGACGGAGGCATCGCGAACCCCGATACGGGATCGAGCAGCGGAGGGGGAGAGACGGGCCCCGCCGGATGCATCCCGACCGCCGAGCCGAAAGACACGCCGTGCCTGGTGGACGAGACGTACGCCATATTCGTCTCCGCCGGAGCCTTGAACGGAACGGGCACGAAGGCGTCCCCGGTGGGTTCGATCGACACGGGGCTCACGCTGGCGACACGCGAAGCCGACGGCGGTGCACCGAAGATCGTGATTGTGTGCAGTGGCAAATACGACGAGACGATCACGGTCGACGCGACCCGCGACAGGGTCCGCGTGTTCGGCGGCTTCCAGTGCGCGAACTCGACCTGGACGTACTCGGGCGCGGCGTCGAGCATTCCGACGCTCGCACCCTCGGCGCAAGGCGTACCGCTGACGCTGACGGGCCTGACGGGCGCTCTGTTCGCGGACATCGAGATCGACGCGCAGAGCGCGCCGTCGACCCCGCCGGACGCGGGATCCGCGTCGGGTGCGTCGAGCATCGCCGTCGTCGCGAGCAATTCGATGGGCATCGAGTTTAGAAGGGCGAAGATCGTCGCGGGAAATGGGCAGCCGGGGGCGGACGGGGTCTTGGTGCCGTATGTGTTTCCGTCAACGACAGCCCTTCTCGGGAATGCCGCGGATGGCGGAGCCGGCGGACCCGC
>CALFNG010000070.1 GCA_937902985.1 uncultured Myxococcales bacterium
GCGTCCCCAGAGGGAGTCGAACCCTCGTTAGCGACGTGAAAAGCCGCGGTCCTGGGCCTCTAGACGATGGGGACGTGAGGTGAACACGGCCGTAGTTACCCGTCCCGCCTACCTCTTGTCCAGAGGCACGCCGAGACGTACCGGCTCACCGTGACTTCAACAGGCCCAGCCCGGGCGCCGAAAGCGCCGACCGAGTCCCAGCCGCAGCCAGCCTCAGGCCTTCTTGCCGAGACCGTGCAGTGCGGACGCGAGGCGCGAGATCCTGCGCGACGCCGTCTTCTTCGGGATGGAGCCCTTCGCGGCCGCCTGGGCGAGCGTGACGCTGGCCTCGGCGAACGCCTTCTGCGCCGCGACCGGGTCCTTCGATTCGATCGCCGCGCGCACGGTCTTCACCTGAGTTCGCACCGCGCTCTTGACTGCACGGTTGCGCAGGGTGCGCTTCACTCGCTGACGGTTGCGCTTCTCGGCGGACGGATGGTTGGCCACGGTCTTCCCTCGAATCTCCGGCGACAGTCCGAAGAGGGCGGCAATCTAGAGGGTGCTCGCCGGATGTCAAGCGAAGGGGGCCTTCCGGCCGGCCCTGACTCACGCCGGCAGCGTGATCCGGAACGACGCCCCGCCCAGGTCGCCCGTGCCGACCTCGATCGACCCATGGTGGGCCTCGGCGATGCCGCGGGCGATGGCGAGGCCGAGGCCCGCACCCCCCGCCGCCCGGCCGCGGGCGCCCTGGGAGTATCGGTCGAAGATACGGTCGCGCTCGACCTCGGCGACGCCGGGGCCGGTGTCGGCGATCTCGAAGACCGTGAGCGCCGGGGGGCCCGGCTCGCGACCCACACGGACGCGAACCCGGCCGCCGCGGGGGGTGAACTTGAGGGCGTTCGCGAGCACGTTGTCGAGCGCCTGCCGCAACTTCTGCGGGTCGGCATGCACCTCGAGATCCAGCGAGCCCTCGAGCGACAGGGCGACACGACGCCGGGTGGCGACGGGACTGAACACGGCGAGCATCGGCCCGATGATCGCGCGCGCCGGGATGGTCCTGGCCTCGACGGTGAAAACGCCGGCTTCGAGGCGGCTCGCGACGAGCACCCCGTCGACCAGGCGCGACATGTCGGCGCACATGGTCCGGATCTGCGAGACCGTGGCCTGGAACTCGGCGGCCGACATGTCTTCGGACTCGAGCACCTCGGCGATGAGGCCGAGCGACGACAGCGGATGCCGGAGGTCGTGAACGAGCATCGCGATGTGATCGCGGCGCTGGGCTTCGAGCACGCGCTTGAGGCGAAAGGTCTCGAGCGCCGCGCGGACGCGGGCCACGAGCTCGCGCGAGTCGATGGGCTTCGTCAGGTACGCATCGGCGCCTTCTTTCAACCCCGCCTCGATCGCGTGAGGCTCGCGGCGCGCGGCGGTGAGCATGATCACGGCGGGGCCGCCCCCGCGGCGCGTGCGGAGGCGCTTCAGGACCTCGACCCCGTCGAGGCCCGGCATCGACACGTCGAGCAAGACGACCTCGGGCTCGAGCTCGTCGACCTTGCGGAGGGCCTCGAGTCCGTTCGACGCGAGGCGCACGTTGTGGCCGTCTTCGCTGAGCACCGCCTCGTAGAGCGCGAGCGTGTCGGGGAAGTCGTCGACGATGAGCACGTTGCCGGACGCGTCGCCGAGCGTGGCGAGCGTGGCGGTGCCTGCGGGGGCTCCCGTCACGAAAGGGCCTTCTCGGGGCGGGTCGACGCGGGCACGAGGAGAGCGACGGTCTCGCCCGCCTGCGCCTGCGCTTGCGGAGGAATCCTCGGCAAGACGAGCGTGAACGTCGAGCCTTCGCCCTGCCGCGAGCGCGCCTCGATCTCGCCGCCGAGGGCGCGCGCGAGCCGCCGCGAGAGCGCGAGGCCGACGCCAGTCCCGTCGTAGCGACGGCCGTCGCCCGCCTCGAGCTGATGAAAGTCCTGGAAGAGCTCCTTCATCGCGTGGGCGGGGATGCCGATGCCCGTGTCGCGCACGGCGACCTGCACCTCGTTGGCGGTCGCGCGCACGTTGATCATGATCTCGCCCTCGTCGGTGAACTTGATGGCGTTGGCGAGGAGGTTGATGATGATCTGCCGCACGCGCTGCGGGTCGGTCATGGTGTCGGCAGAGGCCTCTCCAGCGTCGACTTCCATGCGAAGGTTCTTGCCCGATCGCAGGCTCTCGACCTCGGCGACGCAGGCGCGCGCGAGCAGCACCACGTTGACGGGCGCGAGCCGCACCTCGACGCGCCCGGCCTCGGCCTTCGCGAGGTCGAGCACGTCGTTGATGAGACCGAGCAGGTGCTCGCCGTTGCGCTTGATGCGCTCGAGCGATTCGCGCGCGCGCGACGACAGCTGCTCCTTCGACGACGTGAGCAACAGATCGGCGAACCCGAGGATCGCGCTGAGGGGGGTGCGGAGCTCGTGGCTCATCGACGCGAGGAACGAGGTCTTGACCTTGTTGGCGCGCGTCAGGCGCTCGCCCTGCTCGGTGAGCGCGATGCTCTTCTCGCGGAGGCGGTCGTGGGTCCACGCGTTATGCAGGGCCACGGCGAGCTGCCGCGTGGCATCGCGAACGCCATCGGCGGCGTCGGCGGCGGGGAAGTGGATGCCGGCGAGCACGATCGCGCCCACGCCCTCGGCCCCGAGCGCCACGGGGTACGCGAGCACCCAGCGGAGCGGCGCCATCCCCACGCCGAGATCGAGGCTGGGCAGCGGTTCCCCGAGCGTCTCGGAGCGCAAGAACACCGGCTCGCGGCGATCCATGACGCTCTTGGGGAGCCCCTCGGCGCCAAAGGCCAGGTGATCGATGATGCGCCCGTCGGACGCCGTCGCCTGAACCGGCACGAGGTGGTTCTCTTCGTCGAGCAAATACACCGTCCCCACCTGCGCGTCGGCCAGGCGCACCAGGGTCTGCAAGCCGCCCGTGGCGAGGGCGCCGACGTCGAGGGCCTTGAGCTCGCGCACGAACTCGGCGTAGGCCCGGGCCCGCGCGTCGCGGAGGGCGAGGGCGGCGTTGGCTTGCGTCAGCTCGGCGAGGGCCCGCTCGCGGTCGGCGAGCGTGGCGCGCAGGCTCGCGTCCTTCTCGAGCAGGAGCGTGTGCATCTTGGCGAGGCTCCGCCCGACGGCTCCGAGCTCGTCGCGGCGCACGGGCATGGGGGGCAGCGGCTCGAGGCGGCCGGTGGCGCCGAGCGCCTCTTCGAGCTGCGCCGTCGTTCCCGCGATGTCGCGCGCGATCCACGCGCCGCTGCCGAGGGCGATGATGATCGCGAGCAAGAGGACCGTGCGCGTCGCGCGTTGGAGCGCGCCGGCCGAGTCGAACGCGGCTTGCTCGCGCTCGTCTGCGTCGTCGAGCGCGTGACGCCGCAGGTCCGACAGCAGGCCGCGCATCTCGTCGGTGCGCGACTTGCCCTCGTCGGCCACGCCCGGGTCGGGGATGTTGCCCTTCTGGCGCGCGAGGATCTGCGGCTCGCTGATGTTCTGGATCCAGTCGTGGAGCAGCCGTCCGAACGCGGCGACGCGCTCGTCTTCCATGCCGTTCTCGGCGACGTCCTGGGCCTCGGTGAGCAGGCCATCGAGCTCGCGCCGCGCTTGCTCGTAGGGCGCCAGGAACGATCGGTCGCCCGTGAGCAGGTACCCGCGCTTGCCGGTCTCGAGGTCGACCATCAGCCGGAGCAGCTGCTCGGCGTCGTCGGCCAGCTTGAGATCGTGCTGCACGAGGCGCTCGAACTGCTTCTCGAGCTCCTCGTGCGCGCTGTTCGCTCGAAAGAGGCCGACGCCGAGCACGGCGACGACGAGCAGGGAACTCAGCAAAATGCGCCAGAAGAGGGCGCTCTTGAGGATACGCAAAGCCGGACCTTCCCGGGAGCTTAGCTCACCGCCGGCCCGGGTCGGCAAACCTGAGGGACGCCTAGCTCGAAGCGACCCACGCGCCTGCGCATGACAGGACCCAGGCGATGGGCGAGATGGCGAGCGCGAAGACCACGGCGAACGGCGCCGCGAAGCCGAGCGCGACCAGCGTCACGACGAGGGCGAGCACGCACGCCAGCGCCGGCTCGAGGAGGGTTCGCACGTGGGCGGCCCGCGCGACCAGCCAGCCGCTCGTGGGGAACGAACCGAGCAGGCCCATGCCGAGCAGGAGCGCGGGCGCCGCCGTGCGGAGCTCGTGCTCGTTGACCGTCGAGAGATCGATGTGGAGCACGTGCGCGGCGATCGCGCCGCCGGCCAGCCCGACGAGCATGGCCCCAAGCGTCACGAGCGCCCCGAAGAGAATCCAGCGGACCTTGACCGGCTCGTCGGCCCGGCGCAGCGCCGACCGCACCGCCGAGAGACTCGGGGGCTGCGTCAGGCGCGAGAGCGTCCCCCGCGACGTCGACGGGACGGGCGAGTGACGTTCACCGCGCGCCTCGAGATCGCGCCAGAGCAGCCAGGCGACGGCGCCCATGACGGCCAGGAGCGGCGACACCGCGAGGAGCGCCCCCGGGCCCCGGCCGTAGACGAAGTGCGCGTAGAGGCCGTGCACCGCGATGGTCGCGAGGAACGCCGCGGGGAAGATCGGGAGGCGCTGCTTCGAGTGCTTGGCCCGCGCCAGGGCATAGCCCCAGATGCAGGCGAAGAAGACGTGCGCGGGCAGGGCGAGCAGCGCGCGCGCGACCCAGATGGCGCCCGCCGGGTGCGCCCGCAAGACCAGCGCGTTCTCGATGGCGGCGAAGCCCAGCGCCGAGGCGCCCGAGTACACGATCCCGTCGTAGGCCTGGTCGACGTGCTTCACGAGGAACGCCGGCCACGCGGCCGCGACCTTGGCGGCTTCTTGAATGGGGGCGACGACGAAGAAGAGAAAGACCAGCGCGCCGGTCTCCCCCGCGGCCGACACGCGGACGTCGAGGCCCGTGCGCGTGGCGGCTCGCTGGGTGACGGCGAGCGCGATCCCGGCGGCGACCGCGCCCAGCCCGAAGGTCACCGCGACGAGCGCGCGCGGCTCGCGTCGCGGGTCGATCTTGCGCAAGAGGGCCGCGAAGACCACGGCCGGCAAGATGGCCGGCAGGAGCCAGCGCAACGCTTCACTCACCGCTTCGACCACCGCTTCGACCACGCATCGGCCACGACGCTCGCGCCCGGAGCGTCAGAAATGAAGGCCGGCGTGGAGTGTCGCGATGGCGCCGAAGCCGGCGCTCGATCCCGACTGCTGGTAGAGCTGCTGCTGCGATGGGGGGAGCATCGCGACGTCGGCCGCCGTCACGCCTTGCGGAAGGGCCACCGCCGGCCGTTTGAGGTAGAGAAACTCGGCGTTGGCCTCGCCGCCGATCGAGAACAGGCTGGAGAGGTACACGTCGATGCCGAACATCGGGCCGACGTTGAGGCCGTGCACGCTCACGTCGGAGGCCGACGTGCCCGAGCTCGTCGAGACGGCGCCCGATCCGAGGCTCCCGACGAACGCGTAGCCCCCGCGCACGCCGAAGTACGGGTCGATGCGCCAGATCCGGATGTGGAACGCGGCCTCGGCGTCGAGCTCCCAGAGGTTGTAGTCCGACAGCTGCAGATCGCGGGCGCGAACGCCGACCGTGAAGAAGAGCAAGCGCAGGCCGGCGCCGACTCCGAACGCGCCCCCCGCGCTCGAGGTCTGCTGGATGGCCAGAGCCGTCTGGCTGAACGTCGCCATGTTCATGTAGGCGAAGCCGGCGTCGGCGTTGAGGTACACCCACTCGAGCCCGAGGCCGCTGTCCTGGCTCTGGTCGCTCGTGTTCGCGTACGTCGAGCCGCCGGCGCTCGAGGTCGGCGGCGCGTTCGACAGCGGAGGCGGCGGCTCGAGATCTTGCGCCGACGCCGCGCCTGCGGCGAAAAGGATGGCCGAGGCGGCGACGGCCGCGGCGAGGGCGCGGATCACGCACCCTCTTCGCGGTCGATGTTGACGTAGCCGTCGTCGACGCCCTCGCCCGCGCTCCCATCGACGCCGGGCACGCTGTAGCGGTTACTCAGCCAGTTGCCGAGGTCGATCTGTTTGCAGCGCGGCGAGCAGAACGGAGCGGCGTCGTTCTGCGTGCGCGGCAGCGCCGGACGACTGCAGATGGGACAGGGCATTCCCCTTAGGATAGCGCTATCCCGGTCCGGCGCCGAGTTTCGGCGTCTAGAAGTGGATTCCGAGGTGGGCCATTCCGACGAATCCTGCGCCGATGCTCGAGCCGGAATCGGCATAGAGCCCCCCGAGGCCGGCCGGCACCGCGTGGCCGTTCAAAGGAAGCGCGGGCCGCTGGAGGAAGAGAAACTCGGCGTTCGCGTCGACGCCGACGGAGACGAGCTTCGAGAGGTAGACGTCGACCGCCGCCGTGGGCCCCACGTTCCACCCGTGGACGGTCACGTCTGAAGGGGTCGAGCCCGAGGAGGCCTGCAGCGAGTTGGCGCTGAACGAGCCGAGGAAGGCGTATCCGCCGCGCGCCCCGATGGCCATGTCGACGCGCCAGATACGAAAGTGGAGCGCGGCCTCGAGATCCGTTTCCCACATGTTGAACGTGGGGAACGCGAGGTCCCGGGCGCGTACGCCGAGCGTGAGAAAGAGCAGGCGAACGCCGGCCCCGATGCCGAACGCGGGGCCTGTGGCGGAGTTGTCCTGGAGCTGCCAGTTCGAGGCTTTCAGCGACACGAGATCGGTATACGCGACGCCCATGTCCGCGTTCAGGTAGACCCATTCCCACCCGAGGCCGCCGTTCTGGATCTCGGCCGCCGTATCGCGCTCTTTCTCTTTCACGATCACTGTGCGCACGGCCGGCTCGCTCGACACGGGTTGCACGACTGGAGGCGAAGCCGGCCCGGCGACAACGGTCGAGGTCTCGGGCGCGGCCTGTACGGGCTGCACGTCTTGCGCGAGAGCGCCCGGAGCCAGAGCCATGACGAAGCCGCCGGCCGCGGCCGCAGATAAGAGTCGCATGAGGTTCGACTCAGCAATCATCGAGCCAAGGGCGGGAAGAACGGACGAGGTGCCCGTGTTGACCGCTCGATGGGCCTCCGAGTCGCATGGGGTCTCGTCTCCCTCGTGCCCGCGTTTGCCGTTTGCGTGAGCCTGGCGCGCGACGCGCGCGCGGGGGGCGCGGGGGGCGCGGGGGAGCAACGCTCGGAGCTCACGATCTCGCTCCTCACCTTCGGGCCCGGGGATCATCCCTTCTACAAGTTCGGGCACGACGCCCTGCTCGTTCACCACGCTCGAGAGGGTCGCGACGCGCGCGACGACGTCTACAACTACGGCACGTTCGACTACCGCTCGCCGACGCTGATCTCCGACTTCTTGAAGGGTCGCCTCCGCTACTGGCTGTCGGTGCAATCGCTCGCGGCCACCGTCGCGCAATACCGCGCCGAGAACCGGAGCATCCTCGCGCAGGAGCTCGCGCTCACGCCGGAGCAGCGACGGGCCCTCGCCGATCGCCTCGCGCACGACGCCCTCCCGGCGAATCGGTACTACCGCTACGACTATTACCGCGACAACTGCTCGACGCGCGTGCGCGACGCCATCGACACCGCCGTGGGGGGGCGGCTTCGCGCGGCGTCGGCGGGGCCCGCGAGCCTCACGTTCCGTGGCCACACGGAGCGACTCACGGCCGACGACGTGCCGGTGTACCTCGGGCTCGACCTCGCGATGGGCGACGTGATCGACGAGCCGATCACGCAATGGGAAGAGATGTTCCTGCCGTCGATGGTCGAGGAGCGCGTGCGCCACGTAGGGAACGTAGGGAACGTGGGGAACGTAAGCCCGTCGACGCCCGCGGCCGACGTGCCGCTCGTCGCGCGCGAGACGCTGCTTCTCGATGCGCACCGGGCGCCTCTTCGCGAGAGCCCGCCGCGCTGGGGCGTCCGGATGGGCCTCATCGGCTCGGCGCTCGGCTTCGCGCTCGCGGCGCTCGGGTGCGCGGCGCGCTCGTCACGGCTGGCGCGCGTCGGGTTCGGCCTGGGGCTCGCCGTGCTGGGCCTGGCCGCAGGCCTCCTCGGCTGCATCTTCGTGTTCTTCTGGCTGGCCACGGACCACTCCGTGGCGCACCACAACGAGAACATCTTCCAGTGCTTCCCCCTCGGCCTCACGCTAGCCGTGTTCGCCGTGGGGGTCGCATGGGGGAGCGAGGGCGCGAAGCGCGCGGTCGCCACGATCGCGGCGCTCCTCGCGGTGTGCTCCATCGCCGGGCTCGGGCTGAAGGCGCTGCCCTGGTTCGATCAGGTCAACGGGCCGATCGTCGCCCTGCTCTTGCCGGTGTGGACCGGGGCGGCGGTCGGCGGGGCCGCCCTCGCGCGGTGGAGCGCCGTCGCTCCCTCACCGCGGCGACGCCCCGCCTGAGCGCCCGCGTTACTCGGCCACCGCTTCGGCCACGGGCGCCTCGGCCGGCGGAGGAATCACCTCCGGCGCAGCGACCGTGATTTCGCACGAGCGATCGAGGAGCTCGACCACGTCGAGCTGCTGGATCGACTCTTCGAGGTTCTTGCTCTTGATGCCGTCGGTCAGCATCGTCATGCAGAAGGGGCAGGCGCTCGCGATCGTCTTGGCGCCGGTGTCGACGAGCTGCAGGGTGCGCTTGACGTTCACGCGGTCCTGGTTCTGCTCCTCCATCCACATCTGCGCGCCGCCGGCCCCGCAGCAGAGGCCGCGCTGCTTGGTCCAGTACTCCGGCTCGACGAGCTCGACGCCCGGGATACGCTTCAAGATCTCGCGCGGAGGGTCGTAGATGCCGTTGTAGCGGCCGAGGTAACACGAGTCGTGATAGACGACCCGCCCCTCGACCGGCTTGGTCGGCACGAGCTTCCCCTCGGCGACGAGGCCGAGCAAGAAGTCGGTGTGGTGCACCACTTCGACCTTGAGGCCGAAGTCGGGGTACTCGTTCTTCAGCGAGTTGAAGCAGTGCGGGCACGTCGTCACGATCGTGCGAACCCCGCCCTGCTCCTTGTAGCCGTTGATGGTGCCCGCGTTGCCTTCGGCCAGCATCGCGAAGAGGAACTCGTTGCCCGCGCGGCGTGCCGGGTCGCCGGTGCAGCTCTCTTCCTGGCCAAGGATCGCGAAGTCGACCCCGGCTTGCTTCAAGAGCCGGGCGGTCGCGCGCGCGATCTTCTTCGCGCGATCGTCGTAGCTCGCGGCGCAGCCGACCCAGTAGAGTACCTCCGCCGTCGGCTTCTCGCTCATCATCGGGATGCCGAGGCCGTCGGACCAGCCTGCGCGATCCATGCGCGACAGGTTCCAGGGGTTGCCGTTGGTCTCCATGCCCTGGAAGGGCTTGTTCAGCTCGTGCGGGAACTCGCCTTTGACCATGACCAGATTGCGGCGCATGTCGATGATCTTGTCGACGTACGAGATGAGCACCGGGCACTGCTCCTCGCAGGCGCGGCAGCTCGTACACGCCCACAAGACGTCGGGGTGGATGACGTCGGGCACCAGGTTCAGCGCCTGGAGGCCGTCGGTCGCCTGGACCGGCGCGGCGGTGCCATCGGTCACCGCGGCGGGCGCTTCGCCTTCGCCGCCAGCCGTCGCCGGCGTCGCGGCTGCCGGCGCGCCGTTCGAGTCAGCCTTGTGCTTGATGAACTCTTCTTCGCGCGCGTAGAGGTGATCGCGAAGGGCCAGGGTCAGGTGCTTCGGGCTGAGCACCTTGCCCGTGCGGTGCGCGGGGCAGTTGTCGGAGCAGCGGCCGCACTCGGTGCACGTGTAAAAGTCGAGGATCGACTTCCACGAGAACTGCTCGATCCGCGCGATGCCGACCGGCAAGGCCAACGGGTCCGGAGCGTCGGCGGCCGCGCCCACGACCTCCATGAGCTTCTCGGCGTTCTCCGCCATCGGCTCGAGTCGCCCCGCCGGCTTCAGGCTCCGGAGAAAGACGTTCGGGATCGCCGTGATGACGTGAAAGTGCTTCGAGTGGGGCAGGAGGTTCAGGAAGATGAGCGGGAGCGTCGCGTGGGTCCAGAACCCGAAGCGCGCCACCCAGATGAGCGCTCCGGGCGAGATGCCCGAGAACATCGACGCAAAGAGGGCCCCGAACGGCCCCGGCCAGAACGACCAGGCGCCCTGCCACATCTCGTCGCCGAGAGGCGCGGTGATCGTCGCGACCGCCGCGCACTGCGATTCGGTGCCCGGGTGAGCGGCCCCGGCACAGAACGCCGCGGCCTTCGACGCGAGAACGAGCGACGACCCGTCGTAGATCATGTCGGCCAGCATCATCGAGGCGATGATCATCAAGATCATGACGCCCTCGATGCTGAGCGACATGCGCTTCGGCTTCACGACGAGCCGGTAATAAAAGAAGACGAGCGTGCCGCAGACCGTGAGCGCGCCCATGCAGTCCTTGAGGAACTCGTAGGCCTGCCCGAGGGGCTGGTCGGGGCGCAAGATGAAGAGGTCGAACGGCGCGTAGTAGCCGCGGCCCCAGAGAATGATGGTGCGCGCCAGGAGCACGATGAACCCGAAGAAGATCAGCTTGTGGGCGATCCCGGCCGGGTTGTAATAGTCCATTTTCTCCTGTCGAAACGCGTATCTCCACGTTCCTTTCAGGCGCGCACCGAGGTGATCGAGCCGGCTGGCGGGGCGGCCGATCTGCAGCAGCTTCCAGCGCCGGCTGGCCGACCACGAGAACATCGCGATCGCCGCGAACATCAAGGTGAGCATCGCGGTCGGGCTCATCGTGCGTCGTCTCCCATGGATCTTGTGCTCGCGTCGGCTTCTATAGGGTCGGGCCGGATCGCGTCAAACCGTAGACGAGGCCGTCTGCGGCGGTCCGTCCCATTTGCACCCGGTCGCATGCCCGCAGCTTCGCAAAGAGAACCGCGGGTAGGCAAGGGTGGGCGCTCGAGATCGGCCTGAAACGCGGCTGTACGCCCCATCGTTCGGTTACCATCGACCCCACCGCATGCCGGCGCCCAGGAAAGTCGACTTCTATGGCCTGCCGCGACCGGTACAGGACCGATTCGCGGCGGCGACACGCCGTTCGGCCCCTCCCGCGCCCCTCCTTTACGCCCGGGCGTCGCGCACGGTCGCCTGGGCGTATCTGGGCGGAAGCGGGGTCCTCATCCTGGTCGCGGGCATCGTGCTCCGGCTGGGTTGGGGCGATGTCAACAGCGCCTTTGCCCTCCACGGCGTGAAGATGCTCGCCCTCGACGTCGTCCTGCTGGCCGGCGCGGCCTATGGCGTGGCCCATGCACTGGGGATCCTGCGCGCGCTCGACTCGCTCCCGTGGCGTGCGGGCCGGTACCTCTTTCCGGGGATCGTCGTCGACGCGAGCGGCCCGATCCTGGACGTGTGGTCCGTGGGCGAGGCCGAGGCCATCGAGCCCCTGACCGGCAACGAGGCAGGGCTCTCCTTCCGGATGCGCGACGGCTCGCGGGTCATCGTCCCGGCGTCGAGTCGCGAGCAGGCGGTCAAGGCCGACGCGGCGCTCGGCTCGCTGCGCAACGATCTGGCGCGCGCCATCGCCGAAGAAGACCCGCAGGTCCTGGCCGAGCTCGACCCCTTGCACGACCGCGCGATGTCGAGCCCCATCGGGCCGACGGCGTCGATGAAGCGCGTCTTCGTCGTGTCGAAGCGGTTCGACTGGGTGATCGCCGGCGTGGCCGGCGTCCTGCTCGGCCTCGGGCTCGGGAACGTCCGCAACGACATGAGCGACGACGCGATGTACCGCACGATCGTCGCGGCCGGCACGGTGCCCGCGTACCAGGCGTACCTCGCGCAGAACGGGCGCCACGCCGACGACGTGCGCGACGTGCTCCTGCCGCGCGCGCAGCTGCGCGACGCCGAGGCCACCGGCACCGTCGACGCCGTCCAGGTCTTCGCGGACGCGCACCCCTCGTCGCGCATCGACGCGGACATCACCGCCGCGCTCCGGCGGGTGATGCTGGCGGCGCTCGACACCGCGAAGAAAGCGGGCACGGCGGCCGCCATCGACGACCTCGCGAAGAAGTACCCGAACCACACGATCGATCCCGAGATCAAGGCGGCGCGGCACTCGTTCTTCGCCCAGGCGCTCGACGCCTGGAAGAAGAAGGGGCAGCCCGACGCGCCGACCAGCGCGTTCATCGAGCGGCTCCTCGCCTGGAGCGAAGCGCAGGGCCCGGGCGCCCCGAGCGCCGAGGTCCGGTTTCGCATGAAGCCGTCGAAGAACCTCGACGACGGCGACAAGAGCATCCGGCGGGGCGGGCACTTCCCCGGGCTCGACGCGCTCCCCTCGAAGTACGTCACGCTCGACGCCATGCGTCCGCGCGAGCAGCGCGTGGCGACCGCGCTCGCGCAGGCCTTCAGCGACGCGTTCCCCCCCGACATCCTCTCCATGCGCGCGGGCGATCCGCTCGACCCCGACGCGCCCGCTCCGAGCGGGCCGCCGACCCTGGTCGTCGATTATACGGCCGACTGGTCGCGCGCGAACTCGCTCATCGAGCACCCGTCGACGGTGATCGCGGGGATCATCTTCACGTTCGACGCGGCGTTCGCCATCGCCGACGGCGCGCCCCTCAAGATCGCGGCGCGCGCCTGGCGCCCCGCCGAGACCTGGCGCATCAAGGGCGCCACGATGACCCGCGAAGACTACGAGCAGAAGGTCTACGATATGGTCTTCGATACGGCGTTCGATCAGCTCCAGAAGAAGCTCACCGACACGCTGCTCTAGCTATTCGCCTCTCTCCCCGTCGGCTCGGTTCGGCCCAGCGCGCGGACGCGGGAGGCGCACGCGGGAGCCGGGTGGGGGTGTGCGCCGGGCTCACGGACCGGGAGCATCGAGAACCTCGCGGACATTTCGCGCGAGGCTCTCGGGAGTGACCGGCTTTTGAAGGAAAGGATAGCGGGCTTCGACCACGCCGTGACGAACGATGCTGTCGTCGGTGTACCCCGACATGCAGAGCACGCGCATCGCGGGGCGCGTCTTCGCCAGCTGCTTGGCCAGCTCGGGGCCGCTCATCTCCGGCATCACGACGTCGGCCAGGAGCAGGTGAATCGTCTCCGTGTTTCGCCCGCAGAAGAGCAGCGCCTCGCCACCGTTTCGCGCCTCGAGCACGCGGTAGCCGTATCGGCGGAGGATGTTTCGCGCCACGACGCGGAGCTGCTCCTCGTCTTCCACGAGCAGGATGGTCTCCGTTCCGTGGAGCGTCTTCGGCGCGATCGGGTGTTTCTCGGAATCGAGCTTCTCGTCTACGCGCGGCAGGTACACCTCGAACGACGCGCCGTGGCCCGGCTCGCTCTGGACCCGAATGGCTCCGCCGCTCTGCCGTACGATGCCGAACACGGTAGACAGGCCGAGCCCCGTCCCTTTGCCGACTTCCTTGGTCGTGAAGAACGGCTCGAAGATGCGGGCTTGCGTCGCCGTGTCCATACCCGTCCCCGTGTCCGTCACCGCGAGCATCACGTACGATCCGGGCTTCGCGCCCTGACGGGCCAGCGCCGTGCGCTCGTCGAGCGTCACGTTCGCGGTCGCCATCGTCAGCGTGCCCCCCGTGGGCATCGCGTCGCGCGCGTTGACGACGAGATTCATGATCACCTGGTCGATCGAGCCGGGGTCGGCCCTCACCCGGCACGACGCGTCCACATGGGTCGACCGCACCTCGACGTCTTCGCCGACGATTCGACGAACCATCTTGTCCATGCTCGCCAGCATGTCGTTCAGGTCGATGACCTTCGTCTCGAGGACCTGCTGTCGGCTGAAGAGGAGGAGCTGCCGGGTCAGATCGGCGGCGCGGCGGCCCGCCTTGCCGATCTCCTCGACGTCGTCGCGCATCGGATCGTCGAGGCGCAGGTTGTCGCGAATCAGCGAGCAATAGCTGAGAACGACCGAAAGAATGTTGTTGAAGTCGTGAGCGACGCCGCTCGCGAGCCGGCCGATCGCCTCCATCTTCTGCGCCTGGCGAAGGTGGCTCTCGGTCAGGTGAAGCGCGGCGTCCGAGCGCCGGCGCGCCTCGCGCTCGCTCCCGTCCCGGATCTCGCGCTCGAGCGCGGGCGCCAGGCGCGCGATATTGTCTTTGAGGACGTAGTCGTTGGCGCCCGCGCGCATGGCCTCGACGGCGGCCTCTTCGCCGATCGTGCCCGAGACGAGGATGAAGGGCAGATCCAGGCCCATCTCCCTGACGAGCGCGAGCGCACGCATGGCGCTGAATTTGGGCATCGACCAGTCGCACAGCACGGCGTCGACGCCCCCCTTGTCGAGCGCCGCGCGCATGGCCTGAGCGGTGTCTGCGCGGTCGAACACGAGTTCGAGCCCGGCGCGGCGGAGCGCCTCGACGATGAGCTTCGCGTCCGTCGGCGAGTCGTCGACGAGCAAGAGGCGAAGCGGATCGCTCATGACACCTTGCGTGGAGCCGGGGCCGGCTCGTTCAGGAGGAGCCAGAACAACCCCAGCGTCTTCGCCGCCGCGACGAACTCGGTGAAGTCCACGGGCTTTCGAACGTAGGCGTTGGCTCCCAGCGCGTAGCTGCGGATCACGTCTTCTTCCTCCTTCGACGAGGTGAGCACCACCACCGGAATGAGCTTGGTGCGCTCGTCGGCGCGGATTCGCCGCAAGACCTCCAGGCCGTCGATCCGGGGCAGCTTCAGGTCGAGCAGAATGACGGTGGGGAGAACGCTGCCGTCGCGCCCTTGATGAGCGCCCGTCGCGAATACGTAGTCGAGCGCAGCCGCGCCGTCGCGGGCGACGACGACCTCGTTCGCGATGCCCGAGGTCTTGAAAGCCAGCAGCGTGAGCTTCTCGTCGCTCACGTTGTCTTCGACGAGCAGAATGGCTTTGGTCATGTCAGCTGAGGCTCCCTGGGAGAGTAAAGTAGAACGTCGCACCGTGATCCACGCGGCCCTCGCCCCAGAGCCGACCGCCGTGACGGTGGACGATTCGCTGCACAGTCGACAGGCCGACGCCGGTCCCCGGAAACTCGTCGGTCGTGTGGAGCCGTTGAAATGGCGAGAATAGCTTCCCGGCGAAGGCCATGTCGAAGCCTGCCCCGTTGTCGCGCACGAAGAACGCGGGAGCGTCGGGCTCGTTCGCGATTCCCACCTCCACGCGCGCGCTCGGCACGTATCGGGTGAATTTCCACGCGTTCCCCAGGAGATTGTCGAAGACCGTGCGCGCGAGTTGGGGATCCATTTCAGCCACCAGACCCGGCTGGACGATCACCTCGACGGAGCGCGCCGGCTCGGCGGCCGCCGCTCCCGCCGCCGCCGCGCACGCGAGGGCGGAGAGGTCGACGCGCTCGATGTGGAGCTGGCTCCGGGCGACGCGGGCCAGCGACAGGAGCGCGTCGATGAGCTCGCCCATCTTGCGCGCGTTCGAGAGGATCTCCTGCAGCCAGTCCTGACCCTCGGCGTCGAGCTTGTCCTTGTACTTATCGAGGAGCACCTGCGCGAAGCCGTTCATTCCCCGGAGGGGCGCGCGCAGGTCGTGGGCGACCGAGTAGCTGAACGCCTCGAGCTCGCGGTTGGCGAGCTTGAGCGCCGCCTCGGTCAATTTTCGCGCGCTGATATCTCGAATCACGCTCGAAATCAGGGGCCCTTCGTCGGTCTCGAGCGGCCCGAGGCTGATTTCGATCGGAAACTCGGTGCCGTCCTTGCGCCGACCCTGGAGCTCGAGCCCGGCGCCCATCTCGCGCACGCGAGGCGCGGACCAATACCCCGCGCGGTGCGACACGTGCTTGGCCCGAGCGCGCTCCGGGAGCAGGGCTTCGACGGGCTTTCCCTGGAGCTCTTGCCGTTCGTAGCCGAAGAGCTTTTCGGTCTGCGCATTGACGAGCACGATCTCGCCGCCGGCGTCGACGATCACGATCGCGTCGGGCGCGGTCTCCAGGAACGCTCGGAATCGCTCTTCCGCGGTCCTTCGAGCGGCAGCCTCGCTCATCGCCGCTTCGCTTGCGCGGAGCGCCTCGTCCGAGCGCACCTGGTCGTCGACGTCGGTGGAGGTCCCTATCCACTTCGTGATTCGCCCCTCCGTGTCGCGAATCGGTAGGGCACGACCGAGCTGCCACCGGTAAGCGCCGTCGGACGCCCGTTTGAAGCGATACCGGCCGTCGTGGGGCTCGCCCGTGGCGATCGCCCTCACCCATTGATCGATGCTCGGCTGAAGATCGTCCGGGTGCAGTATCGGGCGCCACCCCCGCTCGCGCGTCTCTTCGAGGTTCATTCCGGTGTATTCGAGCCAGCGCTGATTGTAATAGTCGAGCGAGCCGTCCGGCTTCGCGGTCCAGACGATCTGCGGCATGGCGTCCGCGAGCTGCCGGAGGCGCGCCTCGCTCTCCCGCAGCGCGATCTCGGCCAGCCTCTTTTCCGTCACATTCTGGTAGATGACCGCGGCGCTTCGACCCCCGAGCGAGACATAGTGGCATTCGACGATGCCGCGCGCTCCGCGATCCACTTCGATGATCTCGCTCTTCCCCGTCTCCATCGCCCGCCGAAGGGCGGCCGCGGACGGGCGCTCGGGACCCTCGGTGTAGTCGTCGGGCGTCGCCTCTTTGAGCGTCTTGCCCACGAACGCCTTGAGCTCGAGCCTCGACTCCACGCTGGCTCGCGAGTTCGCATACACGATCCGCGCGTCACCGGGCGTCGCGGACTGCTGATCGAGGACGAGGATGCCGAACGGCAAAGCCTCTGCCAGCCCGGCGAGGCGACCTTCGCTCTCGGCGAGCAGGCGAGCGGCCTCACGCTCCTTCGTCACGTCGTGGAAGACGAGCACCACGCCGGCGACCTTGCCCTCGGCGTCCCGCAGGGGCGCCGCATTCTCCGCGACCGAGCGCTCGGTCCCGTCCTTCCGGACGAGCACCTGCCGGCTCGTCGCGGTCGCGAGCGCGGGCTCGTCCCGGAGGATGCGCTCGAAGGGGTTCTCGCTCTCGTCTCGCGTGTCGTCGGGGACGGCGCGGAAGATCTCGGACAGGGGCTTCCCGAACGCGCCGTCGCGCCAGCCCGTGAGCTCCTCGGCGGCGGGGTTCATGCGCACGACGCGACCCGCTGCGTCGGTGGCGATCACTCCGTCACCGATGGAGCGGAGCAGCATCGAGAGGCTCTGCTCGCTCGCTCGCGCGGCTCCCTCGGTCTCGGTGCGACGCCGGTTCTCTCGACGCATGCCGGCGAACGCGAAGAAGAGGATGACGACGCTCACGCCGGTGCCCAGTACGTTCGTCAGCTTCGCGTGGGCGGAGCCCCGAGCCGCCTTCCCCTCGCGCCCCATGAGGAGGTGCCGCTCCTCGCCGGTCAGGTCCGAGAGGATGGGCGCGATCCGGTCCACGAGCGCTATCAATTCGCGGGTCGCGGCGGCCTCGCGTTCGAGGACGAACCCGTCCGTCTGGCGCGCCGCGATGGCGGCGTATTGCACCGAACGGCAGTTCGCGAAAAGCGGTTCGAGGCGGTCGAGACGCCCCTGCTGGTGAGCGTTGTCCACCGTGAGGGTGCGAACCGTTCGCACGGCCGCGTCCTCGTCCGCAGCCCCTCGCGATAGCGCCGCGAGCTGGTCGGCGTCGCCGGTGAGAGCGAAGCCACGTCGCGCGCTCTGCGTGACGACGAGACCCCGCTCGACGTCATCGAGCGCCTCGATCACCCGATGGGTGTGCTCGACCCAGTGTGTATTCTCGACTTCGTCCGTCGCGCTTCGGTTCGCGACGACCGCGACCGTCGACAGGATGGCGAGCGCAAGCCAGAGGCCGATGTACAAACGAAGGCCCGACGCGGCCGCTCCCTGCCCCGTGGCGACGACTCTCCCCACCTGGTGACTTCCCCCCCTCAGACGCAGCGGCCCCCCCCGCGCGCATCCCCGCCGGAAAGGCTACACCCCGCGCCGGGGACGCGAAAGGCGCTTTCCGCTAGCGCCTCGTTGCCCGTAGAAGAGGCGCCCGCGGTCCCCCCGCCGCCCCCGCCACGGCCGAAGCCCGCGCGCTCGAAGAACCCGGCTTCGGCGAGGGGCGGGCGGGCGAACACGGCGGCCGTGCCGCGCTCGGCCGCCTCGTTCGCGAGCGCGGCGATGACCTTGCGGCCCAGCCCGCTGCCGCGCAGGGAGGGACGCACGACGACTCCCGCGATCTCGGCGTCGCCCGGGGCCGTCGAAGTCGAGCCGATAGGGCAGCGCCGCGGCGCGCCAGTAGGCCGAGTTCACGACGTCGAAGTAACCGAGGTACTGGCCGTTGAAGACGACGCGCTGCGCGTCGACCTCGGGCCAGCACACGCGGAGGCGATGAAAGAACTGGAAGGCGCCACGCTCCACGGCCGGGCACGATACCGCGGCCTCGCGACCGTCAGCGAACTACGCGCCGCGGTTTCTCGCTAGCCGTTAGCGGCGACGGCCCGCGCCCTGTACCCACGCTATCGCCTCGCTCATCCTCGCTTCCATATCGGGCGGGAAGGTGTGGCCCACGTCGCCGAGGCTCATGTAGCGGGTCTCGAGCGCGTTGGCCTCCGCGCCGGCCGCGCCCCCAACGCCGGCGCCCGCGCCGGCCGCGCCCCCTACGCCAGATCGGAAGAGCACAC
>CALFNG010000071.1 GCA_937902985.1 uncultured Myxococcales bacterium
CCCTACGCGACGCTCTTCCGATCTTGTCGTTAGGTTGCCACGGAAGTCGTAGGCCGAGAGGTAGAGTTCACCCGCGCCGTCGTAGTGGAGGACCTTGTGGCCGCGCAGGTTGCTGGCCGCTCCACCATCAGGGCCCGCTTCACCGTAAACGACGCGTTCGGCGAGGATCTCGACGCCGGTCGGAGGCATGACAAAGACCCGGAGGGGGCGGTGCAGTGCGTCGTATTCGGTGCGGGTCCTGTATCCGCGCGCGTCCCAACCGTGAGTCGGGTTGCCCGCGACATCGGTCAGAACGCGCCGGACCCCTCCGTCCCTTCCACTCTGGCAAAGTGCATTCCCAATCAGATCGTTGCCCGCGACGTAGCTTTGGATCCCACCGTCGAGAGGCTCATGAAGGAAGTATTCGAATACGCGCCGCTCAAGGGCATCGAGCAGCGCGAGCGGCTTGCCCTGGGTGTCGAGTGCAAGACGGGTAGGATACCGGCCTTCGGCGCCGTTGTTCGCGACGGTCAGGCAAGTGCGTCCGAGCGCGTCAAAGTGAGCGACCACTGGCGTGGCCGCGTGCCGTTCGCTCTTCTGGGCCGCGCGCTTGGCCGCGACTGGGGCGTCGACCCAAGCGCCGCCAATGCGCCGGCTGTGCCAGGACGTGAACGCGCCCGTCGACCTACCGAGCAGCCGCACGAAGTAGTCCCCGACGTCGTTGTCGGTTCGGGGATCGGCAATGAGAACCGTGTCGTTGCTGTCCCACGTCTCCTGTCGCCAGTTGTCGAAAACGATCTTCTCCCAAGTGTCGTCCGGATGCAGCGTCGCCACTGGCCGGCCGACCGGATCGTAGAACACGACGGTGCTGACACCGACCCTTTTTGCGAACTCGAAGTCGTGCGTTGCCGAAAAGAACGGCTCGTAGGTGCGGACGGGCTTCCCCTTGTTGTTGAAGATCGCCCAGCCGGAGCCAATCCAACGGGACGTCAATCGGTCCTCGATTCCAGGCACGAGACCGGGCGCGGCCTGGGTCTTCCGCTGGACCTCCCGCCCGAGCCCATCCCTGTACGAATAGACGTGCTGATATTGCGAGACCTGCCCGGTCGGTAGAGCGGATACGTGGATGTCACGGGTTAGCGAGTACACGACGACTGCTGCGGGCTGGGCGTCGTCCTGCGTCCGGAGGTACGCGGACGGATCGTAGATAACTCGGCAGGATGCGTCTCCAAGGATGGACCGTGCATTGGTTAGCGGGTCGGCGAGGTGCGCCCGGACCAGCGCTGGATCGAGGTCAGGATCGAACGCGACCAGCGAGTCGCCGAGTCGTTCCGTGCCCTTCCCCATCACCGCGGTCCCCGCAACGAGCCCGAGCGCGTCGAACGCGATCTCCTCGCGGTTGCCGTTCGCGTCCGTCAGCAGAAATGGGGCAAGGACCCGGTAGTCGTTCGCCGCCGAGGCTGTGTTCTCGAGGGCGTCGACCGCCCGTGTCACGAGTAGATCGTAGGGGTCGTATGAGACTCGTGAGATCGCCCCGAAAGGGTCGACTGCACGTCGTACCAAGTAAAAGTGGGCGCGCGCCTGCGCAATGTCCGATGCTCGCGTCTCGCCGTCGCCGGACGAGTAGAAGACGCGGCCGGATGGGATCCACCAGTCCGGGCCGTCTGCGAGGCGCACGTACCCGCCTTCGGCGAGCGTCGCGTCCGTGACCATGGCTCCGAAGATGCGCGTGACGTGACCGGGACTGAACGCGCGATGGTACGCCTCACCGGGCAACGCCAAGAGCCCGACCTGGCCGGGAGGCAAAAGACCCGAAAGGTCATCGCTCCGGTAGAGCGTTCGCGTGTGCTGCACGATGCGCCTCGTGGGAGCGGCCGGCGGCACCCCCGCCCCATCGATGTCCGAGGTAGGGATCTCCTCGGAGGGTTTGTCGTGAGCCACGTTCCAGACGGTGCGCCAACCGCTATCCAATTCGTTGAAGCGGAAGAGGTTGGTTATCCCGGGGCGCTTGCGCGTCGGCACTAGCCCGGTCAGTTCGGCGACCATGCCCTCGCATGGCGCCGGGGTCCGGTGCGCGTCCAACGCTAAGCGCGGATCTCCCGCCGGAAGGGCGCTGCGACTCGGATCGGGTCCGCCGGTGCCGATGGCATTGGTAAAGTGCCGCTCGGTCGCCGAGATGTGTAAGCGCGTCTGGTCGTAGGCCAGCATTGCGCGGAACGCAGTCGAGAGCGAAGGCTCCGGCTCATTGTAGCCCAGGCGGCGAGGATATCCGACCGAGGCGCTGCGCAGCACGTTGCCGAAGTCGTCGGCCTCGAGGGTGAACTCGTGGGTAACGCGAGGGTCACCAGGTCGGCGTTCGTAGTCAAATCCGAGGTGTTCCCTGGGCTGCGCGAAGAAGCAGGCATACCGATTCGTCCCCCTTGGCTGCAGTTGTCGGATTGCGAAATTCTGCTCGGTCACCGAGTACGGATTCGAGGCGTGCGCGGAACTGTCCTGGGCAAAGACTTCGGTGCGGAGCGTCATGCCCTTCAGCGCGCGGTACGCCTCGTGGATCTCGTCAGGCGCGAGCCCTTTGGGCAGCGTGCTATCAGAGAGTTGCATGGCCTCTCGATCGGCGGTCCGGTCGTCAGGGCGTAGGGCGGGCTCGACCCAGTATTCGTGCGCGTACTGACGCGAGAGCTTCCCCGCTTCGGGGCACGCGCCGGTGTGAAACCATGTTCGCGTGAGCACGGGCGGCGACCAGGACGTCTGGTGCCAGTTGGTGGCGGCAGCTTGCGGGAAGTCTGTCGTGTCGCGGTGCTCCTCGGCATCCCATTGCTCGACCATTCCGAAACCACGAAACTCGCGCTCAACACCGTCGAAGTATCCATGGTGGTAGGCGTACCGCGTGACGAATCGGCTGCGTCCGATGAAGTCGTACGTCTCGACGCGATCGACGACGTGGACGACGTGGGGCAGACGGGTCACCCACGGTCGCCCCGCCGCTTTGTCGGCGAGGTAGAAGCGCGTGGAAGGGGCGTACGACAGGCGCGTCTCCGCGCCGAGGTTGTTGCGGCTGCGAACCAGCAGGTGCGGCTTCTGCCCCCCCATCAGGTCCACGTAGCGCAGCGACCCGCCGACCGTGTCGGGGAGTGGTGTCGACCAGACCAGGCACGTGGTTCCGTTGCCGAGGAGATCCATCGCTCGCACCGAGCTCAGGGCGTCCGCGCTCGGGAATACGGCGAGCGTCTGTGAGCTCGCCCACGCGTTTCCCGATTGGTTGAAGCAAACCTGCACGCCGTCGGGACCGATATAGAGAAGGTCCGTTGTCCCGGAGCCGTCGACATCGGCGAGGCGGACGCGATTCGGATCGAACTCGTCCTCGCTTGCGAACCGCGGCGCGCGGTCCATGGCGACCTTGGAGCCGAAGCGCCCGTAGCCCAGATTCGGCCAGTAGCT
>CALFNG010000072.1 GCA_937902985.1 uncultured Myxococcales bacterium
GACGTGTGCTCTTCCGATCTGGGGCGGTCACGCTCGAAGTGGCGGGTGCTCGACGGAAGGACGAAGGGACGCCCGGCGGAAGCGCGCGCTGCGGAGCCAATCGACGCGCAGCCGCACCGCGCGTGCTGGCGATGCTCGAGGGGCATGGGGCACGCAGAGTCCCATGGCGAAGCCCGCGAAAGGAAGGGCTTTTCTCAAGGGTGGCTCACCGAAGGGGCCAAAATCGGACCGGCCGCACCTTGACCGCCGCGATCGGCGCCCGCAAGCCGTATCGATCTGCGCTCGGAGCGGCGAGAGGGAGGTCTCCCGTGAAGCGCGAGACGAGCGCCGCCGCGAAGAGGGCCTGCGGCGCAAGCAGGGCCCAGGCCGAGTGCGCCCCCGAGACCTCGACGATGAACATGCCCAGGTAGAGGGCCAGGAGCGTACGCGAGACGGGATCGTGGTCGAGCCACCGGGGCGAACGCCCGGCGGGGTAGGCGGCGGACGTGCTCACGCGGGATGGCGAAGGCGTACGACGGGGCCCGCCGCCGCGCCAACCGAGGCCGCGCCCGGCTCCGCCGCGGTCGCCGCTTTCTTGGCCGGCGGAGGGGCCTTCCGATACGTCACAACATCGGATGGAACCGCTCGTCCGCGCGCTGCTCGGGGCTCGAACGTTCGGGCGAAAAGGGCATGGGCTCCTGATCGCCTTCGCCCTCGGGGCCTACGTCGTCCTCGGGGGTGCGGCAGTCGACTTCGGAGGGGCGCAGGTCCTGGGGCCCCTCGCGCTGGCCACCTGGGCGCTCGTCATCACGGTCCGCGTGCGGCGCAAGCTCCGTGAGACGAGCGACGCGCCCCTGCTCCTCGACGTCGAGATCGGCGCGCTCCTCTCCGTGGCGCTCGAGGCGCTCCTCGTCCGCTTCGACGGCCTGAGCGGGCGGATGTCGCCGGCGCTCTACGTCCTGGTCGCGCTCGTCGCGGCGTTCGCGAGGCCGCTGGCCGGGCTCCTGGTCGTCGCCTGGATCCTGGCGCTCGAGGCGGGGCTGCGCATCGCCGCGCCCGGCCACATGGACGTCGAGGCCTTTGCGACCCACGCGGGCTTCGTCGCCACCTTCGCGCTGCTGAACTTGACGCTCCTCCGTGCCGAGGTCGCGCGGATTCGCGTGACGGCGCGGGCGCGCGTCGAAGCCCAGCTCGTTCGCATCCGCGAAGACGCGCGCAGCTATCGCCTGCTCGGCGCGGGTGAGGCGGCCGATCGCGAAGAAGTGCGGAGCGATCGCCTTGCGAGGGCCAGCGTGGAAGAGATCCACCAGTCGGTGCTCTACGCGCTCGACCTCCTGCGCCGCTCGCTCGATCTGCACACGGCGGTCTTGCTCTGGCTGAACGACAGCGGCACCCACCTTCGCATCAGCGAGCTCTCGACGTCGTCGAACGAGGTCAACGATGCCCCCTTCGCCGCGGGCGACGGCGTCCTCGGCGCGGTCCTGGCCAAGCGCGTCCCGGTGTCGCTCCACGGACTCAAGTCGACCTTCCGCGTCCCTTACTACCCCGGACCGTGCCCGGTGCAGTCGCTCGCCGCTATTCCCGTGCTCGACGGGGAGACCTTGCGCGGCGTCCTCGCGATCGACCGGCTCGAGAGCCGCGCCTTCTCGACCGACGAAGAAGAGATCGCGGCGCAGGCGGCGCGCTTCTGCCTGCGGGCGATCCAGAACGAGCGCGTCTTCTTGCAGCTCGAACGCGCCAAGGTCGAGCAGGGCAAGCTCTATCGGGCAGCGCAGGCGCTCGGCTCGGCGCTGAGCGAGCAAGACGTCGTCGCCGCGGGCGTGAAGGCCGCCCGCGAGATCGCGAGCTTCGACCTGGCCGCCGTGACCATCTTCGACGAGGCGACCCGCTCGCATGAAGTCGTGGCGGCCAAGAGCGTCGAAGGCAAAATCGACGATCTGGTGGGGATGCGGTTCGCGCACAACACCGGCCTCGTCTCGATGGTCGTGCAGAACCGGTGCCCGCTGCCGTACCGCGGCGAGTACGAGGCGGGGCACAAGATCGTCCTCAGCAAGCGCTTGCCCTGGCCCTCGCACCCTAGCCTCCTCGTCCTGCCGCTGCTCATTCACGACCGCGCCCTCGGCACGCTGATCTTGGGCGCCAAGCGACGACACGCGTTCGGCGACCCGGTGCGGCCGACGCTCGAAGTCCTCGCGAGCCATCTGGCGGTCAGCCTGTCGAACGCGCGCATGGTCCACAAGCTCGAGACGATGGCGACGACCGACGGCCTGACGGGGCTCTCGAACAAGCGGGCGATGCTCGAGTCGGCGGTGCAGAAGATCGCTGCGTCGGCGCGCTTCGATCGCAAGCTCGCCGTATTGATGACCGACATCGACCATTTCAAGAAGGTCAACGACACCTATGGCCACGACGTGGGAGACGTGGTCATTCGCGGGCTCGCCGACATCTTGAAGCGGCAGAAGCGCACGACCGACCTCGTGGCGCGGTTCGGCGGCGAAGAGTTCGTCACGCTGTGCGAGCAGACCGACGAGAAGGGCGCGATGCTCCTCGCCGAGCGCATCCGCGAAGAGCTGAGCAAGACCACCTTCCACACCCCCCAGGGCGTCCTTTCGGTCACGTGCTCGATCGGCGTCGCCATCTTCCCCGAAGGGGGCAGCGACTGGGAGTCGCTCTTCAAGGCCGCCGACGAGGCGCTCTACGTCTCGAAGCGTTCGGGCAGGAATCGGTGCACCGCCTGGCGAGCGCCCGCGCGCGCCGCCCCCACCCGCGCGCCGCGCGCGCCCGGCAAAGCGCCCACCAAGGCGACCGGGACATGACGTCTCCTCGACGCCTACTCGACAGGCTCGCCGGACGTGCGCATGATTAAGGTAGTCATGAGCGACGACCGTCCGAACCCGCTGAGCGACGTGGCCAAGGGCCTCGGGCTGCTCTTCCGCGCGGCCCGCACCGTGGTCGGCAAGATCGCCAAGGGCGATCTCGAAGAGGCCGTCGTCACGAGCGCGCGCGAGGTGGGGCGGGCCTTCGAGAACGTGGCCGCGACGCTCGAGCGCGGCGTGCTCGGCAAGAGAGAGCGTCCGCCGGGCAAGCCGCCCGAATCGAAAGACGAGCCGGAGCCGCCCCGATCCAGCTCGACTTGAACTCGATGAGAGACGCCTTCGGTCTATGACGACTCGCCCGGAAATCCTGGCGGCGATGGTGGTCGCCGCGACGGGCGTGGCCGCGCCGTCGTTCGCGCAGCCCAATCTCCCGCCACCCCCGCCGCCGCCCATCGGCGATACGAATGACGTGCCCTCGCTGCCGCCCCCGCCCCCGCCATCGCCGTCGGGGCGCGCGCCGTCGCCGCGAAAGCCGGCCCAGACTCCTGCGCCGCCTCCGCCTGCCCCCTACCGCGCCGCTCGGACCGACAGCGTCGTCTCCGCGGCGCCGGAGACGCACGCCATCGCCGTGACCCTGGCCCCGCTCGGCCTCGTGTCGGGCAGGCTGAGCGCGAGCGTCGAGGTGCAGATCCAGCCGCACCACGCGGTCATCGTGAGCGCGAACGCGCTCGTGTTCGACGCGAGCCGAGGCGGCCCACGCAGCCTCGTGTCCGAGGGATTCGGATTCGCGTCGAATCAGTCGAGCGGGTTCGGGGTCGAGCTCGGCTACCACTACTGGGTCGACGGGGCGCCATCGCTCCATGGCATCTTCTTCGGGCCGTCGTTTCTCTTCGGCGGAACCAGCATGGCGCAGGTGGGCGATCCATCGAACGCGCAGGGATACTGGGGGCTCGCGCTCGACGGCGGGTGGCAAGAGGTCTTCTCGGGCGGCTTCACCGCGGGCGGGGGCGGGGGCCTCGAGATGCTTCGCATGGCCGGAACGAGCGCGGTTGTCCCGAGGTTCCTCGCCCAACTCGGCTGGTGCTTCTAGATCCCCCGTACGCGGGCTGACGGCGCGGTCCAATCCATGCCAGAGTCTGCCTCGTGCTCCCGCTGCGCGACCAGCTGCCGACTCGCCTGACGCCGTTCGTCAACTATGCGCTGATCGCCGCGAACGTCGCCGGGTTCCTGTGGGAGCGGTCGATCATCGCTCAGGGCGTGCAGCCCGACCGACTGCTCCTCGTCTACGGCCTCGTTCCTGCGCGCCTCTTCATCGACCCGGTGGCGACGCTCGAGACGGTCTTCACCAGCATGTTCATGCACGATCCCACGAACCTGCTGCACCTCGGCGGGAACATGCTCTTCCTCTGGATCTTCGGCGACAACGTCGAAGACGCGATGGGCCACGTCCGTTACTTCGCTTTTTACTTGCTCGGCGGCATCTGCGCGGCGACCGCACAGACCCTGGCCAACGTGACGTCGGACCTGCCGATGGTCGGGGCCTCCGGCGCGATCTCGGCGGTGCTTGCCGCGTATTGCTTTCTCTACCCGCGCTCGCCGGTCACAGTGCTCAACCCGATCCCGATCCTGTGGATCTTCTTCGGGCTCTTTCTGAACTTTCCCGCGTGGCTCGTCATCGCCGAGTTCTTCCTCGTGAACCTGTGGAGCGCGTTCACCCAGAACGCACAGGGCGGCGTCGCCTTCCTGGCGCACGTGGGCGGCTTCGTCGGGGGCGCGCTCCTCCTGCGCCCGTTCATGTCGGGGCGCATCCGCGTCGATGAATACTCCCGCTGGCGCCAGTGGGCCCAGCGCCGCGGCGAGACTTCCCGCGACGCGTGGTGAGAGCAGAGGCGCCGCGGGTTACTCGCCGAGGCGATCGATGCGGCCCTTGTCGACGGCGACGAGGGCCGAGGTGGCCACGGCGCGAACGCCCATGAGCATCGCCGCGAACCGCTCTTCGGTGGTGAAGCCGTCGACGTAGCGCTTGTAGAGTTGC
Organism: uncultured Myxococcales bacterium; assembly: GCA_937902985.1. Lineage (GTDB taxonomy): Bacteria > Myxococcota_A > Polyangia > Polyangiales > Polyangiaceae > Palsa-1150. The sequence continues at coordinate 4,831 of CALFNG010000072.1, forward strand.
TGCGCGACCACGGCGAGCTTGAAGAGCGCGAACGCGTAGTAAAAGAGGACGTTCGTGGCGTCGCGGCCCGTGGCGCGTGACCAGCGCTCGACGAACTCCGTTCGCGTGAGGTTCCCGGGGCGGTTCGTCGGGCCGAAGGCCGTCACCTGGAAGACGGGGGGATCGTCTGGTTCGATCCAGTAGCCGAGGGCAGTCCCGAGGTCCATCAGCGGATCGCCGACGGTGGCCATCTCCCAGTCGAGCACCGCGATGACGCGCGAGAGATCCGGCGCGAGAATGACGTTGTCGTACTTGAAGTCGTTATGAACGAGGGTCGCGCCGCTCTCTCTGGGGCGATGCGCTTCGAGCCACGCCCCGAGGCGCTCGACCTCGGGGACGTCGTCAGTGCGCGACTTCTTGTAGCGCTCGGCCCAGCCCTTCACCTGGCGCTCGACGTATCCCTCGGGCTTCCCGAGCTCGCCGAGACCCGCGGCGCGCCAGTCGAGCGTGTGAATCTCGGCCAGCGTGTCGCACGTCGACTCGGAGACGCGCTTCAGCGTCGCCTCGTCGAGAACGAGTCCGTCGGGCAGCTTCGCGCGGAGGATGACGCCGCGAACGCGCTCCATCACGTAGAACGGCGTCCCGATCACGCTTGCGTCGTCGCAGAGGGCGATCGGACGCGGCGCCTTGGGCCAAACCGGCGCGAGCGCGCTCAGGATCCGGAACTCGCGCCCCATGTCGTGGGCGCTCTTGATGTTGATGCCGGGCGGCGCGCGACGCACGACGAGCTCGCGTGCGCCGAAGCGAACGAGGTATGTGAGGTTCGAGAAGCCGCGACCGAACTGCGAGAGCACGGGCTCTGGCTCGAGGCCCCCTTCGCGCTCGCGCAGCCATGCGGCGAGCGCGGAGACGTCGAAGCTGGATTCGGCGCGAACGGCGGTCGGTTGATCGAGGGTATCCGGCATCGGCGCGGGCAGCCTACACGGAGGTGACGAGGCGCTTGTCGACGAGATGCGCCGTGCTGTTGAAGGTGCGAAGGCCCCAGCGCTCGCCGGTGAAATCGAGCTCGGTGACCGATCCGTTGTAGAGCGACCAGCTCAGGTCGAGCACGCGCTCGTCGGCGACGCCGAGCGCCTCGCCCACGGCCGAGGCCACCGCGCCTGCCGACGTGAAGACGAGCGCCGTCTTGCCCCGGCCCACGGTGGCCACGCGCGCCATGGCGCGGCCGATGCGTCCGCGGAAATCGCTCCAGGACTCGACCTCGTCGTGCTCAACCTCGCCGCGAGCCCACCGGCGCGTGATCCGCTTGAACGCGGCGAGCACTTCGTCCGGGGCGGGCGACTCGCCGCGCGCCGTGCTCTCGACGATTGCGCGCAAGACCGGGTCGTCGGCCGCCAGGACCGGAAGCATCTTTAAGACGAGCGACATGCCGTCGTGCTCGTCGAGTTCGGGGAGGACCGTCGCTTCGGGGAGCGACTGGCCCCGCGCAGCGAGGACCCGCACGACGGCCGCGAGCGTCTGCGCGTGGCGCTTGCGCGGGCCAACGAAGACCGCGTCGACGGCGGTCGATTGCTGCGAGAGCCACTCGCCGAGCTTCTCGGACTGCTCGATCCCCGGAGGCGATAGCTCATCGTAACCGTTGGTGGAACCGAAGGCCGAAGCCTTGCCATGGCGAATGAAGAGGGCGACCGACACGCCCGTTTGCATAGCACGCGCGGCTATAGTCGCGGCGTGGGCAGCGAGGACGAGAACAACGTGGACCTTCCGCGCGAGAGCCCTCGGAGATCCCTCGCGCTGCCCGCGACGGTCGTGCTCCTCGGGTTCACGAGCCTCTTCACGGACATCGGGACGGAGATGGTCTTCCCTCTCCTGCCGGTCTTCCTGGTCGGCACGCTGGGCGCGAGTCCCACGTACCTCGGGCTCGTCGAGGGCGCGGCCAACACGGTCGCGAGCTTGCTGAAGCTCGGGTCGGGCGTCATCGCGGACCGCACGACGAGGCGCAAGCCCCTCGTCGTCCTCGGCTACGGCATCGCGAGCGCCGCGCGGCCCCTCGTGGCGCTCGCGACGCGGCCCTGGCACGTGCTCGCCGTTCGCGTGACGGATCGGGTCGGCAAGGGCCTCCGGAGCTCGCCGCGCGACGCGCTGATCGCCGACGCCGCGGGCGACCGTGCGGGCCGCGCTTTCGGGTTCCACCAGGCGATGGACAACGCGGGCGCCGTGCTCGGCCCGCTGCTCGCGACCTTGCTCCTCTCGATGAACCTCTCCTTGCGGCATGTCTTCTGGGTCGCCGTCGTTCCGGGGACCATCGCCACGGGGCTCGCCGCCCTCATTCGAGAGTCGAAGCCACCGGTCGCGCAGTCGACCTCGAACGCGGCGCCGGCGACTCCCGGCCTCTTCAACGGGCGCCTCGTCAGCTACCTGGCCATCCTGGCGGTCTTCTCGCTCGGCAACTCGTCCGACGCGTTCTTGCTGCTACGCGCGCGCTCGCTCGGGCTCTCGACCGGGGCGATCCCCATCCTCTGGTCGGTTCACAACCTGTCCAGGGTGGTCTGGGCCCATTGGGGGGGCAACCTCGCCGACCGCATGCCGCGCGCACGGCTCGTCGCGGCGGGCTGGCTCGTCTACGCATTCGTGTACATGGCGCTGGGAGCCGTCGGCGCGGCCGGGGTCGGGACCTGGACGGTCTGGGCGCTCTTCGTGGTTTACGGCGTCTTCTACGGGCTGACCGAGCCCGTAGAGAAGGCCCTGATACGCGATCTGGTGCCGGCGTCGGCGCGAGGTCGCGCCTACGGCGCCTACAACTTCGTCGTCGGGATCACGGCGCTCCCCGCGGGGCTGCTCACCGGAGCCTTGTGGCGCGCGTGGGGGCCCGCCGTGGCGCTCGACGTCGGAGCCGCCCTGGCGGGCGTCTCGTGCGTCGCGCTCCTCGGGTGGGACGCGTGGCGAACGGCGCGCTGAGGTGCGTGACGGCTCGCTGATCCGAGCGACCGTCCCGGTGCTCAGGGCGTGCAGGAGCGGCGGGTTGCAATTGCTGTTGATGGTGCAGGAGTCCGTGAGGCCAACGCCGCTGCTCGAGCTGCTGCAACTCGAGCTACCTGCGACGACGAACGCTACGAGGGCACTCGCGAACGCGAGCGCGATACCGCCACGATGAAGCATGGGTAACCTGACCCTCCGAGTCGACACTGGTCCCGCGTGTCGTGAACGTCAATGACCTACCGGAACGGGTTCTCGCCAGCGAGGCCACTCTGGGAGGCGCGGCTCGGCAGAACGGACGCGGACCCAGGCGTTCGGACGCTCGAACGAGGGGCCGGAGCCGAAGCGGCGCGCCCCGCCGAAGCGTCCGGAGTGAGCTCCTTGGGCAAGGCGCCCAGAGGGGGTGCGAGGACGGCGGTCGCCGCCGACTCCTCGTGGACCGGCGGAACCGAGACCTGCGTGGGCGCGCTTGGCTCTGGCCGCGATCGCGCAGCCACGAACGCCGCGCCACCTCCCAGGAGGAGGCCTGCCGCCGTGATCATGGCGAGGACGATGGGCCGTCGCGGCGGACGGGGCGGAGGATCCGTCCCCAGCGTGGCCGCCAGCGCCGCTCGCGTCGACGGCACGACCGCCGAGACGGGCCCTTCGTCGACCGGGCCGGTCGGGCGCTGCGATGGACGGATGACGACTCGCGCGGGTTGAGTGCCCGTCGGGGGACGACTCTCGATGGGTACGTGGATCGTGCGGGTGCAAAAGGGTCCCAGAGCCTCGCCGAGGTCGCGAGCGCTCGCGAAGCGGCGCGAGGGCTCCGTCGCCATGGCCGTCCGCACGACCTGGCCAAAGGAGCCGGACACCGAGGGCGCGCGCTGCTCGAGGGGGATCGTCTTCCCGGCGTGAATCAGCACCGCGAGCTGCTCCACGGAGGGCGCCTCGAAAGGTCTGTGACCGCAAGCGGACTCGTAAAGAATGACACCCAGGGCGTACACGTCGGTCCGGGCGTCGGTCGCCGCGCCGAGGACTTGCTCCGGGGACATGTAATACGGCGTTCCGAGCATCACGCCGTCGCGGGTGATGCCCGGGGCCCCCGTACGGCCCTCGTCGAACTTCGAGATCCCGAAGTCGAGGATCTTGACGAACGGCTGCCCCTCGCGGGACGTGACGAAGAGGTTCTCGGGCTTGAGATCTCGATGCACGATCCCGGCCTCGTGCGCGGCCTGGATTCCCACGCACGCCTGCTGAATGAGCGCGGCGAGCTCGCCCGAAGGGATCGGACCCGCGCGGCGGAGACGCTCTTCGAGCGTCTCGCCTTCGAGGAGCTCCATCAGCAGATACGGTTCACCGGTCTCGAGGGTCCCGGCATCGAACGTTTCCGCCACGTGCGGATTGCCGATGCGAGCGGCCGCCGTGGCCTCGCGGACGAAGCGCTCGACCACGTTCGGGGAAGCGCTCGGATGAAGCACCTTGAGCGCGCGGCGGTGCCGGGTGAGCTCGTGCTCGACTTCGTAGACCTTGCCCATTCCGCCCGCGCCCACGGTGCGGATGATCCGGAGCTTGCCCGCGACGACCGCGCCCGCCGCGAAGCTCGACTCGGCGGATGCCTCCCGCACGCCCTTTCCGGGCCGTTCGCGGTCCCGGCCTTCCACGTCGCGCGTGTCGCCCACTTCGGCAGCATATTCGAACGAGCGCCCGCACGCAGCCCATCGACATCGAGGAAGTGAAGGATGGCGTCAGAACCTCGCTACTTCGTGGGCTCCACGACCGTCTGCCGAAGTGAACTGAACGTTGACTCTTTGAAGTTCACGCTCCCGGTCTGGGGAACGGGAATCTTGTACTGGCATCCGAGGGCGGCGCCGCGGATCTTGTTGAGCGCCGCGAGGAACTGCGCGGCTGACGCGAGGAGACGCGACGGCCGTCAGTCGTAGGTCTCGTAGCGCAGCGCGTCGCGCGGAACGGACGCGTCCCGTTCGAGCGCTGCGGTGACGTCTTCGACCATCGCGCTCAACCCGCACACGTAGGCGCGCACGTCGGGGAGCGCTCGTACGAGACCGGGCGCGTGCCTCTGCACGTAGCCGACGAGCCCGGCCCATGCGACCGGGGCCCTCGAGAGCGTGACGTGCAGCCGGAAGCGTGGGTACGCGCTCTCCCAGGCGGTGAGCTCATCGGCCCAGAGGACGTCGGCCGGCGAACGACATCCGAAGAGCAGAACGAGCGGCGGCCCGTTCGTGCGCCGCACCTCTTCGGTGAGCATCGCGCGGATGGGCGCCAGCCCCGTTCCCGCGGCGACGAAGAGCCCGGCGCGCGCCCTGTCTTCGTCGCGGCGTACGAACGTGCCGCGCGGGCCTTCGATCTCGACCGCGCCCCCGAGGGCGAGGTCGTGCAAGGCCTGCGACGTCGGCCCCCCATCGACGCGCGTGACGGCGAGCTCGAAAGCCTCGGGGTGCTCGACGTCGGGAGCGGACGCGATCGAGTAGGACCTTCGAAACGGCAATCCGCCCGGGGTGGCGACGACGAGGTCGAGGTATTGCCCGGCGATGTGGCCGACCGGGGCCCCGTCGGAGGTGACGAAGCGCAGGCCCCGGACCGAGGGCGACAGCGCCCTCGAGTCGACGAGGATGGCTTTTCTCGTTCGTGCCACGGCCTCTCCAGGTTAAGACCGTTTTTGACCCGTGCGCCTCTTCGCCACTGCAGCCAAAGGGACCGAACCCGCCCTCCGTGACGAGCTCCGTGAGCTCCGCCTTCGAGGCGTGCGAGCCGACCGAGGCGGCGTCCACTTCGAGGGCGACCGGACCGACGCTGCCCGGGCGTGCCTCTGGTCTCGCGTCGCTGCCAGGATCTTGCTCGAGGTCGGGAGCTTCGAGGCGCGGAGCGCCGAGGCGCTCTATGAGGGCGTCGGCGCGATCGACTGGTCGGAATGGCTAACCCCGCGAACGACCTTGGCCGTCCGCGCGACGTGTCGGTCGAGCCAGCTGACGCACTCGCAGTACATCGCGCAAAAGACCAAGGACGCCATCGTCGACACGCTCCGCGAGCGCCTGGGAGCCCGGCCTTCGGTCGATCGCGACGACCCTGACGTCGGAGTCGCCGTGCACCTCGCGCGTGACGTCGCCACGGTTTACCTCGACGTCGGCGGCGCCTCCCTTCACGAACGCGGCTGGCGTGCGCGCGCCGGACCGGCGCCGCTCCGGGAGAACCTCGCGGCGGCCGTGGTGCGACTGTCGGGCTGGGACCGCGAGCGACCGCTCCTCGACCCGATGTGCGGCGCGGGAACGATCGCGATCGAAGCGGCGGCCTGGGCCCTTCGCATCGCGCCCGGTCTCGCCAGGGCGCGCTTCGGCTTCGAGCGCTGGGCGAGCCACGACGACGCCGCGAGAACGATGCTTCGAGAGATCCGGGAGCAGGCGCGCGACGCCCGCCTGCGCGACGGCCCTGCCGTCTTCGCGAGCGACGTCGATGACCAGGCGCTGGCCCGTACCCGCGAGAACGCCCGCGAGGCAGGCGTCGACCTGGCCATCGAGCGCTGCGACGTTCGGTCGATCGCGCCCCTGGTACCCGCGGGCACAATCGTGACCAACCCGCCGTACGGCGAGCGTCTCGAGGCCGACCTCGACCTCTACGACGGTCTCGCCCGATCGCTCCGCACCATGCGCGGGCACGGCGTCGCGCTCCTCGCGGGAACGCCCGCGATCGAGAAGGCGATCGAGAAGGCCACCCGGCAGCCGCCCGCCAAATGGTGGATCCTGTTCAACGGTGCGATCGAGTGTCGCTTGCTCCTCTACGCGCTAGCGTGAAGGGCGAGCTCCACCACGCGAATCGAGGCCACGACGATGAACGACGACGCGCGCGCCCTGGTGACTACGCTGGGCCTGAAGCCTCACCCGGAAGGGGGCTTCTTCCGGGAGACGTTCCGGGCGCCGCTCCTCGTCGCCGCTCCGCAAGGCGAGCGCGCGGCTTCGACGGCGATTTACTTCCTCTTGCCGGCGGGCAGCTTCTCGGCGCTCCACCGGGTGCGCTCCGACGAAGTCTGGCACCACTATGGCGGCGATCCCGTCGAGATCTACACGCTCCCCGACGACGGCTCGCATCAAGTGTTCCGGCTGGGTCGCGATCTCTCGCGCGGGGAGCGGCCCCAGGTCGTCGTTCCCGCGGGGGTCTGGCAGGCGGCCGTTCCGGTGGGCTCGGCCTTCGCGCTCTGCGGGTGCACCGTTGCCCCCGGCTTCGACTTCGCCGACTTCGAGATGCCCGCCCGCGAGCGACTGATCGCGAGTTTTCCCGAGGTCCGGCAGCTCGTCGAGCAGCTCACGCGCGGGTGATCGCCCGTGCGCCCGGCCCGGCCTCTCAGCTCTCGCATGGCGCCCTCCTGGCGTTGTATAGGGAGCATCTTCGCATGCTCCCGGGGTCCGCAACGCTGGCTGTGTTCGCTCCAGCTCTCATTGCCGTTGGCTGCGCAGAGACGTCGCCTTCGGGCGTGGTCGTGGCGCCGCTGGCTTCGGCGTCGTCGCCTTCGACGGTCGCCGCACAGCCGGGCGACGCCGGCGTCGACGCCATGGGGTCGGACCCGGACGAGGGCTTCACGGCCGCCGACGGCGATAGCGGCGCGCCCGCTCGATTCCGTGCTTGCCACGCGGACGCCGACTGCGTCGCCGTACCCCGCGTGGGCTGTTGCCACAACGGCTGGAACGAAGCCGTGGCCGCTTCGCAGAGAGACGCCTACGCTGCTTCGTTCGCCTGCGCCTACGTGCACCCGGTCTGCGCCATGTTCATCGTACGCGACAGCCGCGTCGCCCGATGCGATCCCGCCGCGCACCTCTGTACGATGGCCACGCCGGCCGCGAAGTAGCGGCGCTCACGCCTCCGTCGACGCGAAGGAGTCGCGCATCTTCTTCGCGTGGTATCGCGAGAAGAACTCGTGCACGAGCGGCATGGCCTTCTCGAGCATGGCGGCGACGGTGTCCGGCGGGAGCGCCGACAGCGGCCTGGACAGCGCGCGCCACTCGCGCTCGACGAGCGAGGAGACCGCGCGTTCGTAGATACGTAGCAGCCTGGCGTCAAAGCCGAGATCGTGCGTGAACCCTGCTCGGCGCACGTGACCGAGAAGTTCGAAGGCCCAGGCGTCGTCCGCCGCGACCCGGAGAGTGGCCCGCGGTCCTCGCTCGACCTCGACGATCCCGGCCCCCGCGAGATCGGCGAGGTCGCGCGGGTCGAGGCCGTGACGCACGAGCAGGGCGTGCACATCGACGCGGCGTCCGCGGGCGCGAGGCTTCGCGGGGGTGGACGCGAGGCGCCGTTTCACTTCACCGAGGAGCCCGAGCTGCTCGGGCGTGAACTCTTCGTCGCGCCCGTCGATCGCGGCGCGAATGGCCTTGAGCGGCATGAACCGTTCATTCTGGAGCTGGCGCACGATCCGGATCCGTTCGAGGTGCACCGGGCCGTAGCGCGAGTTGTTCCGGCCGATCTTGCGACCCGGAGGGACGAGACCCTCGTGAATGTAGAAATGAATGGCCTGCCGCGGCAGCTTCGTGAGGCGGCAGAGATCGGCCATCTTGTAGGGCCAGGCGTCTTTCGCATCCGGGCTCGCGGCGAGGGTCGAGGGGACGGTCGCGGCGACCGGACCCGGCGCGCGACGCGCCACGGCGCGGCTCACGGCACGTCGAGCGTGCAGGGCGACGTCGGGCGAGACACGCACGCCAGAACGTAGCGCTCGGCGCGCTCGCCGGTCGACAGGCAGTTGGGCTCGTCCATCACGACGGAGCCGGCCGAGAGCCGCACGCGACAGGTTCCACAGCCGCCGACGGCGCACGAGAAAGGCATGTCGACGCCTGCGTCCAGCGCGGTCTCGAGCACGGTGCGGCCGGCCGCGACGACGATGCGACGCTCTCCGTCGCGCATTCGAAGCGTCACTTCCTGGGAGGCCGCGCCCGCCGAGAGACCGCCCGCCGCGTGGGCCGAGACGAAGCGCTCTTCCCGGATGCGCGACGGGGCTACGCCTCGCGCCTCGAGGGCCGCGCGGGCGCCGGCCATCATCGGCGCAGGCCCGCAGAGAAAGTACTCGGCCGACGCGAGGTCGGGGTCTCCGAAGGCGTCGAGCTCGCGCGCGAGCCGGTCGCCGTCGAGGAGCCCCGCGCCCCCCGCCCACTCGGGGGGAGGCTGCTGCAGCACGTGGCGCACGCGGAAGCGGGCCGGATCGCCCGCATGCTCCGAAGCGAGGTCGTCGAGCGCGTCTTTGAAGATCACGTCTTCGAGCGCGTAGTTGCCGTAGACGAGGGCGACGCGCGTGCCCGGCTCCGAAGCGAGGAGCGTTCGCGCGATCGACGAGAGCGGCGTGATCCCGCTCCCCCCGCCGACGAGCACGAGCAGCCGCGGCTCCCGGGCGGCCACGGGCGTGAACGCGCCTGACGGACCGAGCACGTCGATGGCGTCGCCCTCGTGCAGGTGGCCGACGACGTGGCGCGAGACCCGGCCGTCGTGCACGCGCTTGACGGTGACCGCGACGCGCTCGCGATCGAGCGCGCTGCTCGACGCCGAGTACGCTCGTTTCAGCACCTCGTCGCCCACGCGGACGTGAAGGGTGAAGAACTGGCCGGGCGCGAACTGGATGGGAGCGCCGGTGGGATCTTCGAGCACCACGCTGACCGCGTCGCTCGTCTCGCGCACGATCCTGGCGACACGCAGCCGTCGCGGCGTGAGCGCGGAGGCCGGCGGTGGCGCCGAGGTTCGCGCGGCGGCCGCGAGGGGAGGCGGCGCTTGCCGCCCCGAGAGCGTGGCCGCGACGGCCGCGAGATCGCGCCGGAGGGAACGAAGGCGAGCGACGATCGCCACCCATGAACGATGAGGTCGCGTCGGCCAAGTGTCAAGCAACGCTTTACAGTCTGGCGGCCGTGGTCCGCCAGGGTCGGCCGGCGCCACGCGAGCGCCGCTCCGGTCAGCCCACGAGGTGCTCGATCGCGGCGCGAAGGCGGGCGACCCCGTCGAGAACACGCTCCCTCGGGACGGCCGTGAAACAGAGGCGCGCCCAGGAGCCGAAGGCCTCTCCGAAGCCCGGTCCGGGCGCGAGCAGTACGCCTCGCTCGATGGCAGCTCCGAGCAGCTCGACCAGAGGCCGGCCGCGAAGCACGGGCTCGAAGTCGATGAACACGTAACTCCCGCCATCGGGCGCGAGCGCCCGGACGCCCGCTCCATCGAGCGCAATGAGCGTCGCGTCCCTCGCCTGTCGAAAATCGCGACGCGACGCGTCGACCCAGCCGTCGGGGTCGCGGAGCGCTGCGAGCGCGACGTGCTGTGCGGCGACCGGCACGTTGAAGACCGTGTGCGTCGCGATTCGCCGGGCCACCGCGATCGCGCGCGACGGCCCGACCACGAAGCCGACGCGCGCGCCGGCGAGCGCGTGGCTCTTCGAGAGCGAGTGGATAGACAGCGTGCGCGCGGCCATTCCCTCGAGGCGCGCGATCGACGTGTGCGTCCCTTCGTAGATGTAGTCGGCGTAGACCTCGTCGGCGAAGACCCAGAGCCCGCGAGCGACGGCGAGGCGCGCCATGCCCTCGAGCGTGGGTCGCGAGAAGACCTTGCCATCGGGGTTGTTGGGCGTGATGAAGTAAAGCGCGCGCGTCCGCGGGGTCACCGCCGCCTCGAAGAGGGCCGAGGCGTCCGCGCTCGGGTCCGCGTAGAGGTGCGTGGTCACCGGCACCTCGACGGGCACCCCCCCGGCCGCGCGGATTACCCCGACCGCGAGCGGCCAGTAGGGCGCCGCGACGAGCACCTCGTCACCGGGATCGAGGATCGCTCGCGTCGCGCAGAAGAGCGCGTGGGTGGCGCCGCAAGTGACGAGGACGTCGGCTGCCGGGTCGACCGTCGCCGGCCCGAAGCCGAGCGCGGCGAGCCGCTGCGCGAAAGCCTCTCTGAGCGCGTCGAGCCCGGCGATCGCGCCGTACCGGTAGAGGCCGGGATCGGGAGCGTCGTGCGGGGCCCCTTCGAGCCGAGAAAACCTGGCCCCGTCGGGCGGCGCCCGATGGCTGTCGCCGAGGTGAAGCTCGATGAGATCTTCACCTCGACGCGCGCGGGCTTCGATATGCGGGGCCAGCTCGGCGAAGACGCTCGCCCGGATGACCTGCGCGGTCCGCGAGAGCGGGAGCGGCTCGCCCACGGGGTCCGCGATCAGAAACCGAGCTGGACTCCGAGCTCGGGTGCGATCCCAGGCAAGAATCCCGCGGCGCCTCCGAAGGCCCCCTCGAACTTCACCGCGGCGGTGGCCGCGACCTTGGGCGCGATGAGGATACGCGCCCCTGCGCCCGCGGAGAAGAAGACGGGACCCGCCGTGAGCCACGCGTTCTCGGTGCCGGGGGAGAGACCCAGGTTGGCGAGCGTCACGGTGACGGGCACGAACGCGTCGAACTCCCCTGCGCCGACGCCGCCAAAGATCATCGGCGAGATCCCCTTCGTCGACACGGCGTCCTTGCCGAAGACGTACGTGAGGCGCGCTTCGAGATGGATCGGAGCGAACGCCGACGCGGACGGATCCGTGTTGAACACGTACCCGCCGCGGACGCCGATCAGCACGTTGTGGCTGACGGCGTAGTCGAGGCTCAAGAAGATCCGGACGTTGGCGAGCTTGAACCCTGCGACGACCTGGTCGCCCTGGCCGCGCACGATGTCCTTGTTGAGCGTGGCCGGAGACACGGCGGGCCTATTTTTTGCGGCGGCGAGGCCCGAGTTGGGGAACGCAGTGCCGCTGCCCGGATCGACGCACACGTACGGATTGGGGGCGGGGGGATTGACTACGCAGACATCGGTCGCGCCCGGCAGCGCATACCAGTCGGCCTGCACGCCGAGCCCGAACCAAACCTTCGGCGCCTTGCTGCTCGCGGCGCTCGAGGCGCACTTGTTCTGCTTGCAGCGGTCGCTATCGCAGTCTTCGTCGGCGTCGCACTCGTCGCCTTCGGCCTTCTTGCCGGCGCACTTGCCGCCGGAGCACGAGCCGCTGTTGCACTCGTCGTCCTTGGAGCAATCTTCGCCGCTGGCCTTCTTCTCGACGCACTTCTCGTCGGAGCACGAGTTGCTTTCGCAATCCTCGTCCTTCGCGCACTCTTCGCCGCCGGCCTTCTTCTTGCCGCCGCACCCGGGGAAGCCCGGTGGGCACTCGCCCGTGTCTGCGCACTGCTCGGGCGGCTCTTCGCCGGGCAAGCTCGGGTTGGGCCCGATGATCTGGGCGGTCACGGGGACCGTGAACGGCTTGCCGCGCGTACCCGAGGTGGCGACGGGATCGTTCTGACCGTTGAACCCCTGCACGTAGTACTGCATCCTGCCCTGCGTCGCGTCCTTGCAGGGGATGAGCGCGCCGAAGCCGCTGTCGGTCTTCTTCAGCTCGATCGTCTTCCAGTCCGTCATCCCGAAGCCCTTGTACTTCACGGTGACGCGCGCGAGTTCTTCGGTCCCGCTGTACTCGACGTACACCGGCAGCGGGGTCCGAACGAGGGCCTCGGTCGCGGGCGTGTGGGTGAAATCGCCCGTCGGCTGCGGGCTCGCTTTGACGGGCGCTCCCGGGCCGCCGCCCTTTTTCTTCACCTCGGTCCAGATGCCTTCGAGCTGCGGGTTCTTGTACGCGGGATCGAGCTCGATCGAGGCGTCCATGCCCATCGCCTGCCCGAAGCTGGCCTTGCCCTCGTCGACGCTCCCGTTCAAGACCTGCATCGCGCCGAGATCGCGCAGCAGCGCGGCCTTGATCGTCGAGTTGCACTTGTCACCGTCGCACTTGGCAATGGCCGTCTGCAGCTTCTTGACGGCCCCGGCGTAGTTGACGTTGAGGTTGTCCTCTTCGATGGCCTTCGTCTCGAGCGCTTGCGCCTCTTTCTCAATCTTCGGGTCCGCCGCGGCGGCGACGCGCGACGACACGACGATCACGCCGGCGACGACGAAAAAGAGCCAAGACAGATGACGCCGCGCCGCGGCGGTGAGAGAAATACGGTGCACGTAGGGAACCTCCGGCGCGCGCGAGCATAGAGCACGTAAGGCGCTCGTCGAGGGGGAATCGCGCCCGGAGACGCGTTGGGGCGAGCCCCGGCTCCCCTCGACCTCGATCAAAGAGGCGGCGGCGGGGACTGCGCAGCGGGCGACTCGGTGCGTATGAACTGTACGCGCCTGTTCAGGGCGCGGTTCCCGTCGGTGTTGTTGGGCACGAGAGGCTGATGGAAGCCGTAGCCCTTCGACACGAGGCGGTCGGGAGATATGCCGTGCGCAACGAGGTACGCACGTACCGAGTCGGCGCGCGCCTGGGACAGATGCATGTTGTATGCATCGGCGCCGACGTTGTCGGTGTGGCCTTGCACCTCGAGGGCGATCTTTGGATTGTCGCTCAGGACGCCTGCCACCTCGTCGAGAATCCGGTAGCTGATTCCCGGCTTGATGACGGCCTTGTTGAACTCGAACTGAATCTGCTGGGTGATACGGATTTCTTTGTCCGTCACCACGATGAGCGTGTTCTTTCGCGGGCAGCCCGGCTTGTCGCCTCCGGGTATCCCTGGCGTGTTCGGGCAGTAGTCGTCGACGTCGGGGACGCCGTCACCGTCGTTGTCCGGGTCGGGGCAGCCGTCGTCGTCCTTGTAGCCGTCGAAGTCTTCCGGCTCGTTGGGGCACTGGTCTTTGCTGTCCGGGATGCCGTCACCGTCGTTGTCGATGTCGGGGCAGCCGTCTTCGTCGAGGTAGCCGTCTTTGTCTTCGGGCTCGAGGATGCACTGGTCGACCTTGTCGGGAATGCCGTCGCCGTCGGTGTCGCCGGGCACCTTCGGTTCGACCTCGACGAATTCGCGCGCCGAGCAGCGATCGGCGGGGCTCATCGAGAACGCCGCCTGGGCGTTCGGTTCGGCCTTCGCCAGGTGGGTCGCGGCGCTCGAGAACTCGCCCTGATCGAGGTCGATGGTCGCGAACTCGAGCTGCGACTTGGCCACCGCGAGCTCGCGGGGCGCGCACGTCATGGCGCCGTTCTTTTCGGCGTCCTCGACCGTCGTGCTCAGACCCCGGATGCGGCCACGAAGCGCCGGACCCTGGGCGCAGCCGCTCAGGAGCACGACCACCGCGAGCCACGAGCCTGCCTGCCGGGGTGTCATGGCCGGCTGCGGAGCGCCTTTTGCGTGAGCTCGATCGCCGTGTTCGCGTGGTCCTCTGCCTCTTCGGCCAGGTTCACCGCGTCGGAGTAGCTCGCCTCGGAGGCCTCGATCTGCGCTTGCTGCAGGTGCTCCTTGGCGAAATAATACTCGTAGGGGGCGAGCTGGTCGGCGCCGAGCGCCTTGGCTTCTTCCACCCGCGACGCCGCCGAGTTGACCTCGATCGCGTAGTGGACGCCGCCGCATCCTGCGAGGGCAGCGACCCAGGCCGCGCCGAGAGCGACGACGATCAGGCTCCGCATGCCATTCCGACCGTAGCGTTGGCGCGAACGCCGGGTCAAGGACGTCGAGGCAGCGCCGGCGTCGCGGAACGAGCCCGTCTCGACGCTCGCCGTGCTCGGCGTACGG
>CALFNG010000073.1 GCA_937902985.1 uncultured Myxococcales bacterium
CGGGCTCCGGCCTTGGCGTGGCTCGATCCGCTACCCCCACCTTCGACGAAGAGCGGTTTTTCCGCCGATGTCGCGGCGCGGCACACCACATTTGGAGATGCTCCGTGATTGGCTACAGGGCCGTGAGGAACGCTATCAGCTCACGGTCCTGCTTCCAGTTCGACATCGCGGGATCGGGAGGCGTGATGGATCCCGACAGTGCGCAGGTCGCCAGCGCCTTGGCCTTCATCTCCAAGTCGACTTCGGCGTAGCGGTTGGTGGTCTCCAGCGAGACGTGGCCGAGCCAGGCGCGGATGGTGTTGATGTCGACGCCGGCGCGCAGCAAATGGACCGCAGTGGTGTGTCGAAGCGTATGCGGACCGACGCGCTTGGCGGCCAGCGACGGGGTCGTCGTTGCGGCGACGGCGACGGTGCGTTCGACCAGCGCGTGGACCCCGAAGCGGGTCAGCGGCTGCTGCCGGATGTTGACGAAGACGCGCGCCTCCGCCGAGCCTAGCGGTCGTGACGCGAGCAGCCCGCGGAGCACGGCAGCCGTATGGGGCCAGAGGGGACAGTGCCGGAGCTTGCGGCCTTTGCCGAGGATGCGGACAGCGGGCACGGCGTCGAGGGCTAGCGCGCCGACCGGCAACTCGGCGGCCTCTGTGGCTCGGGCGCCGGTGTTGTAGAGAAACAGCAGCAGCGCGTAGTTGCGACGGCCTATCGGCGTGGCGCGATCGGGGACGGCGAGCAGGGCGTCGACCTCGGCCTTCTCGAGATACGGAATCAGCGGCGGGGCGACGCGACGCAACGGGACACCCTGGATCTGCGCTGCGTGTGCGATCAACTCCGGCACCTGCCGGCCGATGAAGCGGAAAAGGGACCGCAGCGCGGCGAGGCGTTGGTTGCGCGTCGCGGCCCCGCAGTGGCGCTGCTGCTCGAGATGACCGAGGAAGCCGCGGACGACGTCGGCCGTAACCTGCTCGACAGTCACGTGGATGGGGTCTGTGGCGTGCGTCGCGGTCAGATACCGGAAGAGCAGGCGCAGGGTGTCGCGGTAGCTGCGTTGGGTATTGGCGCTGAGGTCGCGGTCCGCGATGACGTCCTCCAGCAGAAAGCGGCGGACGAAGGGGCCGAGCGCATGCGTCGGCGTCACGAGGCCACCTGCCCGGCGAGCGCGGCGTAGCCCGCGAAGCGTTGCGAGGCCGCGGCGAGCAGCGCCGGCGTCATCGTCAGGTACGATTGCGTGCCGCTCACGTTGCGGTGCCCAAGGTAGGTGGCCAGCAAAGGCAGGCCAGCCTGCACGTCGTCGCCCGCGCGATACCGTGCGATCACGCGATGCATGGCGAAGCTGTGCCGCAGGTCATGCAGCCGCGGCTGCCAGCGATCGGACACGGGGCGGTGGACCCCGGCGTGCATTCGGAGCCGGACGAAGGTCCGCTCCAGGCACCCGAGCGTGACCGCGGCGCCGGTCCTCGACGGGAAGAAGGCCATCGCGTCGCCCGTCGCCGGCGCCTGCCCGTAGCGTCGTGCGCGAAACGTCGTCAGCGCGATGCTCAGATCCTTCCCGATCGGGACGAGCCGCGACTTGAAGAACTTCGTGTCCCAGATGGCGAGGACCCGCGCGTCCAAGTCGACATCGCCATCCCGCAGTCGCAGCGCCTCTCCGGCGCGCAGCCCCGCGCCGTAGAGTGTCAGTAGCAGGGTCCGGAAGGTCAGCGCGCGCAACGGCCAGCGCGGGGTCGCCAGGATCGTCGTCGCGTCGAGCAGGCGCTGCAACTCGGCGTGCGTGTAGATGTACGGCTGGAAGGAGCGCACAGCGCGCGGGCCGGGCTCGACCAACGGCGACACGGTCAAATGCCCGCGCGCCGTGAGGTAGTCGAAGAAGCCGCGCAGGGTCTGGTGTTTGCGCTCCGCGAAGCGCGTCACCGCGCCCGAGCCCAGGCAGAAGGCCCGGCACGCGTCCGTGGTGATGGCGTCCACGGGGACGTCGCCGACGTGATGCCCGAGGGACCGCAAGATCCGCCGGTCTGCCGCGAAGACCGCGCCGAGTGACTGCTTGAGTTTCACGTACGCCGCGAGGGCTGCCAGGAGCTTCATACCAGCCCCCCCAGTTCGTCGAACGCGACCCGTCGCAATGCCACGAGGTCGACCTTGGCGTAAATTTGGGTCGCGTCGGGGCTGCGATGCCCGAGGTGGTCGCCGATCTCCTTGAAGCTGTGGCCGGCGTCGACGAGCCGGCGCGCGCATGCGTGCCGGAGTCCGTGCGGGCCACGGCCGCGCGGCACGCGCGCGAGCGGCGCGAGCCGGTGTGCCACGACGTGATAGAGCCCCCCCAGAGACAGCGGCCGGGCCGGCGCGCGGAGCGTGAGGAAGACCGTCCGAAGTGGGGTCGTCGGCCGCCCGGAACGCAGATAACGGGCGAGGGCGGCGCCCACCTCCGGTGTCAGCGGCAGGATCTCTGGCCGCTGACTCTTCGAGCGGACGACGCGCAGCCGCGCCTGCGACCAATCGATGTCCTCGAGTTGCAACCGACGCACCTCGCCCGAGCGTAGGCCGTAGGTCGCCAGCAGCAGGAGCAACGCCCGGTCCCGAAGCGTGGCCGGATCGTCGCCCGCGAGGTGGGCGATCGCCGCGCCGACCGTCTCCCAGGTCGGACCCAGCGGCAGGCCCTCGTGGCGATAGAGCCGTGGCAGTACCAGCGCCTCGGCCAGCCCTGGTCGCGCCCAGCCCCGCTGCGCGGCGTGCCGAAACCAAGCCCGCAGTACCTTGCCCGCCGTGTGGATCGACACGCGACTCCAGCGCCCGCGAACATGGTGGAAGTACGCGTCGACGTCGTCGGGCTGGACGCGCTCCAGCGCCTGACCCCGCCCATCAAGATAGGCGAGGAAGGCCGCGACCTGCCATCGCCCCGCGGCGCGGGTCGCCGCGGACGGCCACCGATCGGCCTGTGCGGCCAGAAAGTCTGCGAGCTTGGACTCGTGCGGATTCGGCGGCGAGGGCGGCGGTGCGAGAAGCCAGCCGAGTGTCCCGATGAATTCGATTGCGACGAGGTGAAAGTGGATCTGCGGCCACCGCGGGACCGCCGCCCGACCTCGGGCGACCTGCCGCTGGGCCCAGGCCAACGCGAGACCTTCGACCTGGGCCGCGGACCATGACGCCGCGCGCGGCGCCCGCCCGAGAGCCTCCGCGACCGCGAGACAATAGTTTGCGCGCCGCAGCAGCGTGGCGCGCGCCACGCCTCCCCCGACAAGGCTCTCCAGATACGCGACGCGCTCGGCTGCGAGCGGTCCCTCCTGATGACGTTTCACGACGGCCGGATAGACGAACAATGACTCGAACATGGCAGATGCCTCCGCGCGGAGCGTCTGCCCGCCTGGCGTCAGGAAGCATCGTCAAATGTGGCGACCACGCCGCGACATCCCAGGAAAATCCGGCCGCCCGCGCCGCCTCGCCACATAACGAGCCAGGCCACATTACGCACCCGGCTCCCACCTTCGGTCTACGGGCCATCGAAGCGCTGCTCGGGCCAGGGGTGCACGACACGCGGCACCGGAAGTGGGTAGCGAAGTTCGAAGCGCTTGGTCTGCTCCACCGTCCATCGGGCACGCTGGCTTCGCCGCTGTAGCTGGCGATGCCACGAGTGCTGTACCTGATAGCGGAACGACATCAACGCCCGCGAGTTCGTGGGGACGCCATAGTAGTTGCAGTGCCCTCGAATCACGGAGCAGAGCCACCGATACTGCACAGGCAGTGGCTCGTGCTTTCGTCGACGCATCTCCGCGCGCAGCACCAACAGCTTCGCTGCGCGCTTCTTCCGGGAAGTACGACGTTGCAATTGAAACGTGCCACCGCGAGACCGACCCGCGATGTGCGTGAATCCAAGGAAGTCGAACGTTTCGGGCCGCAGGCGACCGTCGCGCTCGCTGTCCTTGCGGGCGTAGCGCCCGAACCGCAGCACCCGTGTCTTGTCCGGGTGCAGCTCCAGGCCAAACTTTGCGAGACGCTCGGCCATCGCCGACCGCATCGCGCGTGCGTCCTGCTCGAACTGAAAACCCAGCGCGACGTCATCGGCGTAGCGCACGACGTACACTTCGCCGCACGCATGCCGCTTACGCCATTGCTGGACCCACAGGTCGAACGCGTAGTGCAGGTAGACGTTCGACATCAGGGGGCTGATTCCACCCCCCTGAGGCGCTCCTTCCTGCACCGCGTGTAGCTCGCCGTCCTCCATTACGCCTGCGTGCAGCCACTTCATCAGCAGCCGCACCATGCGCTTGTCCGCGATCTTGTGCTCGAAGAACTTCTGCATCCATCCGTGCTCGATGGTGTCGTAAAACGCACGGATATCCGCATCGAGCACCCAGCTCACTTTCCTGTTGATGGCCACCGCGAGAGCATCCAGGGCTCGGTGCTGCGACCGGCCAGGCCGGAAGCCGTACGAGAAACCCAGAAACTCTTGCTCGTAGATGGGCTCCAGGATCATCCGCGTCGCCTGCTGGACGATCTTGTCTTCCAGCGCGGGAATGCCGAGCGGTCGCATACGCCCATCCCCTTTGGGGATGTGCACCCGCCGCACCGGCTGCGGATGATAGTTGCCGCGATGAATGCGGTCCCGAAGGTCGCACAAGCGGGCGTCCAAATTCTCGCCGTACTCGTGCCACGTAACCCCATCGACACCCGGGGCAGCATCCTTGCGGAGGCGCTTGTACGCCTCCTTCAGAAGCGGTTCCTTGATGTGGCTCAGCAAATTGGTGAACTGTTCCCCTTTCCGTTGCTTTGCTCGCTGTCCGACCCGCTCCAGGGCCGTGAGCGCGCTTACCCGGTCCTGAGCCCGGAGCGCGTTTCGTGGAGCAGGTTTCCCATTGGCCGCGCGCTTTCCCTCCATCGGCTCGACGGGCGTTACCCACGTCTTCGCCGACTTCTTGCAGGTCGGTACAGTGCGCGCGTCCGACTCCTCGAAGGACTTCTGCGGATTACGGCTGTTGCCTTACCGAGCTCCTCGCGGCATTGCTTCCGCGGGGTGACGAGGCCTGGCCGAGCGATCTCCCGAAGCACATGATCGAGCATTTCGACCACCACGGGGCCGAGGACGAGATCGAGTGGCTTCAGGAGATCGAGCCAACGGACTGCGTCGTGGTGCTCTGCCTCAAGAAGCGCCATCCGGTCCTCGACCTCTTCACGGACACACGCCTGCGTTTCGTGAACCTCCCGCACACCTACGCCGAAATGAACCTCTTCAACCAGGCTCACTTCCTGACGGGTGCGTGGACCGAAATCGTCGCGAAGACCCACCGCGCGAAGGCGGGGCGTGGCTTCAAGGTGGCGTCGAACGGCCGAAAGGTCGAGGAGCTGTAGCGTGAACGGCCGCCGTGCTGGCTACTTCACGGCTCCGCGAGAAACGCGCGGGCTCCCGATCGGACAGCGGATGCCGGTCCACACAGAGCGCCCTGCCGAGGGCGACATCGTCTCCTTGCCAGCGCTCGGCGGCCTCGGCTCGCTCCGTCGCGAGTGCCTCGACCACAGTGCGCCACGACGGCGCGGAAGGGAGGCCATCATGGCCGACTAGAAGCTGCCTTGCTGCACAAGAGCTGATGCATCCCCTCATTCTGAGCGGTCACAGCAGGCCAAAAACAGCCTGAATGTCTTCTTGCTCGCGTAGGCACTCGTCGTAGGCGTTCATGAGCAGTTCGAAGCGCTCGTCGGTCATCGCGGGAATGGCGTCGTACCAGTGGCACCCCTGCTTGTAGAGCGAGAGCGTCCGACGTTTCGTCGTACTGGCCTTGAGGGTGCGGTCGAGGCCGCAGCGTTCGCCCGCGGCGCCGAGCAAGACGAGAAGCGCGTACGCGAGCGCGGCGAGGAAGAGCAGTCGATCGCGACGGCCCGCGGAGCCGATGTGCGTGGCCGACAGGCCCATTCCGAAGTGCACGTCCTTGGTGTCGCGGAAGGTCTCCTCGATGGTAAACCGACGGCCGTACAGCTTGGTCACTGCGGCGGCGCCGAGGTCGACGCGGCTCGTCGCGAGACACCACGCGTCCTTCATTCGCTTGTCGTGGACGAGAACGACGGCCGGCACGGGACTCTTGTCATCGGTGACGCCGACGCCCTTGAGCATCTTTGCGCGGCCCGTCGTCTCCAGCCACTGGGAGGCGGGCTTGGTCGCGCCCCTCACGTCTGTCACCAGGATGCAGTCTCGGAAGCGAATGACGTAGTCCCAGCCGAAGGTTCCGAGGATGGCGTAGAACTTCTGGTCGCCGAAGCCACGGTCCGGGAGCAGCGTAATCTTCACCTCGGGTGGCAAGCTCGCGCCGAGTTGCTCGACGACGCTGTATTCGTAGTCGTTGCGCTTGCCGGCGAGCGTCGCCTTCGGCACCGTCTTCCAGACCAGCGGCGTCGCGCGGCTCTTCCGGGTTTCGGGTGGGTGCAGAATGGGAGCTCTGGAGTCAGCAGGTTGCCGGATAGAGATCCAACTTGCCGCAGTGAAAGAGCACGGCGGTTCGGAAGTTCGGAAAGCTCCGGAAGCCATACGATCTCTTGATAAGCGTCTTGATCACGCCGTTGATGGCTTCGTTCGTCGCGCTCGTGATCCGGTGGGTGAAGTAGGTCAGCACGTTCGGCAGGTGTGCCTTGATCATGCGAGCAACCTTCTTCACGGGTTCGAGGCGGCTGTGTGACGCCCACCGAAACCACCCCGCCCACCACGCCCCGCCCTCTTCGAGGGTGGGCTGGTCCCACAAGTCGCGGAGCTGCTCCTTGATGGCCCAGGCCCGGGCCGTCTTCAGGTTCG
>CALFNG010000074.1 GCA_937902985.1 uncultured Myxococcales bacterium
CACCACGAAGCCCGGACGCGGCTGGCCGCGCGCGCGCTGGCTTCGCGCTCGCCGTCCGGGGGCACCGGAACCCGCCGCGGCGCGAGCGACGCGCTCCTCGTCGGGTGCGGCTATCTCCGGGCCGCGCCTCGCGAGGCCGCTGACGCGCTCGCCGCAGCCACCGCGCTGGCTGGCGGCCCCGTCGATGTCGTCGACCGATGCTGCGGATTGCCCCTCCTGCTCGCCGGCGACGCGCACGGCTTCGTCGCGCAAGCGCGCGACGTGGCGCGGTCGCTCGCCGATCGTTCCCGGGTCTTCGTCGCCGACGCCGGCTGCGCGCAGGCGCTCAAGCAGCGCTACGCGGGCGCGGGGTTCGAGCTCCGCGCCCGCATCGAGACCCTGGTCGAAGCGGCGGCTAGCGCGCTCGACCGCTTGCATCCGGTCGGCGACGGGGCGAGCCCCGCCGAGCGGGTTCGCTGGCACGATCCCTGTCAGCTCGGTCGCGGGCTCGGCGTCTACGAAGCCCCGCGCCTCGTCTTGACCCGCGCCCTCGGCCGCGCCCCCGAAGAGCTCGACGATCGCCGCGAACGTTCGATCTGCTCCGGAGCCGGCGGTCTCCTGCCCGCCACGATGCCCGACGTCGCCCGGGGCATCGCCGACTCGCGGCTCGACGCGCACGGCCGCGCCGGCGGGGGTCGGATCGTGACCGCGTGCGCTTCGAGCCTCGTCGCGCTTCGTCGCGCCGCGCGCCGCGCCCGCCGAGTGACCGGCTCGCGCGTCGAGGTCGACGATCTGGTCACGTGGATCGCGCGCGCTCTCGCGCCCGTCGCCCCGGCGGCGGGGCCGCGCCCGCCGTCGTCGCCGTGAGGACCTCGGCCCCCGCCGCGCGGCCGCCGTCGACGGTCGCCCGTCGGGTCCTGGTGTCGTTCGCCATCACGGTCGTTGCCTTCGCCGTGACCCTCGGTTGGGGGATCGCGGCCCAGCGGCGCGCGGCCGACGACAGCGTCGAGCTCGGACGCGGGTACGTGCCCGCGGCGATGCGCATCGCGCAGCTTCGTGCGGCGCAGACGACCCTGTCGACGCTCGTCGACGGCATCCCCGACGAGCGAGAGCCCGGCTCGACGCGCGTCCTCCTCGAGACGCTCGTCGGCGCGAGGCACACGATGATCGTCGAGACGCGCATCGCCCTGATGCAGACGCTGCCGTCCGTCGGGAGCGACGCCACGCGCGAACTCGCGCGGGAGCTCGCTGCCGAGCTCGATGCCATCGAGTCGGGGCTCGACGCGGACCCCGCGCTCTTCGAGCGCCTCTTCGCGGCGATCGCGAGCGGCGATGCCGACGGGGTCAACAGGACGATCGTGTCGCTCGGCGCCGTCGAGCACGACGCCGACAAGCGCCTGCGCCTGCTGGCCGGTCGGGTCGGCGCGTCGATCGACGAGCTCTCGTCGGCGGCGCGTGACCGCGAGCTCCGCTCGATCTGGGCGCTCGCGGTGCTCGCGGCGCTGACGCTCGCGGTCGGTCTCGTCGTGTCGTTCCACGTGCGGCGTCTGCTCGCGCCGCTCGCGCGCGTCACGTCGCGCGCGCAGGCGGTCGCGCGCGGCGACCTGACGCCGCGGCCGGTCGAGGCGGGCGACGACGAGATCGGTCAGCTCGAGGGCGCGTTCGAGAAGATGGTCACCGGTCTGGCGCGGGCGCAGGAGCTCGCGCTCTCGAACGAGCGCCTGGCTGCCATCGGCAACATGGCGGCGCATGTGACGCACGAGATCCGTAACCCGCTGTCGGCCATGGGGCTCAACGTGGAGATGCTCGAGGAAGAGCTGGCGAACGACTCGGACGCGGGCCGCGTCGAGGTCAAGAGCCTGCTCGCGGCGATCCAGCGCGAGGTGCAGCGGCTCGAGCAGCTGAGCGAAGAGTATCTTCGCGTCGCGCGCTTGCCGCAGCCCCGCATGGAGGCCGACGACGTGGCCACCGTGGTGCGCGACATCGTCGAGTTCGCCCGCCGCGAGATCGAGAGCGCGGGGTGCACGGTGAACCTCTACGTGGCGCCCAACCTCCCGCCGGCCCTCTTCGACGAAGCGCAGCTCCGGCAAGCGCTGCTCAACCTGCTCCGAAACGCGCGCGAAGCGATGCCGGGCGGCGGCGCTGTCGACGTCAGCGTCACCGCGCAGGGAATGAGCGTCGTCGTCGACGTCGATGACCGCGGCGGCGGCGTGCCCGACGCGATCCGCGCGCGCGTCTTCGATCCGTTCTTCTCGACCAAAGGAGAAGGCACCGGCCTCGGCCTCGCGATCACGCGCCACATCGTCGAAGCCCATGGCGGCAGCGTCACCTGCGAGCCGCGCGAAGGCGGCGGAACCCGCATCCGTATCGCCCTCCCCATCGCCCCCGCCAAGAGCGTCTGGGCCCCCTCGTCGCTCAGCTGAACGAGCGGGAGAAACCGCAAGGGCGCAGAGGCGCGGAGATTTTGGTTTTCGTCGCACGCGGCGGAGCGGAAGCTCGAGGAGAATCGAGAGGGCCCTCCCTTGTCGCGACGTGCTCGTGCGAGACGATCCAAAAAACTTCGCGTCTTGGCGTCTTCGCGGTTTCTCTCTCCCGAGGGCGGTCGGTATCGTGACCCCATGCCCCGCCCCGATGGCCGCCTGGCCGACGCGCTTCGCCCGGTTGAAATGACCGCGAACTTTCATCGCCCCTCCGAGGGCTCGGTCCTTTATCGGGCGGGTGGGACCGTCGTCCTCTGCACGGCTTCGGTCGACGAGAAGGTGCCCGCGTTCCTCGAGGGCAAGGGGCAGGGCTGGGTGACGGGCGAGTACCAGATGCACCCGCGGGCGAACCCTCGCCGGCAGGAGCGTGACGGCCGCGGAAAGGGTCTCGGCGGGCGGACGCAGGAGATCCAGCGCCTCGTCGGTCGGGCGCTGCGGGCGGCGGTCGATATGCGAAAGCTCGGGACGCGTACGGTCACGGTCGATTGCGACGTGCTCGAGGCCGACGGCGGTACGCGAACGGCGTCGGTCACCGGCGGCTTCGTGGCGCTCGCCCTCGCGCTGTCGAAAGTGGGCGTTCGTGCGCTCCGCGAGCCGGTCGCGGCCACGAGCGTCGGCCTCCTCGACGGGGGCGGCCTCGCGCTCGACCTCTGCTACCTCGAAGACGCGAAGGCGCGCGTCGATCTCAACGTCGTCGCCACGGCCAGCGGCAAGATCGTGGAGATTCAGGGCACGGCCGAGGGCGCACCGGTCGAGCGGCGCGCGATCGACGCGATGGTCGACCTGGCGCTGCTCGGGATCGCCAAGCTCGCCGCCGAGCAGCGCGCGCTCCTGGGGCGCTTGGGCGTCGAGCTTGCTGCCATCACGGCGCCGGCGTGACGCCCACGACGGCGACCGACACACTCGTCGTCGCCACGGGCAACCGCGGCAAGCTCGAAGAGCTTCGCGCGTTGCTCGCCGATCTCCCCTGGCGCGTGCTCGGCGTGTCCGAGGTCCTGGCCGAACCGCCGCTCGTCGTCGAAGACGGCGAGACCTTCGCGGACAACGCCCTCAAGAAGGCCCGCGCCGTCGCGCGCGCCACGATGACGCTCACGCTCGCCGACGATTCCGGCCTCGAGGTCGACGTGCTCGCCGGCCGCCCGGGCGTCCGCAGCGGGCGCTTCGCGCACGATCACGCCACCGACGCCGAGAACAACGCGGCTCTCCTCGCGGCGCTCGACGTTATCGCCCATTCCGCCGGGGTCACCGCCGAACGCCGGGGGTCGACCGAGGGCTTCCCCGCGCGCTTCCGGTGCGTGCTCGCCCTCGTCGATCCCTCCGTGCGTGGCGATTCCGCGAGCACGGTCGAGGGCGCGTGCGAAGGGCTGATCACGCGCACGCCCCGGGGTTCCGGGGGCTTCGGCTACGATCCGTTCTTCGTCGTCGAGGGCACCGGCAAGACCATGGCCGAGCTGAGCAACGCCGAGAAGAACCGCGTCAGCCACCGCGCGCTCGCCTTCGCCTCGCTCCGTCCCGCGCTCGCGGCCGTCCTCGCCCGACGCGCGGCTGAGGTCGCGGCCCAGGTGAAGTGACTGCCGTGCAGGCGCCAGATCGTAAGCTTGCTGACGATCCGGCCGGGTGGAGCCGCCAGATCGTAAGCTTGTTGACGATCCGGCTCAGTCGCCGATCAGGTCGAAGTGCGCTCCGCACCCGAAGACGATCGCGTAGTAGTTCGTCTGCGCGACGGCGGGCACGCTCCCGTTCCCCACGAACGGAGGCCCGGTGAGGCCGTCGCCCTGATGCGGCCCGAACGCGACGTTGCCGGACGTGTCGGTCAAGATGCCGTCGGAGATCGTCACCAGCGGTGAGATGGTGAACCGGGTGGTCAGGCGAATCTCGGCGCCGAGACCGATGCGAAACGGTTCGAACCCCGTGAGGCTCCACGATTCGCCGTCGCCGCGGGCGTGGAACGACCGGAACCCGAACGCCAGCTCGCTGACGAACGCGACCGAGTTGACGTCGCCCGCAACGTAACGAAAGGCGATGCCGGCGAAGGTCGTCGAGACGCGCGTGTCCGTTCCGTCGAAGCGACGACCGGCGGCGCCGAGCCCGAGCTCGAAGGTAAGGTACGGGACGTACCGGTGGGCGAGGCGAGCCCCGACGTTGAGCTCCAGCGCGCCACCGGGCCGAATGAAGTTGCCCGTGGTCTCGGCGGTTCCGGCGTTCGGATCGTCGATGTAGAGGCCGCCGCCGTAAGCAAGAACGCCGAGCCTGGCGCCCAGCCAGAGCGCGTTGCGCGGGGCGTGCGTCGGCTCGTGCTCGAAGGCCAGGCTGTCGGAGCCGTGCGGCGGCTCGATGTACACGACCGGCGGCGGCGCGGGTGGGACGGGTGGTACCCCCGCGCCCTCGGACGGACCGAGCGGCACGGCAGGCGGCGGTGCCGAGGTCGGCGCTGGAGGTGGCGGCGGCTCGTCGGTCGGCGGCGGCAGCGCGGGCAACGGCGCCTGGCCCGGTTGAGCCCGCGCGTCGCCGACCGTACCAACCGCTCCCCCGACGAGCGCGACCGCGATGGCCAGTCTGGCCACCAATCTGGCCACTCTAGCCGCCGCCTGACTCGCCCTCATTGGCCAACCATTCTATGCCCACGCTCAGGGTTGTCGCTCGGGTTTGTCTACCCGGGTCACTCGCCCACGGATGCTGCCCGCGTTCCAGCCCGTCTCGCCGCCGGCTCGCGTGAAACGGCGCCGAAGTGGACCGCCGACACCGCCGACCCCAGGATGACAACCAAGGAAACCGCGAGTGGCCAAGCCCTACTTCGAGATCGGCCGGTACGGCAGCGTGGGGCTCGAACTCGTGCTCACGATCCTCATTCCCGCCGCGATCGGTCACTGGCTCGACGGCCGCTACTGGCACGACAGCGGGTACGGCGTCGGGGTCGGCTTCGTCATCGGCTGCGTCGTGGGGTTCCGCAACCTCGTTCGCACGGCGAACGGCATGCAGCGCGACATCGAGCGCGCCGAGGCCAACGATCCGGACGCCCAGAAGTGGACGGTCGACGAGGCGTGGATGCACGCCGACTCGCCCGACTCGCCCGACGCGCCGGACGTGAACGCGCCTTCGAAGCCCGCGACGACCCCCGACTCGAAGTCCGACCGGACCCTTGACTCCGACCGCGGTGCCCACGGAAAAAATGGCCCCCCGAACTGACACTCCGCCCGGCCGCTTCGACGGGCGACTGCGCACGGCGCTCCGCATGGTCCTCGTGATCGCGGCGGTGCTGACGCTCTTCGGGCTCGCGTTCGCGGGCCTCGCGGCCGGCCTCTCGGTCGCGCTCGGGGGCGCGCTCGCCGCGGGCAACCTCTGGATCCTCGCGCGCATCGTCATGGAGCTCTTGCCGAACGACAGCGCAGGGGCCGACGCGCAGAGCCGCGGGGGCTGGGCGCTGGTCGCCGTGTTCAAGATCCTGAGCCTCCTCGCTCTCGCATGGCTGCTCATGCGTCACGCGATCGTGTCGCCCATGCCGATGCTGGTCGGGTTCGGCTCTCTGCCGATCGGGATTGCCATCGGCTCGCTCGTGAGCGATAGAAGCGCGCCGGGCGAATCTTCCGTCGAGACGCCGCCCACGCCGCCGTAACGCCGCCGCAACGCACGGTAACTGCCATGCCCGAGCACACGTCCTTCTTCACCTACCTCCTCGCCATGTTCCCGGCGCTTCGCCAGAACATGACCGTCTTCGGCGACTCGTTCCTGGGCCACACCCGCGTCGATGCACACGGCGCCGAGCCGATCGTATGCAGCATCTTCGTCATGCTGCTGGTGCTGGTCCTCGCGCTCATCGTGTCGCCCAAGCTGGCGAACCACGACAGCGCCGTCATCCCCGAGACCAAGCTGACCCTCCGCACCTTCTTCGAAGTGTGGATCGGTTACTGGTACGGGCTCATGAAAGACATGATGGGCCCCAGGCGCGCCAAGCGGTACTTTCCGCTCGTCGGCTCGCTCTCGGTCTTCATCGTCTTCAGCAACTTCCTCGGATTGATTCCCGGGTTCACGCCGCCCACGTCGAACTGGAACGTCACGCTCGGGTGCGCGGCGCTCGTCTTCGTGATGTTCAATTTCTACGGGTTCCAGGCCAACGGATTGGGCTACGCGAAGCACCTCTTCGGGCCCTGGCTCGGGCTGCCTTACATCCCGGTCAACATCCTGCTCTTCGTGGTCGAGACGTTCTCGCTCTTCATTCGGCCCCTCACGCTGAGCATCCGGCTCATGCTCAACATGGCGGTCGACCACCTGCTCGTCACGATCATGCTCGGAATGGTCGCCGTGTTCCTGCCGGTGCCCGTGCTGATCCTGGGCACCCTCGTCGCCATCGTTCAGGTCATGGTCTTTTGCATCCTGACCTCGATTTACATCACCCTCGCGACCGAGCACGACGAGCACGAGGCCGACGCCAAGGGGCACGGCGAAGGCGCGGCGCACGCAGCGGGCGCCGGGGCCTGAACATCAGGCCGAAACATGCAGGCGACCTTCGAAAAAGGTCGAGAGCGCCCCTAGCCGCCCGAATGAAAAGCGACTAAGAGGGCCGCAACTTTCTCGCAAGCACAAGGAGCTAGTGACGATGTCGATCCAGAAGAAGCTCGCCCTCGCGGCGCTCACGTTCTCCGCCGCCTTCCTCGTTCCGCTCGCGGCCTTCGCGCAGGACGATCGGGCCGGCTCCAACCTGTTCGACGTCCGCTCGTGGGCCTCGGTCGGCGCCGGTCTCGCGATCGGCCTCGCCGTTCTCGGCGGCGCGCTCGGTCAGGGCCGCGCGGCCGCGGCCGCGCTCGAAGGCATCTCGCGTAACCCCGGCGCGTCGGCGCGCATCCAGACGCCGATGATCCTCGGTCTCGCGCTCATCGAGTCGCTGGTCCTGATCGCGTTCGTCATCGCGTTCTGGCTCCGCGGCATCGCGGCCCAGTGATCTAGCGTCCGGCACCCCTCGCTCTCTGCTCTGGTGCGCCAAGCAAGCTTCGACCTGGAGGATGCCATGTGATGCCTTCACTTGAC
>CALFNG010000075.1 GCA_937902985.1 uncultured Myxococcales bacterium
CGTGATCCTGTGCAGGGCAGTCAATTTGAGTCTGGATCGAGGCCACTCTGACGGGTCGTGCGTCGCGCTTGCATTGCTTGGCATGGTCACAGCTCCGCATTTTGGCGACTACCAAGCCGCCATTCGACTTGCCCAGCTGGGTTACGAACTGGTCGAGCGACGCGGCTTGAAGCGATTCCAAGCCGAGACGTACATTTTTGCGGCTCGCGTCATCCAGTGGACTCAGCATGTTCGGGCTGGCCGCGATCTGACGCGCGCATCATTTGCGGTAGCGAGCAGAAGCGGCAATCTCACCTTTGCATCATTCAGTTGCAACAACCTCGTTTCGAACCTTCTTGCAGCAGGTGACGCGCTCCACGATGTGCAACGCGAAGCTGAGCAGGGTCTGGCTTTTGCGCGGAAAGCCAGGTTCGGTCTAGTCATTGATATCATCACGGCGCAGCTTGGACTGATCCGAACTCTCCGCGGCTTGACCCGGCACTTTGGCCTTTTTGACGAGGGCGAGTTCGACGAGCTGCAGTTCGAAGGCCACTTGGCCAAAAGACCGGGTTTGGCCATCGCCGAGTATTGGTATTGGATACGAAAACTACAGGCCCGCTTCTTTGCGGGGGATTATGCAGCAGCCATTCACGCATCTTCGGTAGCACAACGCCTCCTTCGGCCGTCGCCACTAGAAACCGAGATGGCTGATTATCATTATTACGCAGGGCTGTCCCGAGCCGCTCAGTGGGACACGACTCCACCCGACGAGCAGCAGCAGCATCTACGGTCACTGGCCGCGCATCAGGAGCAACTCCGGGCCTGGGCGGCGGACTGCCCGAAAAATTTCGACAACCGCGCCGCGCTGGTCGGCGCGGAGCTCGCTCGAATTGAAGGCCGCTACCTCGACGCGATGCGCTCCTACGAGGAGGCCATCCGCTCGGCCCGCGCAAGTGACTTTGTCCACAATGAGGCGCTCGCCAACGAACTCGCCGGCCGCTTCTACGCGGCACGTGGTTTTCAGGAGATCGCGCACGCGTACTTGCAGGAGGCCCGGTATTGCTACCTCCGCTGGGGAGCCGACGGCAAGGTCCGGCAGCTGCAAGAGACCTACCCGCAGCTCCGCGACGACCTCGGCCCTGTGCCTACCACGACAGCGTTCGGAGCGACCGCCATGCAGCTGGACATCGGGGCCGTGGTCAAGGCCTCGCAAGCGATCTCCGGTGAGATCGTGCTCGACCGCCTGGTCGAGGCTCTGATGGCGATCGCGCTCCAGCATGCAGGTGCCGAGCGTGGTCTGCTCATCGTCGTCCGGGGCGATTCGCTGCAGATCGTGGCGGAGGCCCGGACCGACCAGATCAAGGTCGAGGTCACGCTTCGACAGGAGGCGGTGACTTCGTCCGAGGTACCCATGTCCCTTCTCCAGACCGTCGTCCGGACGCAGCAAAACGTGATCCTGGACGACGCCTCGGTTCTGAACCAGTTCTCCGCGGACGACTACTTCCGTCAGAAGCGGGCCCGGTCCGTCCTGTGTGTTCCCCTGGTGAAGCAGGCCAAGGTGGTCGGGGCGCTCTATCTCGAGAACAACCTCACGCCGTACGTATTCACCCCCGCCCGGCTCTCGGTCCTGGAGCTCCTGTCGTCGCAGGCCGCGATCTCACTCGAGAATGCTCGCCTCTACGCCGAGTTGATCGCGGAGAACCGCGATCGGCAGACAGCCGAGGCCGCGTTGCGCACGAGCGAAGAGCGGTGGCGCAAGGTGTTCGAGAACGCCCCCGTCGGTATCGCTCTCACGGGTTCGAACCTGCGCTACGCCGCCGCCAACCCGGCGTTTCAACGAATGACCGGCTACTCGGAGGCCGAGCTCCTCCGTCTGGCGCCCGCCGACATCATCCACGAGGACGACCGTGCCGCCACGGCAGCGGTGTTTTCCGAGTTCGTCGCCGGAGCGGACTCTCCGATGCGCTTCGAGAAGCGCTTCCGGCGCAAGGACGGCGCCGTGGTCTGGGGAGACGTCAGCGGCTTCCTGGTGGCGCCGGTTGCGGGGAGCGTACCGTTTCTCGCGGCGGTAGTGGTCGACACCACCGACCGCAGACGAGCCGAGGACGATCTGCGCGAGGTGCAGGCGGAGCTCGCGCACGTCGCACGGGTCACGACCATGGGTGAGATGGCGGCGTCGATCGCCCACGAGGTGAACCAGCCGCTCTCGGGCGTGGTGATCAACGGCAACGCCTGTCTCCGATGGATGGCGGGCGATCCCCCGAACATGGGCGAGGCGCGCGAAGCCGTACAGCGCATCATTCGCGACGGCAAGCGGGCGAGCGAGGTGGTCGCACGAATACGAAGCATGTCGAAGAAGAGCGTTGCCGAGAAGGAACCACTCGGCCTCAACGAAACCATCGCCGAGGTAGTGGCGTTCACCCAGGGCGAGGTGCGGAGAACGCGCGTGACGCTGCGAACCGACCTCGCCCGCGATCTCCCAGGGATCATCGGCGATCGAGTTCAGTTGCAACAGGTCGTGCTCAACCTCGTCCTCAACGGGGCTCGAAGCCATGGGGACCGTCGCCGACCGGCCGCGGGAGCTCGTGATCGAGACGAAACGCGAGGACGCGCAGCACGTCCGTGTCGCGGTACGGGACGCGGGCGTCGGGCTCGACCCCGAGAGCATCCACAGGCTCTTCGACGCGTTCTACACGACGAAGCGTGGGGGGATGGGGATGGGCCTCTCGATCAGCCGCTCGATCGTCGAGAACCATGGCGGGCGGCTGTGGGCCGTTCAGAACCAAGGTCCGGGGGCAACCTTCTTCTTTATGGTTTGACGTAGCCAGGCCGTTCGGCTCGCATCATACCAAGCGATCGTGATTTGGCGCTCGCCCGGAGCATGCGACCCGTTCGCACCGGGGACGTGGTAGGCGACGAGGCGCGCGGCACTGGCATTCGGAGTCGTCCCCCCACCGAGCCGTCCTACGTGACGCGCGTCACGCGGGTCCCCTCTACGAGTGTTAGCCCGTGAGTCTGAGACGCGAGGGCGCGTAGCCAGGTGCATATCGCAAACCTGGTCGGCGTCTCGTGGGAGGTCCTGACAACCGGGAGCTCGGATCCGGGCGCCTTTGCGGCCGACGAACGACGCTGCTCCAGCCGTCGCCCGGATCGCGCTCGGAGTGCGGAGTCGGCACCGCGCCGACTGCGGAAACGGCACCTGCGGACGCCGCCGGGCTGTGGATCCGAGCGCTTTCGCGCACCGTGCCCTCGGCACGGCCGTTGCTTCGAAGGCCTCCGGCTCGGCGACGTCAGCGCTCGCGACCCGAATGATCATCTCGATGACCATGCCCACCACTCGAAGGCAGTTCCTGACGATAACCGCCGCGGGCGCCGGCGTAGCGCTCACGAGCTGCGGCGGTGCGCAGGCCGCCGGTAACCCGCGCGGTCCAGCCATGCCGACCGCTCGCGCGCCCATTAACGCGCCCATTCCCAGGAGGGTACTCGGCAAGACGGGAGCCCAGGTATCCATCCTGGGCCTCGGCGCGCACGGCTTCCCCATCGACCCAGTCCAGATGGAGGTTAAGGAGGAGATCGAGCACGCGATGGGGACCTACCCCATGAAGTAGTGCGGACGCTATCCGCAAACTACACCCGGAGTTGGACCGGAGTTAGGTAAGTCGCGGCAAACCAAGGAGAACAAATCATGACAACCAATCGTGGCGTCGTATTCAAGGGGCAGGGGAAGGTTGAAGTAGAAGCCATACCTTTCCCGAAGTTGGTGGACCCTAAAGGCAAGCGAACCGAGCACGGCGTGATCCTGAAGATCGTCTCAACCAATATCTGCGGCAGCGACCAGCACATGGTCCGCGGACGTACCACCGCGCCTGTCGGTCTGGTACTTGGCCACGAGATCACCGGCGAGATCATCGAGGTCGGGCGCGACGTCGAGTTCCGCAAGGTCGGCGATCTCGTGTCCGTGCCGTTCAACGTGGCCTGCGGCCGCTGCCGCGCCTGCAAGGAACAACAGACTGGGATCTGCCTGACGGTCAACCCGGAGCGCGCTGGCGGCGCGTACGGCTACGTGGACATGGGCGGATGGGTCGGTGGGCAGGCCGAATACGTCATGGTCCCCTACGCCGACTTCAACCTCCTCAAGTTCCCAGACAAGGCCCAAGCCTTGGCCAAGATCCGCGACCTGACCTGCCTGACCGACATCCTTCCCACCGGATATCACGGCGCCGTGACCGCGGGCGTCGGACCGGGCTGGACCGTGTACATCGCCGGGGCCGGACCCGTGGGACTGGCGACGGCGGCTTCCGCGCAGTTGCTCGGCGCCGCCGTGGTGATCGTCGGCGACATGAACGAACCGCGCCTCGCGCAGGCGCGCTCGTTCGGCTGCGAGACCGTGAACCTCAAGGAGAGCGGTTCGCTCGCAGACAAGATCGCGCAGATCCTGGGTGTGCCCGAGGTGGACAGCGCGGTCGATTGCGTCGGATTCGAAGCGCACGGCACCGGGAAGGACATCCACACCGAAGCCCCGGCTGTCGTGCTCAACGCGGCGATGGAGATCACCCGCGCGGGCGGCTCCATCGGCATCCCTGGGCTGTACGTCACCGACGACCCTGGCTCGAAGGACTCCGCCGCACGCAAGGGCGCTCTCTCAATCCGCTTCGGCCTGGGCTGGGCCAAGAGCCACTCGTTCCACACGGGGCAGACGCCGGTGCTCAAGTACAACCGCCAGCTCATGATGGCGATACTGCATGACAAGATCCAGATTGCCAGGGCCGTCGGCGTCACCGTCATCACGCTCGATGAGGCCCCGCGCGGCTACGCCGACTTCGATCAGGGCGTCGCGAAGAAGTTCGTCATCGATCCACACGGCAGCCTGAGGAATGTTGCCTAGAGGAGGCAAACACGAGTCAACAACGGATCGCTCGTGGAGGACGCTCTCTGGTAGTTAGAACCTTCAGAAAACTAGGTCAGCAGCGTGCGCCCTCCGCTGCTCGGCATCTAAGATCTCGCTCGCGCGCGCGAGCCCCAGCACGTGGGCCGCGGCGCGCAGAACGTCCTCAGCGATTCGGATGAGACGGGCCACGGCGTTCACGTCGAGGTTTCGGCGAGCCATGGTCTTAGCGCTCACGCGCATCCCGTTTGACCTAGGCGCCGTCGTCGCGTGTGCCGCGGGCTTAGTTTAGGACGAGTACCTTCGACGCCTTGCGCACCTCTTTCTTCTTCGCGTCGGACCGAATCGCCCAGACGAGCTTGTCCGTCAAAGCGACGCCAGCGGCGTTCCCTCACCATGACGTCCTTTTGCCACGCGTGCTGTCGTCGAAGACCGCTCGGCACGCACTTTGCGTGGCGTGGCCACCCATGAAGCAAGGAGGGACGTGCGATGCCGAAGGCCGTGAAGTTCGACAGCTATGGTGGGATCGACGTGCTGCAAGTCCGGGACGTCGATCGTCCGACCACGCCGCCGGGTCGGGTGCTCGTTCGCGTGAAGGCAGCAGGCATCAATCCGGGCGAGGCGGCGATTCGCTGGGGGACCTTCGAGAAGCGATGGCCTGCGACATTTCCCTCGGGACAGGGGAGCGACTTCGCCGGCGTCGTCGAAACCGTCGGTGACGGCGTGACGAACTGGCGTCCTGGGGACGAGGTCGTCGGGTTCACCAACGAGCGGGCGAGCCAGGCCGAGCTCGTCGTCGTGCCCGAAAGTCAGTTGACCGCCCGCCCTCCCAACGTGCCGTGGGAGCAAGCCGGCGCCCTCTTCGTGGCCGGCACGACCGCGTATGCTGCGGTCCATGCCGTGTCGCTGCGTGCGGGCGACACCCTCGTCGTCTCTGGCGCCGCTGGCGGGGTCGGGTCCCTGGTGGTGCAGCTCGCCACCGGCATGGGCGCCAAGGTGATCGGCCTGGCGAGCGACGGCAATCACGCGTGGCTCCGAGATCACGGGGTCACGCCGGTGGCCTACGGCGAGGGGGTCGCCGCCCGTGTCCGCGAGGTCGGCGGCAAGATCGATGCCTTCATCGACACGTTCGGTCACGGCTACGTAGATCTGGCCATCGAGCTCGGCGTCGCGCCCGGGCGCGTCAACACGGTCATCGACTTTGCGGCGGCCCAGAAGCATCCAGGCGTGAAGACCGTCGGCAGTCACGAAGCTGCCAGCGCCCGGGTGCTGGCTGAGCTGCTGGGGCTCGTGGCGGCCGGTCGCCTGGAGGTCCCGATCGCGAAGGCCTATCCGCTAGCCAGCGTCCGGGAATCCTATCGAGAGCTGGAGCTGCGGCACGCCCGCGGAAAGATCGTCCTGCTTCCGTGATTGCCTGACGCTCCTCCAACGAGACAGGGGAACAGCCATGCTGAAGACGTCCCCGGATCTGGAGGCTGAACCATGAAACTACATCAAGAGGCAGCGGCTCACAAGCCAAGGAGGGACCGTGATCGTCAAGACTGCATGTGGGGTCGTCGTGGGTGTCCTCGTCGGCGTTGGTCGCCGGTTCTTCGAGATCCCGCTTCCCGGGCCGCCCGCGATCCTGGGAGCATTCCTGGCGGTAGCCACGACGACAGGATACACCGTGACGGACAAGCTCCTCACAGCGCGCACGGCAGAGCGCACGGCGCTCGAGGGCAAACCCTGAAGTGCCGAGGCAAGCGGGCCTCGTGCGCTCAGGGCTCCGCGAGTAACCGGATGAGGCTCGACGTATCCCAGCGGCCACCTCCGCGTGCTTGCGCCCGCTGATAGAGCTGATCGACCAGCGCGGCGACGGGGAGCGACGACCCGTTGCGTCTGGCTTCCTCGAGGCAGATCGCGAGATCCTTGCGCATCCAGTCGACGGCGAAGCCGAAGTCGAACTTGCCGTCGATCATCGTATGTGCGCGGTTTTCGAGCTGCCACGACTGCGCCGCGCCCTTCGAGAGCACGCCGGCCACCTGCCTGGCATCGAGCCCTGCGCGAACGGCGAAGTTCAGGCCCTCCGCGAGCCCCTGGACAATGCCCGCGATCAGGATCTGATTGACCATCTTCGCGAGCTGCCCGCTCCCCGCTGGCCCCATGAGAGTGACGGCCTGGCCGTAGTGGCGCATCGCCGGCTCGGCGGCTCGAAAGCACGCCTCCTCGCCGCCCACCAGCACCGTCAGCCGCCCGTTCACGGCCCCCGCTTGCCCACCCGACACCGGCGCGTCGAGAAACCCGACCCCCTTCGCTTTCGCCTGCTGCTCGAGCTCGCGCGCGAGCCCTGCCGACGCTGTCGTGTGATCGACGAGGATGGCGCCTGCTTTCAGGCCCGCGAGCGCGCCGCGCGGCCCCTTCCGCCACCCCTCGCGCGTCATCGTCGTTGCCGACGCACATGACGGCGATGTCGGCCCCGATCACCGCGTCCGCCGGAGTATCGCGCCGGGCGCCGCCGTACTCGCGGCACCAGACCTCCGCCTTCGAGGCCGTTCGGTTGCACACGGTGACCTCGTGGCCAGCCCTCGCGAGGTGCCCGGCCATCGGCGACCCGGACAGCGCGTGCGCGGTCGGTCTCGTCCGCGTCGAAAAGCGGCACATCGCGCGCCGCGAGTACCGGCTCATTCGGCCGTGGACGCGGCGCTTCGAATTCACCTACCTGCACGGCATCGCGTGGAGGGACGTCGCCCGCGCGCCCAAGTTCGCGCGCGTGTGGCACCTCATCGCCGAGATGTGCGATGGCGTCGATTTCATCGCCGCGCACAACGCGGACTTCGACGAAGGCGTACTCCGCGCGTGCTGCGCGCGGTCGGGGATCGCAGTCGCCGAGTTGCGGTTCGAGTGCACCGTCAAGATGGCCCGGCGAGCGCTCGGCATCTATCCGACGGGACTCGCGGTCGTCGCGGCGCGGCTGGGAATTCCGCTCGATCATCACAACGCCGCTTCAGACGCCTCCGCGTGCGCCCAGATCGTCCTTCGTGCGACCAGGGGCGAAAGCGACCGCGGTACGGGAGGGCGGTGGGCGAACGATGGATCCCCCACAAGGCGAGCCCCGTACGCGACGAGGCCACGAGCGAAGTGAACAGGCGCGCAGTCGTGTCCAAGTGCACGGCCCTTTCGACGAATCCAGCGGCGCACGTTGAAAGGCAACCAGGAGCTGCCCCGTGAACAACGTCATCTCTCTCCCGAACCGCGCGCTGAAGATCACGCTCACCGTCTCCGATCCGGAGGTGATCCACGAACTAGAAAAGCGCGACGACGGTGCCTCTCGGGAAGCATTCGCCACGCAAGCGCTTCGACTCGGAATCCTCGCGCTCCGGCAGGCCAGCGGTTCGCTCGACGCGGACGTGATCCGCCGCGAGGGCGCCCAGCTCCTGTCGTCCGTCGGAGCGGTCCTGCAAGACCGGACGTCGGACCTCTCCGGGGCGCTCGCGAAGACGATGTTTCAGTACCTCGATCCTGCCTCGGGGGCCCTGCCGCGGCGCATTGAGCAGCTCACGAAGCCCAACGGCGATCTCGAGACGATGCTCGCCAAGCACCTGTGCGGTGACCAATCGAGGATCGCGCAGACGCTCGCGAAGCACATCGGCGAGCAGAGCCCGCTCTTCAAGTTGCTCTCTCCGAAGCAGAGCGATGGCCTTCTCGCGACACTGGCCGACACGCTGAAGACAGCGCTCGATGGACAGCGCGACGAAGTGCTGAAGCAGTTCTCGCTGGACAACAAGGAGTCCGCACTCTCGCGTCTCCTGGCGGAGGTTACGACCTCCAACGGCAAGCTCCGCGGCGAGCTCGCGGAGGACGTCGGCAAGGTCGTGAACGAGTTCTCCCTCGACAACGAAGATGGCGCCCTCTCGCGCCTCGTCGCGCGAGTCGAGCGCGCGCAGGCAACGATCGCCGAGGAGTTCTCCCTCGATCACGAGGGCTCGGCACTCCAGCGTCATCATCCCTTCGCCGTCGTTCGTACAAAGAAATGCCGCCACTATCGAACCCCCTAGACGGCCTCGTCCGCGATCGTCGCGACGCCATCGAGGAAGAAGTCGAGCCAGCCCTCCCAGTTGCCATCCGCACGCACGGCGCTGAGCCGGCGGTAGTAATCCTCGCGGTGGCTCTTGAGAAAGAGGCTCAGGTAGAGGAGCGGCTTCGTCAGCAGCTTCCAGTGCTCGAGCAGCAGCGTCACGAGCAAGCGACCGATGCGGCCGTTGCCATCAAGGTACGGGTGGATGGTCTTGAACTGCACGTGAAGCAGGCCGGCGCGCACGAGCGGACGTAGCGAGTCGTCTGCGTGGAGGTATTTCTCGAAGGCGCCGAGCGCCTCGCCGAGCGCGTGCGGTGGCGGCGGTACGTAGGCTGCATTTCCGGGACGGGTGCCGCCGATCCAGTTCTGGTTCTGGCTGCGCCGCACCTCGCCCGGAACGTTCTCGGCCCCGCGGACGCCGCGCATGAGCCGCTGGTGCGTCTCGTTCAAGAGGCGCATCGAGAGCGGCAGGCCCCTCGGATCGGAGAGCTGCGCGCGCGCATACGCAAGCGCGTCGAGGTAGTTGCAGACCTCCTCGACGTCGGCGTTGGGCGGGGCGCTCCGCTCGGCGCCCTCCTGCGCTTCGAACGTGAGCAAGTCGACGAGGGTCGCCTGGGTCCCCTCGATCTGCGAGGACAGCACGGCCTCCTTGCGGACGAAGGCGTAGATGAACCAGTTGAGCGACGGGACCATCTCCCCGGCCAACTCAAGGCGGACGAGCGCCTGCTCTGCGGCTCGCAGGCGTTCAGCGAGGGCGGCGTCCACGACGATCGGCGGTTCTTCGGGCGGGAGCGCGTACGGGATGAAGGCCGCGACGTCCTCGCCACCCACGTTGGACCGCTCGTATCGTCCGGTGGTTCGCCTGGGGATCATCGGCTCCGCCACGAGCGCCCGCTTGACCAGGCCTGCAGGCTGGAAAGCCGGCGTGACCAGGGGGCGCGCTAGGAACGGAGCCTTTACTAGCACCGACGCTTAGTCAAGCTAGCGTTACATCCTGTCGAGCGCCGCACGGGTGGGTACGTAGCCGTAGCCACCGGATCGCCAGACGACCCGGGCCGAGCCACACGCCGTGGTGAGCGAAGGTTCAGCGCCTCGAACGCCGAGGTCCGGAGTCCAGCGGGCGGACCTACGCGCGGGTGAACCGAGCCTCGCCGTCCGTGTCGGTCGGGGCATCCCACGTGCCCGTCGGTCGATGCGAGGCGCAGAGCGTCGAGGTCGTGGGCGGCGCTGCCGAGGAGGGTGAAGAGGACCCTCCAGAGTCGATCGTCGGGCGGGATCCTCTTGTCGTCGGTGCGATCGCGATTGCACAGTCGTGCTGGCGAGACTTCACACGAGGGCAGATCGCCCTGCTGGTGCGTGACGTCCCCCCTGCACTCCGATGAGGATCCCGTTGCACGAACGTGAACAGCGACTTGCACGCGACCCAAGACGACCCTGCATCGGTGTGAAGTTCAGTCTACCCTGCGGTGAAAGGGGGTCTTCACACGGGTGCTCCCCAGGGTTCATCGCGATGAAGGATCGATCACCCAAGGATCGATCCTGCCCTACCCATGGGTGCACATCCGCCGGGGCATATGTGAAGACCGATCTGCACGCGCGGGTAGGTGTCCTTGCACGACGATCGATCCCG
>CALFNG010000076.1 GCA_937902985.1 uncultured Myxococcales bacterium
ATCCGCGCGCCCGGCGCCTAGACCTTGACCGGATCGCTCTCGAGGTAATTCACGAGGGCCGTGGTCTCGATCGGCTTGACCAGGTGATCGTCGAAGCCCGCGGCGAGAGCTCGGGCGCGATCCTCGCGCATCCCGTAGCCGGTGAGAGCGACGAGGCGAATGTTCGCGTTCCGGGGTTCGGCGCGGACTCGTCGTGCGACCTCGAAGCCGTTGATGCCGGGGAGGCCCAGATCGACGAGCGCCAGGTCGGGTCGGAGGGCCTCGATGAGCGCCAGACCCTCGACGCCGTTCTCGGCAGCCTGGCACGCGAAGCCGGCGGCCGTCAGCACCTCGACGAGCAGCTCCCGGTTGTCGGCGCTGTCTTCGATGATCGCGATCTTCGCGTGGGCCGGCAGCCTCGCCCACGCCTTCTGGCCTCGCGCGCTCCCCGGCTCGTAGCCCGGCGGGGCAGAGGCGAGCGGGAGATTCACGACGAACTCGGCTCCCTTCCCCTCCCCTTCGCTCTGCGCCGTCACGGTGCCGCCGTGCATCGTGACCAGGGACCGCACGAGGGTCAGCCCCAGGCCGATGCCTCCCTGCGATCGATCGAGCTTTCGGCCCGTCTGCACGAAGAGGTCGAAGACCGATTCGAGCATCTCGTGGGCGATCCCGGCCCCGTCGTCGCAGACTCGAACGGTCGCTCGCTCGCCGACGCGCTGCAAGACGATGGACACGTGCCCGCCCCCCGGCGTGTACCTCGCCGCGTTCTGCAGCAGGTGCATCTGGATCTGCAGGAGGCGCGCGGGATCGCCGTCGACCCAGAGGGGCTCCGGGCCAAACGTGGCGTCGAACGTGACGCGACGCGTCTCCATGAAGGGCCGCGACGCCTCGACGGCTTCGGCCGCGACGACTCTCAGGTCGACGACCTCTTTCCGTAGCTCGATGGTGTTCTCGGTCACGCGGTTCGCTTCGAGCAAGTCGTCGAGGAGGCGGGCCATCTGCAGCGATTGACGCTGGAGGATCGCGAGCGGGCGGGCGTGCTCGCTCTCGACGAGCCGCTTCTTCAAGAGCGCGGTGGCCGTGACGATCGCGCCGAGGGGGTTTCTGAGCTCGTGGGAGAGCATCGCAAGGAACTGATCGCGGCGACGAACGGCCTCCTCCACCTTCTCTTCGGCGCGCTTCTGGTCCGTGATGTCGTGGAACACACCGACCATCCCGACGATGTCGCCGGAGCGCCCGCGCAGCGGCAGGCGGGTGACGAGCGCCCAGTCGATCGCCCCTGCGGGCGTTTCCCATCGCTCGAGTCGAAAGTGCTGCGCGTCGCCGGACCGCAGCACCGGCTCGTCGTCCCGATGCATGGCGACGGCGATCGACGAATGGGGCATATCGACTGGCATCTTGCCAATGGCCGCCGCCGGCTCGGAGAGACCCAGGCGCTCTGCCATGACCTGGTTGGTCCGGATGAACCGGCCCGACGCGTCCTTGAAGTACACGGCGTCGGAGAGGCTCGACAGGAGGCTCTCGAGCTCTTTCGTCGAGCTCAAGCCCGGGTCGGTGCTGGCCGGCGGAAGCACCCGCCGGATCTCGCTGTGCTCGAACAAAGAATCCCCGTGCGCCGCGCCGCTCCGCGAGAACGAGACGAGCAGCGGACCTCCGCTCATTTTCCCGTGGACCCGGTCGATCGCGACGTCGTAGAGCGCGGGATCGCCGGGCGCGACGCGAATCCCCTTGCCGACCGCTGCCGGCGTCGTCAACGAGCCGCCGGCCAGAGCGCGCAGCGACGCGCCGAGCGCCACGCGAAGCTCGGGGTGAACGACCTCGAGCACGTCGTCGGCCTTCCGCAGGTCGCCGCGCAACTTGAGAAAGCGGCCCGCTCCGCCGAACGCGTGCAGGAGCTCCCCTCGATCGCCGAGCAGGAGGCTCGGCGGCAGGTACTT
Organism: uncultured Myxococcales bacterium; assembly: GCA_937902985.1. Classification (GTDB taxonomy): domain Bacteria; phylum Myxococcota_A; class Polyangia; order Polyangiales; family Polyangiaceae; genus Palsa-1150. The sequence continues at coordinate 1,917 of CALFNG010000076.1, forward strand.
GTCGAGCAGCGTACCGAAGGTCGCGAGGAGCTCCGCCGCGGAGAACGAGGCAACCGCGCGCATCGGAGGCCTCAGGACCCGCGCCACCTTCCTGGCATGCTCGGCGAGGACGCGCGGCATCTCGCCGGGCGCCAGCACCCAGTCGACCGCGCCGGCCGGCGCCGCGCAGAACGCGGCCTTCGCGGCATCCTGGAGCAGGACGAGGCCTCCGGCGTCGTGCACGTGGCAGAGCCCGAGAGCCCCGTCGGCGTCGCCACCCGAGAGAACGACCGCCGCGCTGCGCGGGCCGCAGTCGTCGGCGAGGGCCCAAAAGAACGTATCGATCGTGTGCATCGAGTCGAGGCAGCGGCCGCGAACCGGCTCCACCGGGAGCAACTGGCCTCCCGACAGAGTCATGGGCGTCTCGGGGGGGACGAGATAGACATTGTCCACGGCCACCTGCATCCCGGCCGCGACCCTGTGAATGGGGAGCTCCGTGTGCTTCGCGAGCCGCTCGTCCGCAAACGTCCAGGCATCGCCCGGCGGGTGGCCCACGATGACGAACGCCATCCCGCTCTCTCGGGGGACGTTGTCGAAGAAGCGGCCAAGCGCCTCGAGTCCCTCGGCCGAAGCTCCAATTCCGACGATGAGCGAACGCGACGGGAGCGATTCAGGTTCCAGGCGGGCGCGCATGTCATTCATTGGCCAGTAGTTTCCGGAGACCCGGAGACGAACGAGGGGTCTCGACCCCACTTCAGCAGGGGGCGTGCCAAATCCTCTGTGGCACGTTTCGGGCGTCTTTCGGCGTGAGCGCGACGTGAGCGATGCCCGGATCGTGCGCCCGCGCCCATTCGCGACACGGAAGTCACGAACGGGGCTAAAGCATGACGCGAGCGCCACGGTCACCGCGGTCCAGACGGCCGCGCGCCGCGCGCGGTCGCGACGCTCGGGGAGCGCCGCGGTTAACGTTTGCGCGCGCTCCAACGCGAGCGGGCGCCGCGGTACACTGAACTGAATCGTGCGCCCTCGCTTCCCCCGGCGCCTCCCCAGGCTTCACGTCGCGAGCGGCGTCCTCGCGGCGATCGTGTCGTTCGCCGTCTACTGCCAGCACCCGCCCGGCGCCGATCTCGAGCTCGAGGGCATGTTGCTGCCGAGCCATCCGTCGCGTCCGTGGGCGCTCGTTCAGGGCAAGTACTGGCAGATCGTCGCCCCCGAGACCGAGGACCCAGACGCGACCGACGCCGCCGAGGGGACCCGCGGGATCTGTCTGCCCGGAATGATCGAGGTCCAGGGGGCGATGAAGATCGACGGAGAGCGCGGCACGGTCGAGGCGCTTCAAGACAGCACCTGCGCCGACTGGATCAACCGCGACTTCCCCGCGCGATGCGCCACGTTCGACGGCGCGCGGTGGCAGAAGGTGTCGAAGGATCTCCCCGTGCGACCCCAGCACTTCTGCCTGGATCGCTTCGAGTATCCGAATCGAAAGGGCGGGTTCCCGGTGATCGCGGTCAACTGGCACGAGGCCGGCAGCCTCTGCCACGACCGGGGCGAGCGGCTCTGCAGTGAAGACGAATGGACCTTCGCGTGCGAAGGCGAAGACGCCCTGCCTTATCCCACCGGCTACGTGCGCGACGAGCAGGCGTGCGTCATCGATCGTCCCTGGCGGCTCTTCGACGAGCGGCTCCTCGCGGCGCGCGACAGCGCCCTCGCGATCGCCGAGATCGACTACGTGTGGCAAGGCGAGGCCTCGGGCTCGAGGCCGCGGTGCAAGAGCCCGTTCGGCGCGTACGACATGACCGGCAACGTCGACGAGTGGACTCGCTCGGTCGAGCGCGAGGGGTACGCTTCGATCTTCAAGGGCGGCTACTGGGGGCCGGTGCGCGCTCGCTGCCGCGCGTCGACCCGGGCGCACAACGAGGACTTCTATTTCTATCAGCAAGGCCTTCGCTGCTGCGCCGACGTGCCCGCGCCGCCGACCCCGGACACGCCCGCGGGCACGCCCGCCGTGGCGGCGACTGCCACGCCGTAGCGGCGCCCCCCCCGAGATCAGCCGGCGGCGGCTCCAGCGAGCGCGAGCCGAGCGCGCACTTCGCGGGTCGCGTCGAGCACCCGCCCTTCGAGGATGAAGGCCCCGTCGGGTTGCCGCTTCGACCCGTGGATCTTCACGCGTATCGTCGCGCTTGTCGCGGCCGTCTCGCCCGTCGCGCCCGTCTCGCCCGTCGCGCCCGTCGCGCCCGTCGCGCCCGTCGCGGCTGTCGCGCCCGCCTCGACGAGCAGGCGACCCTCGAGCCGCGAGCCGGGCGGCGAGGGGATGGTCGACGAGAGGACGATCGCGTCGACCGCGATCGACGCGACGCGCGCGTGGCCGCCTTTGACCCAGGCGATGTGCCAGGGACCCGGCAAGGACGAGGGCGCCGGCGCCGGCGAGGGTGCGCGCGTGGTCATCGCCGGGTCTCCCGGGAAGCGACGCGGGCGTCGCGATCGGCGTCGCGCTTGGCGATGTCGGCGCGCTTGTCGAAGGTCTTCTTGCCCTTGCCCATCCCGAGCTCCACCTTCACTCGCCCGCCCTTGAAGTAGAGCCGCATCGGCACGACGGTGAAGCCGCCGCGCGCGAGGCCCTGATGGATCTCGGCGATCTCGCGCGCGTGGAGCAAGAGCTTTCGCGAACGCCGCGTCTCGTGCGGGAAGGCGCTCGCTTGCTCGAACGGAGCGACGAAGAGCTGCTTGAGCCACGCCTCTCCGCGATCGACCTGCACGTAGGCGTCGACGATGTCGACCTTGCCCGCGCGCATCGACTTCACTTCGCTGCCTGAAAGGACCATCCCCGCCTCGAAGCGCTCGTCGATCTCGTAGTCGAACGTCGCCCGGCGGTTCTTGACGATGAGCTTCTCGTCTTTCGGGGTCGTGGGCTTTGCCATGCGTTCAGCCGCCGTCGGCGCGCGGGAGCTCGTCGCCCTCGTAGGGAAGTCGAAACGCAGGCTCCAGGCGGGGCACGCCGAGCTTCTCTTCGAGAGCGGCGACGCGCTCGCGGAGCCGCTCGTTCTGGTCGGCGAGAGCGCGGATCATGTCGGCCACCGGGTCGGCCAGGTTGGCGTGATCGAGCGACGCGTCGAACCGGGCGTGCTTCGGAACGATGACCCGCGCCGGCACGCCGACGACCGTGGCCTCGGCCGCGACGTCGGTCACGACGACGCTGCCCGACCCGATGCGCGCGCGGTCTCCGATATGGATGGCGCCGAGGATGCACGCGTTCGTGCCGATGACCACGTTGGCGCCCACCTGGGGGTGGCGCACGTTTCGTTCGCGCGACGTGCCGCCGAGAACGACGCCCTTGTAGAGGAGGCACCCGTCGCCGACGCTGGCCGTCTCGCCGATGACGATCCCCATGCCGTGGTCGATGACCACGCGCCGGCCGATCCGCGCCGCCGGGTGGATCTCGATGCCGGTGACGAAACGGTTCACGTGGGCCACGATGCGCGCGCTGAGCGGGAAGTCCTGGTTCCATAGGGCGTGCGCGCCCCGGTGCCCCCAGAGCGCGTGGAGGCCCGGATAGACCAGCGCGACCTCGAGCGGCGAGCGCGCGGCAGGGTCGTTCTCGCACACGGCGCGGATGTCTTCCGCCACCCGCTCGAACGCGCGCCTGACCTTCTCCGCTACCTTCTCCGCCCAGCGCCCGAACGCCATTTGGGCGGCGAGCTTAGCATCTCGGTCGCGCGCGCCAGGCGCTACGCTGCCGCAAGCACCGTGACCGCCAAGACCGAGCCACCGCTTCCCCTCGTGCCCCCGACCCTCGCGAAGTGGCGACGCGTCCGCGAGGAGCCGATGAGCTCTTATCGGGTGTTCGACGTGAGCCGCGTGACCTTGCAAGACGGCGCGGGCCGAGACCGAGGGGACGCGTTCATCATGCGCTGCCGCGACTGGTGCAACGTCCTGGCGATCACCCCGAACGACGAGGTGGTCCTCATCTGGCAGTACCGGTTCGGCAGCGACGCCATGTCTCTCGAGATCCCGGGCGGCGTCATCGACGCGGGCGAAACCCCGGAGCACGCCGCCCTCCGCGAGCTCCGCGAAGAGACCGGATACGAGGCGGAGCGGGTCGAGCCGCTGGTGGTCGTCGAGCCCAACCCGGCGATGCAAGACAATCGCTTCCACGCGTTCGTCGCGCGCGGTGCGCGCCCGACCGCCGTCACCAAGTTCGACGCGATGGAGGAGCTCGAGACCGTTCTTCTCCCCCTCTCGCGCCTCGAAGCGCTGCTCGACGGCGGCCAGGTGACGCACTCGCTCGTCCACGTCACGCTCGAGACGTACCTGCGCAAGCACGGCCGCCCGCGCTGAGATTGGCCGCAGAGGCGCTATTTGTCTCGCTCGTCGAGGAGGCTGGGCATCTCGCCTCTCAGCCGTTTTCGCCAGTCGTCGGCGTCTCGAACGTGCCGGCCCTTGGGCAGCACCTTCGCGTACCGCGCGAGCAACGCGACCGCGGCGTCGACGGAGGTCTCGACCTCGACCTTCGCGGCGCCCACGAGCGCGCTGAAGAGCGCGTCGTCGAGGTTGTCGTGATCGATCACCCGCGCCGCCGCGTTCAGCTCGAGGGCGCGCTCCAGATCCCGCGCGGCCTCGGCGTATCGCTCGAGGCCATCGTAGGCGGCCGCGCGATCGGCGAAGGGCTCCGGGTTCTCTTTCTCGGCGCTCATCGCGCTCGTGGCCGCCTCGAGGGCCTCTTCGTAATCGCCCTTTTCGTTGAGCTCCGCGGCAAACGACATTCCGTAGCGACCGGCCATGGCGCGCACCGTACCATCCTGCGATCACCCCGACGGAGGGATCGAAGCGATCGAGGCCCGCGCCGGTCGCTTGTGGGCCGCCGGCGTGACTATGGGGGCCGCCGGCGTGACTATGGGGGCCGCCGGCGT
>CALFNG010000077.1 GCA_937902985.1 uncultured Myxococcales bacterium
GCCACCGCCGGGCTCTCGGCGGTGCCCGAGCGGCCGAGAAAGAACGCCGCGATCGCGAGGGCGCCGGCGCCGAGAGTCCCGAGCAGGGCGACCCCCGCGCGCGCGGCCGGGGCCCGCGGGAACGCGCTACCGTCCGTGCGCGTCCCGCCCGGCGCAGCCCCTCGCGCCGGGGTCTCGAGCGGCGGCATGACGGCGGTCTCGCTCTCGCGTGATGGCCGCGGAGCTTGCGAAGCGCGGGTCGCGCGCGTTGCGCGCGTTGCGCCCTCCGGTGGCCGCGATTCGATCCGTCGCGTTGAGATCTCTGGCGGTTCCTCGGCCAACATCGGCGGCGGGCGCACCGAGAGCTCGTCGCGGGCCGCGAACGTCTTGGTCCCTATCTGGGTCGCCGTCGGTCGCGACGGGGGCCGCTGCAGGATCGGCCTCGGCTCGGTGGGCGGGGGAGCCGGGTGAACGCGCAGATCGCGAACGCGATCGCCGAGGTTCCGCGCGAGGTCGCCCAGATCGACGCCGGCGAGGAACCGGCGGAGCGCGCGGCCGAGGTCGTCGGCCTGCTGCGGCCGCGCCGACGGCTCGAGCGCCATCGCGCTGGCGATCACGTCGTCGAGAGTCAAGAGACGCGGGTCGGCGTCGCTGGGCCGAGGGTGCGGCGCGCGCATCGCGGCTTCGATGTCTTCGCGCGTCCGGCGGCGGAAGGGCGCCTTGCCGCTCCAGAGCTCCATCAGCAAGACCGCGACGGCGAACACGTCGGCCGCGGGCGTGAGCTCCTTCGCGTCCATCTGCTCGGGCGGCATGTGGCCGGGCGAGCCGAAGACGCCGTGCCCGCTCGGCGCGGTGGCCACGGGGGCGGCGATGCCGAAGTCGATGACCTTGATCTGGCCCTCTTCGTCGACCATCACGTTGCGCGGGGTCACGTCGCGGTGCACGACGTTCATGCGCCGGTGGGCGTAGTCGAGCGCGCGACAGACCTCGACGCCGACGTACGCGCCCTCCTCGGGCGAGAGACCTACCCGCGGGCCCGTGCTCGCGCTCGCACCGCCCTCGTCGGCCACGGTCGCGCGCAGGAGCTCCGCGAGGCTCGCGCCTTCGACGAACTCCATGGCGAGGAAATACGTCCCCCGCTCGACCCCGAGCTCGTACACCGGGACGATGTTCGGGTGCGCGAGCGTGACGGTGGTCTTTGCTTCGAGCACGAACCGCCGCACGAACTCGTCGTCCGACGCGAGCTCGTCGCGGATCTGCTTCACGACGAGCTTCTTCTCGAAGCCTCCCGCGCCCCGAAGCGTGGCGAGCACGACGCGCGCCATTCCGCCCCGCGCGAGCTCGCGTTCGAGAACGTACTTGCCGAAGACTTGGGGGTACATACGCGCTCGGCCGACACTTCACCGTAGCAAACGTCCTGTCGCTCGAGAAAAATGCCCGCACGGGCCGCCATACGACCGCGTCTCTGCGGGAGAGGCGCCTGTATGTACGCCAGTCGCTCGTCCCACCCCTCGGACGGCTTTGCGCTCTGTCGCGCCTCTCCGGCCAATCTGCTTCTGCTCGCGCGAGAGCCAGCCGCTCAGCCGACGAGGTCGCCGATGCTAGCAGCCCCCGAGCGCTCGACGAGGCGGGCGAGGTCGCGACCGATGCGCGCGGCGGAGAGGGGCCCGCCGTAGACGAAGCCGGTGTACATCTGCACGAGGTCGGCCCCGGCTGTCACGAGCGCGAGTGCGTGCTCGGCCTCTTCGATGCCGCCCACGCCTACGACGGCGACGCGGCGGCCGAGGCGCGCGCGCACGCGGCGGACCACGTCGACGGCGCGCTGCCGCAGCGGCGGTCCGCTCAGGCCTCCGGCGCCGATGGCGTCGACCTCGGTCGCCGGCGTCGCCAGGCCGCCTCGCGCGATCGTCGTGTTGGTCGCGACCACGCCGTCGAGACCGACCTCGTCGACCACGGAGAGCACGTCTTCGAGCTGGGCGTCGGTGAGGTCGGGCGCAATCTTCACGAGGAGCCGCTCGCTCGCGCCGGCCTTCGCGCGCAGCGCCGACAGGAGCGCGTGGGCGTGCTCGCGCGCCTGCATCGTGCGGAGGCCGGCGGTGTTGGGCGACGAGACGTTCACGACCACGAAGTCGGCGACGGCGTGCACCGCGTCGAACGCGGCGAGGTAGTCGTCGACCACGGCGGCGAGGTCGTCTACGGGCACGACGCGCGACTTGCCGATCGAGACGCCGATGGGCACCCCTTCCGGGGCCGTCGGGCTGCGTCGCACTTCGCCGAGGCGCTCCGCGAGGCGCGCGGCGCCCTCGTTCGGGAAGCCGAGCCGGTTTACGAGCGCGCGATCGGCCGGCAGGCGAAAGAGGTTCGGTCGGGGGTTGGCCGCCTGCGCCTGCGCCGTGACCGTCCCGAGCTCGAGGTGCCCGAACCCGAGCGCCGCGAGCGACCGCGGTCGGCGCGCGTTCTTGTCGAAGCCGCCCGCGAGGCCGACGATCGACGGAAAGTCGAGGCCCATGACGCGCGCGCCGATCCGACCCGTGGGCGCGCCGCGGCGGCTCGCGGGCGTCGTGCCGGCGAGCAAGCGAAGGCACGCGCGCACCCAGGCGAGGTGCTCCACCGCGCCCAGCGCGGTGAACGCGAGTTCGTGCGCCGTGTCCGGCGGAAGGAGAAAGAGCAGCGGCCGGAGCGCACGCTGGTACACGACGGCTTGCATGGTCCCTGTCGATTCCGCCCGGCTTGAGATGGCGGTCAGTAGCGGCCAGAGGAGCGCGCCGCAACGGGCAAGGCGCCCGCGCACCTCCTCCGACGTCGGGGCTCGCGCGTCTCCGCGCCCGGTCGGTCGCGTCCGCGGCCCCATCCGCTCCGGGTCGCGTCTGCTACGTTGTCGTGGAGTCCTCGTTCACGAACCCCACACCCCGAGAGAGCCGCGTCCCGTGATCATCGGCGTGCCGAAAGAAATCAAGACGCGGGAGTACCGGGTCGGGATGACGCCCGCGGGCGTGCGCAGCCTGACGTCACGAAATCACTCGGTCCTCATCGAGCGAGGCGCGGGCGAAGGCAGCGGCATTCGCGACGTCGAGTACGCGGCGCAGGGCGCGAAGCTGGTCCCGAGCGCGGCCGAGGCGTGGAGCGCGGACCTCGTGGTGAAGGTCAAGGAGCCGCTCGTGTCCGAGCACGCCTACTTTCGCAAAGGTCTCGTTCTCTACACGTACCTGCACCTCGCGAACGAGCCCGAGCTGACCCGCGCGCTCGCGAACGCCGGCGTGGCGGCCGTGGCCTACGAGACCATCCAGACCGCCGATGGGCACCTGCCCCTCCTGAAGCCGATGAGCGAGGTCGCGGGTCGCATGGCCGTGCAGGTGGGCGCGACGTGCCTCGAAAAAGAGAGGGGCGGCAAGGGCGTATTGCTCGGTGGCGTCCCCGGGACCCGGCGCGGACGGGTCGTCATTCTCGGCGGCGGCGTCGTCGGGCGCAACGCCGCGACCATCGCCGTGGGCATGGGCGCGCAGGTGACGGTGCTCGACGTGCGGGCCGACGCGATGGCGTACCTCGAAGACGTCTTCGGCGGCGCCATCGAGACGCTGTACTCGAACCCGACGAACATCGAAGAGATGGTGATGCGCGCGGATCTGCTGGTCGGCGCCGTGCTCGTGACAGGGGCCGCCGCGCCGCGCCTCGTGAACGAGAAGCTCGTCGCGAAGATGAGCCCGGGCAGTGTCATCGTCGACGTCGCGGTCGACCAGGGCGGATGCATCGAGACCTGCCGCCCGACGACCCACGACCACCCGACCTACGAGGTCGACGGCGTCATTCACTACTGCGTCCCCAACATGCCCGGCGCCGTGCCCCAGACGAGCACCTGGGCGCTCACGAACGTGACCATCCCGTACGCCGTGAAGATCGCCGATCTCGGCCTCGTGGTGGCGGCGAAGGCCGACGAGGCGCTCCTCAAGGGCATCAACGCGTACGGCGGGCACGTGACCTACGAGCCCGTCGCGCGCGCGCATCACGTCGACTACGTGCCCGCCGAAGACCTCCTCGGTTAGCCGGTGAGCGTGGGCGGCTTCCAGGGCGGCGGCGCCAGGCTCATCGCCCTCGTGGGGGGCGACGGGATTGGTCCCGAGGTGGTCGCGCAAGGGGCGCGCGTCCTCGAGTATTACCGGGACGTCCGCGGCTTCCCCCTCGAGCTCTGGCCCCTCGACCTCGGCGCCGAGCGGTACCTTCGCGACGGGACCACGTACCCGCCCGAGGTGCGCGAGCGCATCGCTCACGAGGCCGGCGCCGTCTTGCTCGGGGCGCTCGGCGACCCGCGCGTGCCCGGGCTCGAGCACGCGCGCGACATCTTGTTCGGGCTGCGCTTCGGCCTCGATCTCTACGCGAACGTACGGCCGGTGCGCGCCCTGCACGACCGCCTGGTGCCGCTCAAAGGCAAGGGAGCGCGCGACGTGGACCTCGTGGTCTTTCGCGAGAACACCGAGGGCATCTACGTGGGGATGGGCGGCCAGTTCAAGCGCGGCACGCGCGACGAGATCGCGATCAACGAAGACGTCAACACGCGCAAGGGCGTCGAGCGCCTGATCCGCGCGGGCTTCGAGTACGCGAGGGCGCACGGCAAGAAGCGCGTACACATGGCCGACAAGTCGAACGCCATGCGCCACGCCCACGAGCTCTGGTACCGCGTCTTCTTCGAGGTCGCCGCGGAGTATCCCGGCATCGAGGCCAAGCACGTCTACATCGACGCGCTGTGCCTCTATCTGGTGCAGGACCCGTCGGCGTTCGAGGTCATCGTGACGTGCAATCTCTTTGGCGACATCGTCACCGACCTCGGCGCCGGCCTCCAGGGTGGCCTGGGAATGGCCGCCAGCGCCAACGTGCATCCACCCCTCGGCGGCCGCGCCGGCCTCCCCGCCCCGGCGTTCTGCTGCGGCGAGCGCCACGCGGCCACGCCGGTCGGCATGTTCGAGCCCGTGCACGGCTCCGCCCCGCCGCTCGCGGGCCGGGATCTCGCCAACCCGCTCGCGTGCGTCCTGACGGTCGGGATGCTCCTCTCGCACCTCGGGTGGCCACGGGAAGAAGAGCGCCTCGAGGGTCTCGTCGCGCGCGCCGTCGCCGAGAACAAGTGCACCCCGGACGTGGGAGGCGAGCTCGGGACGCGCGCCGTCGGCGACTGGATCCTGGCCGAGCTCGCTCACGCCTTCGACTGAATCCCGGGAACCTCACGCGCGCTCGGTTGTCGCTACCGGGTCGGCTCGGTGGTCGACGGGCACGGGTTCGATTTGGACCGTCGCGTTGGCGTCGCGTTGGATGGGCCGGCGCTCCGGCTCGTCTGAGCCAGAAGGAAGCGGAGGCGGAGTTGGAACTTCGAGGCTTTGGGATCGCCGTCGCGTCGCTCGTCGCGCTCTTCTGGGCCGCCAGCGGCACTCAGCGCGAAAGGGCGCTCCTCACCGGTGGCGGCACACAAGGCGCGCCCGAGCTCGTGCGCGACCGGGAGGCGGCAGCGGCTGCCCGTCCAGACGACCCCGAGGTCGCGAGGGAGCTGGCGCAGGCGTACCTCGACGCCCAGCAGCCCGGCCTGGCCCTGGCGCTCCTCGAGACCGCTCCCCGGTCGACCGTTCGCAGCGATGCCGGAGGTGCGAGCGACGCACGCACCCGGCACCTTTACGCCCGCGCGCTCCTCGATCAGGGCCGAAACGACGAGGCCCTGGCCGTGGAGGCGAGCGTCGTCGCGTCCTGCGAGCCGCTGGCCGAGGGCGCGCCGCCGTCACGCGGGTGCGACGCGCTCATACTCGCGGCCGCGGTCCGTCGCGCCGCGATCCTGAAAGAGCTCGTCGCGCTCGGCGTCGAAGACACGCGCGCGCACCCCGAAATCAGCTTCGTCGCCTACCAGAACGCCACGCGCGAGGCGCGCGTGGCGGCGCCCTAACGCCCGATCGACCGTTCGCAGTGCTGCAGCGCGTCGTAACGGGCGCGGCTCAGGACCTTTGGCGCCAGCCGCGACGGTCCGTCGCTTGCAGCTCGCTCATTCATCTTGCGGCCTTCGCATTCATCTCTCGTCGGGCTGACCGCGCCCCACGTCCTGGTGGTCGACCCCGATGCGCATGTTCGCGAGCAACTCGAGCAGCTCGGCCATGACAGGATGCTGGTGGTCGTCGCGGTGGCCACGCCCCAGGAAGGCCTCGATTTCGCCCGGCACGGACGGGTCGACGCCGCGATCATCGACGGGGCCCTGGGCGCGGCCGCCCTCGATTTCGCCCGCGCGCTGCGCGAGGTCCGCGGCCTCGAGCGCGTTCCGATGGCGTTCCTCTCGGACCGCGGCGAGGTCGAAGGCCGGGTCGCCGCTGCCCACGCGGGAGCGTCTCTGTTCTTGCCCAAGCCCGTGGAAGCCTACGGCTTCGGCGCGGCCATCGAGCAGATGCTCGCCGTCGGCCGCCAGGAGAGCATGCGGGTCCTCGTCGTCGACGACGACCCCGCGTTCGCCGCCTGCGTCGCCGCGGTCCTCGAGTCGAACGGCATCGGCGTTCGAACCGCGCTCGACGCGACCCACCTCATCGAGCTCCTCGACGAGCTACGGCCCGACCTCGTGCTGCTCGACGCCATGTTGCCCCAGGTCAGCGGCTGGGATGCCATCCGGCTCATGCGGACGATGCCCGAGTGGCGCGATGTCCCGATCCTCTTTCTGACGGCGCGCAACGATCTCGAGAGCCGCATCGCCGCGTTCGACGCCGGGGCCGACGACTATCTCGCCAAACCCCTCGTTCCCGAAGAGTTGCTGTCGCGCGTGCGCGTCCGCCTCGACCGGCGCCGGCTCCTTCGCGAGACGACCGAGCGCGACCCGCTCACGCGCTGCATGTCGAGGAGCGCGCTGCTCGATGCGCTGGCGAGCCGCCTCTCCGAGGCGCGAAGGCACTCGCGCACGCTCTCGGTCGCCATGCTCGACATCGATCGCTTCAAGCGCGTCAACGACACGTACGGGCACGTCGTAGGCGATCATGTCCTCATGGGCCTCGGCCGGCTGCTGACGGCGCGCTTCCGCCTCGAAGACCTTCGCGGGCGCTGGGGCGGCGAAGAGTTCGTCATCGCCTTTCCGAACGAGCCCGTCGCAACGGCGTGCACGGTCCTCTCGCGGGTGCTCGAAGAGTTCCGCAAGATGCCGTTCTACAGCGAGCGCGGCGAGCGGTTCTTCGTGAGCTTCAGCGCCGGCATCTCGAGCTTCCCGGACGACGGGACCAGCGTCGACGCCTTGATCCGCGCCGCCGATCGGCGCCTTTACAGTGCCAAGAACGGGGGTCGGGCGCACGTCGTCGTCGTCGACGCCGTGGCGAGCTGACGGCCGGCGCGATCAGGCTCGGCGTGGCTCGGCCTGGTCCGGTGGAGCACCGCCCGAGCGAAACCTGCGCGAGCGATCGGACATCGGCGCGAAGCCCGCTACATTGGGGTTGGGGGTCGAGCGTCGTCGTCTTTTCTCTCTACGAAGGAGCGTGCGCGAGCATGTGCGGAATCGTCGGTTACGTCGGCCTCAAAGAGTGCGCGCCCATTCTCGTCGAAGGGCTGCGCCGCCTCGAGTATCGCGGCTACGACTCGGCCGGGCTCGCGCTTCATACGGGCCGCCCGAGCAAGTTGGGTCAGACGAGCATCGAAATCGTCCGGGCGGTCGGCAAGCTCGCGAACCTCGAGGCGGCTCTCAAGAAGAGCCCTCTCGCGGGCCACACGGGCATCGGCCACACGCGCTGGGCGACGCACGGCCGGCCCAGCGAGGCCAACGCGCATCCTCACGTGGCGGGCCGCGTCGCCGTCGTCCACAACGGGATCATCGAGAACCATGTCGCGCTCCGCCGTCAGCTCGAGGCCAAGGGGGTCCGGTTCAGCAGCGACACCGACACCGAGATCGTCGCGCACCTCATCGATCAGGCGCTGAACGCCGACGCGACCGGCACCGTCCGGCTGGTCGACGCCGTGCGCACCGCGCTGCGGCAGGTGCGCGGGGCCTACGGTATCGCCGTCCTCTCCGGAGACGCGCCCGACGAGATCGTGGTCGCGAAGGCCGACAGCCCGCTCGTCATCGGCATCGGCGACGGCGAGATGCTCTGCGCGAGCGACATCCCGGCCCTCCTCGCGCACACGCGCGACGTCGTCTTCATGCACGACGGCGAGGTCGCCGTCCTCCGGCGCGACGGCGTCGAGCTCACGACGCTCGAAGGCGCGCCCGTGCAGCGCGCCGCGAAGCGCATCGACTGGTCGCCCACCCAGGCCGAGAAGGGCGGCTACAAGCACTTCATGCTCAAGGAGATCCACGAGCAGCCGCGCGCCGTCGAAGACACGCTGCGCGGGCGCGTCGATCTCGCCGAGGGGGACGTCGTCGGCGAAGAGATCGGCGTCACCGCCGAGGTCGCGAAGAAGATCCAGCGCGTCTGCTTCGTCGCCTGCGGCACGAGCGCCCACGCGGCGATGGCCGGGCGGTACTGGGTCGAGCAGCTCGCCGGCATTCCCGCGACCGTCGAGATCGGCAGCGAGGTGCGCTACCGCAACGCCGTCTTCGGCGAGAACGACCTCGTCGTCGCGGTGAGCCAGAGCGGCGAGACCCTCGACACCCTGGCCGCGCTGAAGACCGCGAGGTCCAAGGGCGCGCACATCCTCGCGGTGGCCAACGTGTTCGACAGCGCGATTCCGCGCGCGAGCGACGCGGCGCTCTATACGCACGCCGGGCCGGAGATCGGCGTGGCGTCGACCAAGTGCTTCACGACGCAGCTCGTCGCGATGCTGCTGCTCGCCGTGTACCTCGGTCGCCGCCGCGGGGCCCTCCCCAAGGCCGAGGCGCAGCGCGTTCTCGAGGCGCTGACGGGCGCCCCGCACAAGATGCGCGAGGTCCTCGCGAAAGCCGAAGACGTGCGTCACCTCGCCAAGCGTTACATGCGCACGAACCACATGCTGTTCCTCGGGCGGGGGACCGGGTATCCCATCGCGCTCGAGGGCGCGCTCAAGTTGAAGGAAATCTCGTACATTCACGCCGAGGGGTACGCGGCGGGCGAGATGAAGCACGGCCCCATTGCGCTCATCGACGAAGACATGCCCGTCGTGGTCGTGGTTCCGCGTGACGCGCACTACGAGAAGACCTTCTCGAACATGCAAGAGGTCAAGGCGCGTGAAGGCCAGCTCATCGCGGTGTGCACCGAGGGAGACATGGACGTCCGGGCGCTCCTGACGGTCGATGCGGCCCCGCGGAGCCGCGACGGCGTCCGGGGCAGCATGCGTCCGGGCGCGATGGCGCCGGAGCCGGACGTCCTCGAAGTGCCGGATGCGGCGCCCGAGGTCCTTCCCCTCTTGACCGTGCTGCCTCTCCAGCTCCTCGCGTACTACGTCGCCGACCTGAAGGGCACCGACGTCGACCAGCCGCGAAATCTCGCGAAGACCGTCACGGTCGAATGACCGTCCATCGCGCGCGCCCCTGACGCTCGCGGCAGGTCGCCGTGGGCGGGCGGTCGCGACCGGCGGGAACCTCGCGTGGGCGCCGTCGCGTGAGCGAGTCTGTTATACCGTCGGAGCGATGGCCTCCGTCATTCTCGGCGATTGGACGCATCGCCGCGGCGACGCCGGCGGCGCCCGCGCGGTGCCGGCGGCGATCGATCG
>CALFNG010000078.1 GCA_937902985.1 uncultured Myxococcales bacterium
GGCGATCTCGAGCGGTGTCCTCCCCGCGCCCGGCGCCGGGGCGGTCTCGAACAGCATCTACGTCGTCTTCCTCCCGCAGACCACGAGCGTCTCTCTCGACGGCCAGACGAGTTGCGCGGACGGCAGCTTCGTCGGGTACCACGCCTGGCTCACGCTGGGCGCGCAGCAGATCCCGTACGCGGTCGTCGTCGAGTGCCCGACGCTGGCGCCGGCGTTCTCGAACGTGCAGGCCACAACGCTCCTCGAGCAGACGACGATCGCGGCCAGCCACGAGATCGTCGAGGCCGCGAGCGATCCGATCCCCCGGACCGGATACGCGCTTCGACGTGACCAACACGGCCAACTGGGGATGGCTGGACGTCACCGGCGGCGGCGAGCTCGCGGACATGTGCATCGACCTCGTGGGGCCGAACCAGGCTCACGTGAGCGACGGAGTCTTCGTGGCGCCGCGCGTGTGGTCGAACGCGTGCGCGCAGCGAACCAGGATCCGTGCCTTCCGCCGCTGACCGGGGCGACATACTTCAACGTGGCGCCGCGGCAGTCGTTCTTCGTGCTGCCGGTCGGCGCGAGCGCCACCTTCAAAGCGGATGCCTTCTCGCTGGCGCCCATGTCCGACTGGTCGCTCCTGCCCCAAGACTGGAGCGACTCGACGACGAGCTACCTCTCGTTCTCCATCGAGGGGGCCACCTCGACGGAGGCGGGCCCCGTCGTACAGGCCAACGACGGAGCGACGGTGCGGATCACGGTGACGCTCACGAAGGACCCCGGAGCGCTCGACGTGGGCGAGACCGACGGCGCGCTCGTCTCGTTTTCGGGCGATCCGGACGCTCCGACGGCCGCCGTTCGCGGTCATGTCCGACGCCGATGCGGCGGACGCGGGCGTCACCGCCTGGACGGCCCAAGCGCGCAACCGCCTCGCGGCGGAATCCGCTGCGAGAGGAGCACGATCGCCGACCCGAGGATGGTGAAGATCCCCGGAATGATGACGTAGGCGCGTTTGCGCGAGGTGGCGTCGACGAGCGCGCCGGCCGGTGCGGGCATGATCATCCCGGCGACCCCGCCCACCGTCATCACTCATTCCGATGCTCTCGTCCTCCTCTTCGAGCCAACGCCGTAACGCGGCCTCGGCCCCGGGCGAGAGCTCGCCAACCTCGTCCAGCACAAGGGTGCCATCATCCGCTGGGGCTGTTCGTGGCTACTTGTCCGTCAGCCGCCGGATCGCGCAGGACTTGGACCCGCCAGGCTTGGCGTTTCCCCCAAAGGCACGCAGGGAGATCCTGAACGAACGATGCGTAAACAATGCGTCGGTTCGCACTTGTGCGCTCCAGCTTTGCCCCCCGGCCATGGCCCCGGGCCAGCCGAGGCCGCCTGCGCCTTCCTCGCTGGACCTCGACCCGCACCTTCGTCGCGTCGCTCATGCGGCCTGCATCGGCGCTTGCTCCCACCGCAGCCGACGCGAAATTGCGCGGGAAACGAGTATTTCGCCACCACAGGCCCGGCGGCGACCAGAAGACCGGGGCTGCACCGCCCCGGCGGTCTCCCGTTCGCGTAGCCCGCCGCCGTCCGCCCCGGTGGTGTCGCCAGAGAGGGACACGCGTGATCCAACCGTCACGCCGAACGCATGCCCCGCTTGCGGTGCGCGCTACCCCGGCTGGACGGCCGGCGCGACCGCTCCACCCCCGTGAGCGCCACGGCCCCCGTCGTCTTCGTCGACGAGCCGGCCCGGGCGGGCGCGCCCGCGCCGTGTGTCGCCTCGCCGACGTCGAGAAGGTACTGGTGCCCGCCGACGACGACGGCGACTTGGAGCCGGCCGCCGAGGGCTCGCGCGTACCGCCCGAGCGTGGACAGCTTCACGTCCTCGCGCCTCTCCAGGCGCGACACGTCGCCCTGATCCATCTCCGCCGCACGCGCGATCTCCGCCTGCGTCTTGCCGAGAGCGGCACGCAGGGTGCGAAGTTCAAAGCGGCGGTGCGTGCCGAGCCCACGGCCGACGACTCGCGCCTTGGAGACGTCTAGCTCGGGGATCTCGGCGAGGGACTCTGCGGTGGGACGCTTGGCGGTGTTCATGGGTGCTTCCTTCATGGGCTTCATGGGGCGGGTATGTAGAGGTGCTCTTCGGTGGCGGTGGCGGGCCGGGCGCTGATGATGCGTTCGCGCTCGCCCCGAATGACGTGAACCACGAAGAGGACACGCGGCCTCGCGGACATGCCGATGACGACGAACTGATCGGCAGCGGTTGGGTCGTCGAGGAAGACGGCGGCGCCGTCCGCGAAGACGGTGGCGGCTTCCTCGAACGAGACGCCGTGCTTAGCCAGATTCGACTCGGCCTTGGCGTCGTCCCACTCGAAGTCGCCTTGGACGACGGTCGCCACATCGTGAGTATGGGACTAGCACCATTATGGTGTCAAGCCCAAGGTCACCCCGCTGGCCACGCCGTCTCGGGCGGGCGCTGCGAGGCGAGTTGTCCTCTCGGGCCGGGGGTTGTCGAATCCGAACGGCGTTCGTGCTCCTGGGCCTCGCCCCGGCCCCCTGGTCCCGGCCGTCGGCTGCCTCGGCCGTGTCGTTGACGCAGTCCCCGGCGACACGGGTATCTCGGCCGACACCGCCGCCATGAGCGGCGACGCGAGCGAGAGAGTCCGTCATCGCACCTCCCCCCGAGGCTGAAGTCTACCTGCTCGACGTCGCGCGTCCCGCGACGCCCGTCGTCGTCGCGACGCGCGCGCGCACTCGTCCGCTCGGTGTCGCGGGCAGTGAAGACGATAGCGGGGGCCGGGCCCACCCGTCGCGAGCCTCGTCGCGCTCGAGCGCGCGCTCCTGCTCGAACACCCCTTACTGAACGCGCCGCTCTCATCCGACGACCCGACCGTCCGCGCTCGCGCGCGCGCGATCCTGCGTTGCGCATCCCGCCTGCGCCGCGCACTGCGCGTCTATCGCTGCGCCGTCGACGCCATCGCGCGCGAGGCCGACCAGGACGACGGGCTGTTCTGAGCCGCCCCCGCCCCTCGGTCTTCTTGATCCTCGTCCCCTCAAACTTCGCGCTCTTCGTCGAAGGTGGGGGTAGCGGATCGAGCCACGCCAAGGCCGGAGCCCG
>CALFNG010000079.1 GCA_937902985.1 uncultured Myxococcales bacterium
TTCTCGGCCGACACCTCGATGCACCGATTTCTCCGGATCTAGGCGGCCGTTAACAGGCCTGACGCTGGCCTGCAAGACAAGCGAGTGGAGCGCGCGCTTCTGGGAGCGAGTTGCTCCAAAAAAGTACGAGCCGACTTGGTGCGACTCTGTTCGGGTCGTGGGCAAGGGACTGCGAGTCTCCTTCAATCCGGGCGTCCCCGTGCCGAGGCTCAAGCCCGAGCTACTGCGCACGGTCGCGGTCTGGGGCGAAGAACACCAGGCGGACTTCGGTCGCATGCACGTTGGTGTGGTAGGCGGAGGCAGCGTCGGCGCGTTGGTAGCGGAGTCACTTGCCAGGATGGGCGTTGGACGCCTGTCAGTGATCGACTTCGATCGCGTGGAGCGCCACAACCTGGATCGACTCCTTCATGCCAGCGGACGGAATATCGGCGAACTCAAGGTCGTGACGCTCTCCCGTGCGCTCATCGAGAGCGCGACGGCAGATCGTTTTCAGGTGCTCGCGGTAGCCGAGAATCTCGTTGACGAACCTGGGTATCGGGCAGCGCTCGACTGCGATGTGCTGTTTAGCTGTGTCGATCGCCCCTGGCCAAAGCGCGTCTTGAATCATCTCGCTTACGCGCATTTGGTGCCCGTCGTCGATGGAGGGATCGCCATCTATGCTCCCGAGGAAAAGCTAAGGCATGCTGATTGGAGTGCGCGCACTGCTGGACCACTCCGCGCATGCCTGGAATGCACCGGCGCTTACGACCCAGGGCTCGTGGCAGCGGAGATGGACGGCTACTTGGACCAACCCCGATACATCGAGGGGCTGCCTCTGGACCACGCCCTACGGCGGAACGAGAACGTGTTCCCTTTCAGCATGAGCCTTGCGGCGCACGAAGTGTTGCAGTTCATCGCCATGGTCACTGGGATGAAGCGCATGCATGACGTGGGCGAGCAGCGGTACCACTACTATCCGGGCACGATGGACGCGAACGAGGTCCGTTGCTCGCCGGGCTGTCCGCATCAAAAATTGGTCGCCACCGGCGATAAGGAGTTCGCGCTTTTTCGCGTTCGCGACGAGGCGCGCTCAACAAGCATCAACGGAACTGAATCCGTCGCTGGAGAAGGCCATGTCTGACGACTATTGGAGCGAGAGGTACGGCGATCTTGAAGGAATCGCGTCCACCACACGCGGGCGCTGTCACCTTTGCCACGAGAATGTTGTTCTCGCCCTGTACGGGCGCACGGGTCTCTTTGGTGGGGACACGGTCACCGTGGACCACTTGGAGCCGCAAGTCTTCGGTGGAGACGATGACGCCGACAACCTTCGAATCGCCCACGGCAACTGCAATAGTCTGCGTGGAGTCAAGGATCCCGAGGCGATTCGCCTCGCTCTCGCCGGTACTACCGATGAGCCGCTGAGCGACACGGCGTTCAACCTTCTGTCCGTTGGGGGCAGTGTCGCGGTCGGAGTGGCGGCGGGCCATGCCTTCGCCAGCACGAACCAGCGCGGTGAGCGTGAGTTCAATCAAGCCGCTGCCTGGGTCGCGGGCCTCCTGACGTTCGCGTTCACGAGGGAATTGTACTGAAAAAGGAGTTCAAGAATGTCGGATGATAAGACGAAGGTTGGTAAGTCGGATCGGGAGCGAGTCGCGGGCAATGAACCCTACGAGGTCGAGGTGCTCGTCAAAAAGTTCGATCTGCCCGCTCCGCTGGTCAGGAAGGTCATCGAGCAAGAAGGCCCGATGCGACGCGACGTCGAGAAGTACCTGGAGAAAATGAAGAAGCGGTAGTCGAGCTGCGGCGCACCTCGACGCTTTCGCAACTCGTGGTCAGATCCAGTTCTGCCGGCGAAGATGCTCCCACGCCGTTCGCACGTGCTCGGGCTTCATCGTCGTCGCCTTGCGGGCGTTCCATGCGTGAACGGCGCGTGTCGCCGCAGCGTCCGAACGACCGGCATCCGCGTCGTGCGTCGCCACCCAGTGGACCGTGGACAAGAGTTCCATGCCGAACGGGGTCTCGTAGCCTTCGATCAAGTTGGCGACCCTTCGGAGGCGTGTCTCGGATTCCCCGTTCGAAGCGAGGAAGGCTTCGGCTTCGCTCGCCGCACCCTCAATCAAGTCGAGGGGCGTTTCGGGCTTATTCTGTCCGTCGCCGAAGCCACGGAGGTAGTGCCCCTCGATGTGATGCAAAACGTGCCGGAGGTTGTCGGCGTAGGGACCGTAGTGATGAGCTTGGTAGTTGAGTCGAAGAGGTTCGCCCGCTACCTGAAGGAAGTACGCTAGCTTCTGCACTTCGAGGAGCGAGAGCCGGTAGTCGTATCCGGGAACCTGGTAGCGACTCATCAGGGCCAGCACAGCGGCTCGTCCTGGCGTCATCTTCGGCTTCTTGGTCTCGTTTCGCATCGCCTCTGCCGGCGGCGCCCCATTTGGCTCGAAGACCAACACCTCGACATCGGTGAGCGGCGAGAGTGCACGCTCGATCACGGGACGGACCTTGTTCCAATCGAGCCCGCCAAGCCCCGCGCCGAGCGGAGGGACAGCAATGGAGCGGACCTGCTGGTCGCGGATGACCTCGATCAGTGCGGCGAGCCCTTGCTCGATGTAGTCCAGCTTCGACGGCGACCGCCAATGCTTCTTCGTCGGGAAGTTGATGATGTAGCGAGGCAGGACGATGCCACCCGCGTCGAACACGAACATCTTCCCGATCTGAACGTCGCCCCGCTTGCAGGCTGCCTCGTACGCCTTGCTGTTCGCCGGGAACGCCTTCTTGAACTGAAGCGCAAGACCCTTCCCCATGACGCCCGCCGTGTTCACCGTGTTGACGAGCGCCTCGACCTTTGCGTCCAACAGGTTGCCGGTGACGAACTTGATCATCGCTGCGCCCTCAGTAGTACCAACCGGGCTGAATCGCTACGGGCGGCGTGCCGCTCGGAAGCAGAGCCCGCACCTTCGCTGCGACGGCTGCGTTCTTGACGGCGATGCTCTCCACGGCTGACCACGGGAAGGTCTCGTGGACGAGAAATTCTGCTTGGCGTTTCTCCTTCGTGTCGTCCCCCGCCCAGTACGTGAGCGGCATTACCGTCCAGTCCACTTCGCTGAGCTTGGCGAGCGAGCTGAAGTAGGTCGCATACGCGAGGTCGGCGTGACGGTCGGTGAACGCCCACGGCTTGCCCAGGGCAACCGCGGTCTGCACGCTGGACACCAGGTGGACGATCTCGTCCGCTCCACCCGCGTAGTCGATGTGCCCGCGCGACACCACGTAGAGCATCACCGAACGGTTGCAGAAGTTGAAGGGGACGTAGTCCCCGAGCTTGCCCCCAACGCCCACGGTGACCGGTCGGTTCAGGCGACGCTGCTTGATGTGCGAGTAGCCGATATTCGTCGTCACAAGGCTCCGCGCGATGCGCTGCGAGTCTGCCCAGAGGCAGCCGTGCCCGATGATGCTCGGCAGATTCTCCACGTGCGTGATGTGGAAGATCGGCGGGTTCGGCGGGACGACACCAGGCATTCAGCGCCCCCCTATCGACCTCTTCGACGCGTGCACCCGGAACGTGCATGACCTGGACATATGAACAGGTTCTCCACAACCTGTAAAGTCCTTTGATCGCAAAGGGTTGGCACCTCAATCGCGTACGACCTCGGGGAACCTCCGAGGTTCTTCGACGGCATGCGCGCCACAATATCATCGCCCCCTCTACCGCGACGACGGCGGCTGACTTCCCGGCTTCCGGATCTCCTCGTAGACGCGCCGCACCACCGCCTTGAAGAAGCGGTTCGCGAAGTCGCCCTCGTTGAAGTAGGCGGTCGCGATCTCCTGGTTTCGGTCCATGCGGTCCATGACCAGCCCGTCGATCACGGGCTTCATCGACAGCTCGAAGTTGTCGAGGGGGTTGGCCATTGCCTTCCCGACCACCGCCGGGTCCGTCTTGGCGTCGGCGACGAACTGTTCGACCAGGAGCGCGTTGCCCTCGCTGAACTCGGTGCCGAACCGCTCGTTCAAGACCTCGATGATCTCGGAGAGCGCGACCTCCTCGTCTTTGGCCTTGCGCGTGCCGACCTCGGTCGGTCCCCGAAGGGCGACCGGCTCCGCCAGGCTCAGGGCGATGCTCCCCTCGTTGATCTTGTCGAGGCGGTAGTACTTTAGCGCCACGTCGCCATCGAGCGCGAGAGGCGCCTTCTTCTCGTCCCGAGGAAGCTTCAGCTCCAGGAAACGGGCGAACGAGTACAGCTTCTCCAGGTCCTCGTCGGCGAAGGGCATGACCTGCGAGAGGAAGGAGTAGAGCCCGACGTAGCCGGTGAGAGCGTTGCGGAACTCGTCCTGCTTCTCCTCGTCGAGCGCCTTGAATCGGTCCACCGCAGGCCCCAGTGCCCGGTACATCTCGGCTTGGTCCGACTGCGTCTGCTTCTCCTTCGGCGCGTAGAAGTACTTGCAGAACGCCTCGACCTCGGTCGTCCAGAAGACCTGCATGGCTTCGAGACGGTGTTGCAGTTCGTAGAGCTGGTTCGGGTCCGCCGTCTCGGCGACGGTGGTCTGCTCGTAGTAGGGCTGGAAGGCGTCTTCGATCGTCTTCACATCATTGACGAAGTCGAGCACGAAGGTGTCCTCCTTCCCCGGCGCCATCCGGTTGAGGCGAGAGAGGGTCTGCACTGCCTGCACGTTCGAGAGCCGCTTGTCCACGTACATCGTGTGGAGCAGCGGCTGGTCGAAGCCGGTCTGGTACTTGTTCGCGACCAAGAGCACCTGGAAGTCATCGCTCGCGAACTTCTCGGGAAGTTCGCGTTCTTTGATGCCCCGGTTCATGCCGACCTCGGTCAGCTCGACGCCCTCGATGTCGGGGTCCTTGACGACGCCGGAGAACGCTACCAGCACGCCGATGTCGTACTTCTGCTCGGCGATGTACTTGTCGAACGCCTGCTTGTAGCGGACGGCGTGGAGGCGCGACGAGGTGACCACCATCGCCTTGGCGCGCCCACCGATCTTGTGGCTGACCTTGGTGCGGAAGTGCTCCACCATCACCTGCGTCTTCTGCGCGACGTTGTGGGGGTGCAGCGACATGAAGCGCGCCAGCTCGCTGGTCGCCTTCTTCTTGTTGACCTTCGGGTCGTCCTCCACGGCTTTGACCAACCGATAGAACGCTCGGTACGTCGTGTAGTTCTTGAGAACGTCGAGGATGAAGCCCTCCTCGATCGCCTGCCGCATCGAGTAGAGATGGAACGGCTTCGGCTTGCCCTCCGCGTCCCGATCGCCGAACACTTCCAGCGTCTTGGCCTTCGGGGTGGCGGTGAAGGCGAAGAACGACAGGTTCTTCTGCTTGCCGCGTGACTGCATCACCTTGAGCAGGCGGTCCTCGGAGTCCTCCTCGTCGTTGCCCTCCTCCTTCTCGGCGTCCTCCAGGGTACGCGCCGCCAGAACTTCCTTCATGTGGCGGGCGGATTCACCGGTCTGCGAACTGTGCGCCTCGTCCACGATCAGCGCGTACTTCCGGTTGGGCAGTCCGCTGAGGTGGTTCGTAACGAAGGGGAATTTCTGAAGGGTAGTGATGACGATCGGCGTTCCCGACGCGAGAGCACCAGCGAGCTGTTCGCTGTTCTCGTCGATCTTCAAGACCACGCCGTTTTTGTGTTCGAACTGGAAGATGGTCGCCTGAAGCTGCTGATCGAGAATGCGGCGGTCCGTCACCACGACGACCGAGTCGAAGACACGCTGGTCGTGATCGTCGTGCAGGCTCGACAGCCGATGTGCCAGCCAGGCGATCGAGTTCGACTTGCCCGACCCTGCGGAGTGCTGGATCAAGTAACTCTTGCCGGCGCCATCACGGCGAGCAGCTGCCTCAAGTTTTCGGACCGAGTCGAGCTGGTGGTAGCGCGGGAAAACGATCGATTCCTTCCTGACCGTCTTGCCGTCAACCTTCTTCTCCTCGACGGCGAGGTGAGCGAAGCGCCCGAGGATGTCCATGAAGGAGTCGCGCTGCCAGACCTCCTGCCAGAGGTAGCCCGTGCGGTAGCCGCTCTCGTGCTCGGGGTTGCCGGCGCCTTTGTCCTTGCCGCGATTGAACGGAAGGAACACCGTTCCGTCCCCTTCGAGCTTCGTGGCCATGTAGACCTGATCCGGATCTACTGCGAAGTGGACGAGCGCTCGCTTCTTGAACTGGAAGAGCGCGTGACGAGGATCGCGGTTTCGGTACTGTTTGATGGCGTCGTGGACGGTCTGGTTGGTCAGCGGGTTCTTCAGCTCGGCGGTGGCGACTGGAAAGCCGTTCACGAAGAGCACGAGGTCCACCGACTGGTCGCCGTCCTCGACGAAGCGCACCTGGCGCGTCACGACGAGTCGGTTCATCGCGTACTTGGCCAGGATGTCCGGGTTCATCCCGTGCGCCGGCTTGAAGTAGGCGCACTCGATCTTCTTGCCGAAGAACTTGAAGCCGTGGCGCAGGACATCGAGCGCGCCACGCGAATCGAGCGCCTTGACCAGGGTGTCGAGGACAGCGCCTTCGAGCCCTGACTGGTGGTGCTTCTTCAGCTCGTTCCAGGTCTCGGGTTGCGTGGCCTCCACGAAGTCGAAGAAGTCCTTCGAGACCAGCGCGGTCTTACGATCGAAGTCGCCCGGCGAGCCTTTGCTCCAGCCGCCCGAAGTGAGCAGATGGTGCTCGATCGCGTCCTCGAAGTGCTGCTCCTTCGTCTTGGGCATCATCCCCCCGCAAGGTCCGCGATTTGAGGCGCTAGCGCCTTCTCCAGGCGGACCATGTTCTCAATCATGTCGTCCTGGGTTCGAACCCAGGTGGCTTCCTCGTCTCGGATCCCGCCGGTCGCGATCGTCTTTCGGATCCGGCACGCTCGCTTGCCGTCCAGTCGTTCCCACTCGAGTGGACCTCCGAAGGCGGCTTCCACTTCCTGACGGTGAACGGTAAGAGCGTCGAAGACCTTCTTGTTCTCGTCGCCGGATTCCTTACCGCGGTCGATGTACAGCTCCACGGCTGCCTCGTGCTCCCAAATGACGTACGTGAAGCGGAGCCCGCCCTTGTTCACACCAACCCAGCTGTTGACGCCTGGCGATATCGTCGCGTGCAGTTTCGTTCGCACTTTCGCCCGCTCGAGGAGCGCCTCCCAAAAGCGTCGACAGAGCAGGTGCCGCTCAGCCAGATCCTTCTTGGTCTTCCCGACCTCGCGCGCCTCCTCGCTCGGACCGACGATCAGAGTGAGAAGCGGGGCGGGCGGCGACTCTCCGATGCGGATGGCTTCGACTTTGACCAGGTAGAACGAGGCGCTGCTGGACTCATTCAGCCAGGTGATTGCCCCGACGTGCTCCGGTCGAGGTTCGGCGACGATCCAGATCGCTGTCTTCGCGCCCAATGCCGTCAGGTAAGTGACGAGCTTGCCGAGATGATCGTGGTCGCTCTTTTCGAGCTGGTTCTCGATGACCACGGTTCCACCCGCTTCGTCCTCGGCTACGAGGTCCACGCTGAAGGAACCGGCACTCTGCTCCCGCTCCGCACCCGTGAGCGTCAGGTCGAGCGCCTCGTTCAGGACGTCAAGGTTCTCCTCGAGCCACTGTGTGAAGTCGTACGCCTCGTGCTTCCACACGGTCCGGAGTGGCACGCGTTCGATCTTGCCGATCATGCCGCCTCCTTCGGAGGGTCGATCGTGTGGGATATGGCGATGATGGTCACGTCGTCCTCGAAGCGCAGCTCGATGCTCATGCCCGCCCCTCAGCTCGCCTCGTAGCTCTTGACCAATAGAAGCTTCGACCTCTCGAAGTCGTCCATGGACCGCAAGGAGATCTCGAGATCCCCGGTCCCGAAGTGGCCTACCCCACGAACGTCGCGAGTGAACCCCTCCTCCAGGCGAATGCTGTCGGGTTCCACCTTTACGTGAACCGTCACCAACTTTGCCTTCCGATACAGCTCGACGCAGGCAAAGTTCTTCAGGCGCTTATACGCGTAGTAGTACTTCATCGGCTTGAGCTGCACGTCGTCCCCGAGACCGAGAAGGTACGACTTCGTCGCCTCGAAGAGGTCGCGAAGGTCGGGAGACGCCGCCGCCAGCTGCTCCTCGACGGTCATCCGTTGCCCAACCGCAATGCCCGAAGGTGACGCTTGGGCAGGGGCCACGCTTGGCGCCTCTGGCGGCGTCACCGACACCGTGTTCACCAGCTCGAAGAGCAGAAGCTCGTCGCCGTACTTGCGGTAGCGCACCAGCTCGATGTTTCGGTGGATCTGCTGCACGGCGTGCCCATCGTACCGGGTGAAATCACCCGCGATGCAGATCAGTCTAGGGCTGCTCCACTCAATCTCATCGGATGCTTCCTTGCCGAGCTTCTTCAGCACGAAAAGTTCGAACTCGCCTCGGTGGTCCATCAGCCAGTCGAGGTAAAAGAGCCCCTGGTTGATGACGTTCTCGTTGGTCGCGCGCTTGTACTCGATGATGACGGGGCATCCATTCTCGTCGATGCCGAGCGTGTCGATGCGACCGCCGTGGACCTTGCCCGTCGAGTACTCCGTGGCGAGGAAACGCACGCCGAGGAAGGTGTCGAGGTGAGCCTCGATCAGCGACTGGAGCGACTTCTCGAGGGCGACCGACTTGCTCGCCAGCTCGACGGGCGGACTGCCCCCCGCGGTCCTGAACAGCTTGATGTCGCTCACGCCGCCTCCTTCGACACGTCGAACTTGCCTGTAACGGCGGCGGTGATGAGGGCTTGGCGGTACTCGACAAGCCGTTCGAGCTGCTCCTGCACGGACCCGCTCAGCCGTTTTGACCAGGCGTCAACGGC